>CALUQI010000017.1 GCA_944322875.1 Candidatus Gastranaerophilales bacterium
ATAGAAACATTAGTATGTTATAGTGAGCCAGATTACATATATAATATAAAAACAGGAGAACATCTTGAGGAAGGTGTTTCAGCAACCGCTATTTGTGCTATAGGTCAACCACAACAATTTTTCGATTTTTTAACAGGATTTCAAATAAAAAAATCAATAGCCTTTGACGATCATCATCAATATACACCAATAGATTTGGTAGATATAGAAGGAGATATAATAACCACCGAAAAAGATGCTGTAAAATTACTAAGATTTGATAAAGATAATATATATGCACTCAAATTAAAAACCAGCTTAGATATTGAAAGTTTACTGGATGAAAAGAAAAATAGAAATTGAAAAAATAGTAGACAATTTAAAAAAAGCAAAACAACCTCAAAGCGATTTTGTAAAACTCATGGCAAATTTCAATGATCCATTTTTAGTACTTATATCTTGCATATTAAGCCTAAGAACAAACGACAAAACGACGTATCCAGCAACACTAAGAATGCTTAAACTGGGGAAGACACCGGAAGATTTTACAAAAGTAAAAATTGAAGAACTAGAAAAGGCAATATATCCAGTAGGTTTTTACACCAATAAAGCAAAACAAATAATAGACATATCAAAAGAACTTGTAAGCAAGTATAATTCAAGAGTACCTGAAACAATAGAAGAACTTTTAAGATTCAAAGGAGTAGGCCGAAAGACAGCAAATTTAGTGCTAAGTGAAGGCTTTAAGAAGCCAGCAATATGTGTAGATATACACGTACACAGAATAACAAACAGAATAGGCTACGTAACCACAAAAAATCCAGAGGAAACAGAATTTGCATTAAGGGATAAATTACCACAAAAATACTGGCTGGATATCAATTCATTACTGGTAACACATGGTCAAAATGTATGCAAACCAATAAACCCAAAATGCGGAGAATGTCCAATTAATGAATACTGCAATAAAATATTGTAAACAAAAGATCTTGCTTTTAAAAAAGTAACGTGCAATAATATACGTAGGGCTGCGTCGTGATAGCCGAGACAGGAGTTAATATGAACACAATCAATTCACGCAAAGTAAGTACAAATAAGCTGGATGAGATTTTGAACTACTACGAATACAAGAAATCCAACTTAATTGCAATTTTACAAAAAATCCAAGAAGAATACAGGTATTTACCGGAAGAAGCAATGATATACGTGGGGACGAAATTAGACGGTTTATCTCCGGCAACGGTATTCGGAGTAGCAACATTTTATGCACAATTTTCATTGGAACCAAAAGGGAAATTTGAAATAAAAGTGTGTGATGGAACTGCTTGTCACGTACGAGGTTCGATGCCCGTATTAAATGCGATAAGGAAAAAACTAAACCTTAAGGAAGATCAATTAACAAGCGAAAATGGCTTATTTTCATTGGAAACAGTCAGCTGTTTAGGTGCCTGCGGTCTTGCGCCAGTAGTTGTAATAAACGGGAAGGTATATCCTCAAATGACGACCGATGCAATAAACATAGTAATCGATACACTTTTAAAAGAGGAATCATAATATGGAAAAAACCAGCTTAAGTATAGACATAAAACAAGAACAAAAGAAAGCACAGGAAGGAATTAAATCACAAGGTTTACGAGTACTTGTATGTGCTGGTACAGGATGTGTAGCAAACGGTTCGTTGGGAGTAATGGAAAGATTTAAAGAATTAGGGGCCGATGTATCCGTGCTAACGGAATATGACAAAATGACAATAGTCCCAACAGGCTGTCACGGTTTTTGCGAACAGGGGGTACTGGTAAGCATACCAGATAAACATGTAACCTACGTAAAAGTACGATACAAAGATGTAGAAGAAATATACGAAACACATATAAGGGGTGGTAAACCAGTAGAACGACTACTATATAAAGATCCCCAAACAGGTCAACATATACACAAAGATGAAGATATAAATTTTTACGCGAAACAGAATCGTACAGCATTAAAAAACTGCGGCAACATAAATGCAGAAAGCATAGATGAAGCCATAGCAGTAGGAGGATATGAAGCGTTATCCAAGGTATTGGAAGCAAACGAACCGGACAAAGTAATTGAAACAATAGAAAAATCAGGTCTACGCGGCAGAGGCGGAGGAGGATTTCCGACAGGCAAGAAGTGGAGATTTACAGCCGCAAACAAGGGTGGAAAATCCTATGTAGTATGCAACGGAGATGAAGGCGATCCTGGTGCATTTATGGATAGAAGCATTATGGAGGGCGACCCGCACAAGCTATTAGAAGGAATGGCAATTGCAGCTTTTGCAATAGGAGCAGATGAAGGTTACATATATGTCCGAGCTGAATACCCTCTGGCAATTGAGCGATTAAAAAAAGCAATAAAAGATGCCGAAGCCAGAAATTATCTGGGAAAAAACATAATGGGTAGTGATTTTTCATTTAATTTACATATTAAAGAAGGAGCCGGAGCATTTGTATGTGGTGAAGAAACGGCCTTGCTGGCATCAATAGAAGGAGAGCGCGGTATGCCACGTCCTAAACCTCCATTTCCGGCTAATAAAGGATTGTTTGGAAGACCAACCCTAATCAACAATGTAGAAACACTGGCAAATGTACCGGTGATAATAAATAACGGATCGGACTGGTTTGCCCAAATGGGAACGGAAACATCAAAAGGGACAAAAACTTTTGCACTAACGGGAGAAGTAAACAATACCGGATTAATAGAAGTGCCTATGGGAACAACATTACGTGAAATAATATTTGACATAGGCGGAGGAATTCGTGGTGGGAAAAAATTCAAAGCCGTTCAAATCGGAGGTCCTTCAGGGGGATGTTTAACCGAGGAACATCTTGATCTTCCAATGGATTATGACAGTCTCATTAAAGCAGGAGCCATGGTAGGTTCAGGTGGATTAGTAGTAATGGCAGAAGATACCTGCATGGTAGAAGTCGCAAGATTTTTTATGAACTTTACTAAAAATGAAAGCTGCGGTAAGTGTGTTCCTTGCCGTGAGGGTACAAAGAACATGCTGAAGATACTTGAAAAAATAGTTTCCGGCAAAGGTGAACTTGCAGATCTTGATTTACTGGAAGAATTAGCCTATACAGTAAAGGACGGGTCATTATGCGGTTTAGGAAAAACAGCACCGAATCCGGTTCTATCTACTTTAAAATACTTTCGAGATGAGTACATAGCACACATAGTCGATAAGAAATGTCCTGCGGGAGTTTGTACCGCAATGAAAACAATAATAATAAACGAGGAAAATTGTAAAGGTTGTACAAAGTGTGCCCGAACTTGTCCTGTAGGAGCAATAGAAGGTACAGTAAAACAACCTCACCACATAGATCAAACCAAGTGTATAAAATGTGAAGCATGTCTAAAAAGCTGTCCATTCAAGGCTATAGAATTAAAATAATGAAGGAATAAAAATGACTGATAGAAAAACATTGTTTATAGACGGAAAAGAAGTTGAATTTACAGATGAACCAAATCTGCTTGAAGTTATAAGAAAAGCAGGTATGAATGTTCCGACATTTTGTTACAGACCAGATTTAACGTCATTTGGAGCTTGCAGAATGTGTGTTGTAGAAATTGAAGGACGCGGTATACAATCGTCCTGCACAATGCCTCCAGAAAACGGATTAAGAGTACATCTTAACACCGAGAAGACAAGAAGAATCAGGAAAACGGTACTTGAACTTTTGCTTGCAAACCACGATAAAGAATGCTTAACTTGCGATAAATCGGGAGATTGTGAATTGCAAAGATATTCAGAAGAATATGGAATTAAAAAGATTCGATATCCTGAAAAACCTCAGGAAGAATATCTTCCAATAGATGACAGTTCACCTTCAATAGTAAGAGACCCAAACAAATGCATATTATGCGGAGCCTGCGTGAGAGCCTGTACAGAATTTCAAGGGCACTCAGTTCTGAGTTTTACTAACAGAGGTTCCAGAACTGTAGTACAGCCAATGAATGGAAGACCATTGGGGCAAGTTGATTGCGTAAATTGCGGGCAGTGTGCCGCAGTGTGCCCAACAGGAGCGTTGACTATCAAATCAGACATAGAATCTGTCTGGAATGAGATTACAAATCCACAAAAAACAGTTGCTGTACAAATGGCACCTGCAACAAGGGTTGCTTTGGGTGAAATGTTTGGTTTGGCACCGGGTGAAAATACCATCAAGCTTATGAATGCTGCATTACGTAAAATTGGGTTTAATCTTATATTTGACACCAATTTTAGTGCAGACCTTACGATAATGGAAGAGGCCACAGAGTTTTTGGAAAGACTCAAAACAGGTCAAAATCTTCCTTTATTCACATCGTGTTGTCCTGCCTGGGTTAAATACTTGGAAGACCATCACCCTGATATGCTTAATCATCTTTCCAGCTGTAAATCTCCTATGTCAATGCTGTCACCTGTTCTGGCTGAACTTGTACCTAAGTACTTTAACATAAAAAGAGAAAATTTGACTATAGTGGCAATAATGCCTTGTACAGCAAAGAAATATGAATGCAAACGTCCTGAACTAACGACTAACAATCGTCCTGACACAGATTACGTCCTAACAACAAAAGAACTTGGAAGAATGATTAGAGAAGCAGGAATAGATTTTAACGCATTAGAGGGAGAAAATAATGATTCTCCATTTGGAGAATATTCAGGTGCCGGAACCATTTTTGGAGCTTCCGGCGGAGTCGCAGAAGCTGCTGTAAGAACAGCATACGAATTTGCCACTGGAGAAGTATTAAATGACATTGATATCAAGCCTTTGAGAGGTACATCTAACCGATCCCGAGATGTTGAGATTGATATAAAAGGCACCAAGTTAATAGTAAGAGTTGTTTCAACATTAAAAGAAGCTGAAAAGTCCATAAAAGAAATTAAATCAGGTAATGCTCAGTTTCAACTGTTAGAGGTCATGGCTTGTCCAGGAGGTTGTGTTAATGGCGGAGGTCAGCCGACTAGCTGTGATAATTCAAAAATAAAAGCTGAACGTGCTGAAGGGCTTTATAAAGAAGATTTTCAACTTGAAAAAAGAAAGTCTCACATGAATCCGTCAATTCAAAAGTTGTATCAAGAATATTTAGAGTATCCTAATTCACATAAAGCTCATAAAATTCTACATACTGTATATACTGATAAATTTGAAAATTCTTACCGAAACATAAAATAAAAAAAGAGTCACATATGTGACTCTTTTTTTATTTTATCATAAATTACTTAATAGCTTTTATAACATCATCAGTTATATCATTACCACCGTATAAAACAATTCCTTTTGTAATAACCATATCATAACCTTTTGCTTTAGCCTGCTCTGCAATTACCTTCGTAATTGAAGTTTCTATTGATTTTAATTTTGTTGCATATTCTTTATCCATTTTTTCTTTTTTTGTGACAAGCTCCTTATTGTACTTTTCTTCTAAAGCCTGTTTTTTCTGAGTATCTGAAACTGCAGCAACCTCTTTTCTTGCTTTTTCAACAAAAGAAACAAGTTCCTTTGCTTTTTTCTGCTGTTCAGTTTTAAGAGCTTTTACCTGAGAAGAAGATGATACAACCTTTTGCACGTCTACACAAGCTATCTCTGCTGCAAATACTGAATTAACAGACAACAACGACACTAATAATCCCAAAACAACAAATAAATTAAAACTTTTTCTCATACATAAACCTTTCTACACTAAATACACTATTTTCTGTAATATAACTACACTAGTACGTTAATTTTTCGTTATATTGTTTACAAGATATAATTAATACACTATAATAATAGCAGGTGAATTTGTTTTTTGGTAAAAAATAAATTTTTGTTAATAAATTGTAATAAAAGTACAAAAAAACTTTATGTTCACTTGTTATAGTAAGAGGATTATAGTAACTGGACAAAGACAAAGGTAATAAAATGAAAAAGGTAAATAGGAAAAAAATTTCACTACTGACGGCACTAACATTGGCGTCGTTATTTTGTGTAAATCTATCCACAAAAGCTGCAGACATAATTCCTCAAGGAGTTATGGATATGATTCAACGTGATGCTGGTACCAATATAAAGCATGATATTGATACGAGACGTTACGAACAACAAAGGCAAGAAGTCAATACAGACTATCAACAATACCAAGAACAACGAGAAAATGGGAATCTGCAAAATAACGAAAGCACCATTATAAAAGGAGCACCCGAAACAACAGGAGGTGTAATCCGAGCAAAAGTAGAAGAACTGGAGACAAAAGGTGTTTATGTAGATTCAATAGAAGTAGCACCTTCTGAAATTTTAACAAAAGAAGAACTAACACCTATTATATCTAAATATGCAGGCAAAAATCTTTTTATTACTGATATTCAACAAATGATTGACGAAATTAACACCTTGTACGCAAAGAAAGGATTTGTAACAGCAAGAGCGTACTTACCAGAGCAGCAAGTTGAAAATGGATCTATATATATAGATTTAATAGAAAGTCGTATTGGTAAGGTAACTATAGAAGGGAATAAATGGACAAAATCGGATTACATTTTGGACAGAATTCCAGACAATGAACACCAATTATTCGATATAGTAAAATTAGAAAAAGATGTACTTGATTTTAACAGATATAATGAAGGCGTAAAACTCACGGCAAATTTAAAAGCTGGAGAAAAAACTGGTACAACAGATATAGAATTGTCAGCAGAGGAGAAATTTCCATTTCACATAATAGGAGTAATGGATAATGCCGGCAGGTATCAAACAGGTAAACTTCGTGGCGGTCCAATGATAGTTGCTGATAGCTTGTTTGGATACAGAGACAGAATGAGTGCCGGAGCATATTTTAGCGGTGGAGCAACGAGTCCGTTTTTTGATTACAACATTCCGGTTAATAAATATGATGGTAGAGTAGGTTTTAGCTATGCTTCAACCTTTGCAAGAGTTAAATGGGGACAATATGCACCTTTAGGTTTAAATACCAGATCATACCTTTACTCTTTGTACTACACTCAACCTATAAAAAGATCTCAAGGATTTGAACTTAAAGGATATGGTTCTTTAAATTACAAACGAGTATTCACCGGAATGGATATCTTAGGTCCACTTTCGTCATATTACTTCCCACTTGATCAGGTAACAAGTGCTGATTTAGGTTTAAATCTAAGAAAAGACACACCAAAAGGTATATGGTACTTAAACCAAAATGCATCAATGGCATTTCCAATATTTGACAGCAGATCCAGTTATTTTAAATACACGGGAGGTTTATTAAGGTTACATGATTTCTCACACGGTGTTTATGCTCAAATAAGAGGTAATTATCAAATCATCCCAAACAATAAAGATATTCCGTACATAGATCAATTCCAAGTAGGTGGTCTAGTAACTGTCAGAGGTTATTCAGAAGGTATAATGATTGGTAAGAGCGGATATTTTACAAGCGCGGATTTAATATTTCCACTTTTACCGAGACAAATAACAAGTCCAAGAACAGGAGAAAAAATCCCATTTTTGGGCAAATATGTTCAAGGTGTAATATTTGCGGACCACGCAGGTGTATTTCCGGATGCAAGAACGGATAGTAATCTTGTAGGTATGGGCGGCGGCAGTTATTTTCTGGCTTCTGTTGGTATGGGGCTTAGAATTCAATTACCAGGCGATTTAAGTGCAAGACTGTATTGGGGTTACCCGTTAATCAACACTGCATACGAATACGATAGAAAATACGGACGTTTTCACTTTGAATTAACACTTGAACCTAACATTGATAAATTATTAAAAGACCGATCAGTTTCGGCAAAAGTTGTACCTCAAGTACAGAAAGAAGTTGAAGCCGAATACATAAATAATTATGATGATGTAAGACATTATGATTATTTCTATGATGGTGCACTATAATTTAGTAAAAAATAAGACGGCGATAACGTAACGTTATCGCCGTCTATTTACGGAGTAAAAATCATGACAAAAGGGATATTTATTACTGCAACAGGTACTGACACAGGAAAAACATACATATCAGCTCTTATCGTAAAAAAAATGAAACAACTGGGAATGAATTGCGGGTACTTCAAACCTGTGCTTAGCGGTGCTGAAAACATTTCCGGGGAAATTATACCTGGCGACTGCGACTACGTAGTTAAACAAGCACATCTGGATAAAAAGCCCGAGGAATGTACATCGTATATTTTTGAAACTCCGGTTTCACCTCATTTAGCCGCCAAATTAGAAAACCGCAACATTAATACTAATAAAATCATTCAAGATTTCAACAATACAAAGAAACAATACGACTATATAGTAACAGAGGGTGCCGGAGGAATTACATGTCCTTTGTGCTTAGACCCCATTGTATTAATGAGTGATCTAATAAAAGAACTTGGTATAAATATTATACTGGTAGCAGATGCAGGTCTGGGCACAATCAATTCAACACTTCTAACAGTTGAATATGCGAAAAAATGTAATATCAAAATAAAGGGAATAATTTTAAATAATTACGATAATAAAGAGATCATGCACCGAGATAACAAAGAAAGCATAGAATATCTTACCGGGATAAAGGTTATAGCAACTGTGCGCAAAAATGAACCGGAAATTAATATAACAAATAATGAAATACCAGCACTATTTGAGGAGATATAAATATGACAGATTGGGCAAAAAAAGATTTAAAATACATATGGCACCCCTGTTCGCAAATGAAAGACTACGAAGATCTGCCTCCTATAATCATAGAAAAAGGTAAAGGGATGTACCTTTACGACATTAACGGGAAACGGTATGTTGATGTTGTAAGTTCTTGGTGGTGTAATCTTCTCGGACACTGTAATCCAAGAATAAATAATGCTGTTAAAAAACAAATTGATAAACTGGAACATGTTATATTTGCTAACTTTAGCCATAAAACAGCAATAACACTATGTGAAAAACTTTTACCACATCTGCCGAAAGGACTTTGCAAATTCAACTTTACCGATAACGGTTCATCTGCAATAGAAGCCGCAATGAAAGTAAGTTTTCAATATCATTATCAAACTGGGAATCCCCAGAAAAAAAGATTTATGGCATTATCTGATGCGTACCACGGGGAAACAATAGGTGCACTTTCAGTCGGAGGAGTAGATTTATATTCTGAAATTTACAAACCTATCCTGCTCGACATAATAAGAATAAATGGACCTGATTGTTTTCGCTGCAAATACGGGAAATGCCGTGAAAATTGTTCTTGCGAATGCTTTTCACATGCCGAAGAAATTTTTAAAAACTATGGTGACGAAACCGCTGCAATACTTGTAGAACCATTATTACAAGGCTCTGCAGGAATGAAGGTATATCCACCACTATACCTGAAAAAATTACGCAAATTATGTAACCAATACAATGTTCATTTAATAGCAGATGAAATAGCAACAGGATACGGAAGAACAGGTAAAATGTTTGCTTGTGAGCATGCCGGTATATCTCCTGATATAATGTGTCTATCTAAAGGACTTACCGGAGGATATATGCCTATGGCTTTATTTATAACTACTCAAAAAATTTATGATGCATTTTATGCCGAATATAACGACGGTAAAGCATTTATGCACAGCCACACTTACAGTGGCAATCCTCTAGCTTGCTCTGCAGCTATAGAAGTGTTAAATATTCTGGAACAAGATCATATCATTAAAAATGCAAATGAAAAATCTAAGTATTTTACAAAAATGATAAAAGACAAATTTTTATCACTGGAAAATGTTGGTGAAGTCAGAAGTATAGGACTTATTAATGCGATTGAACTGGTGAAAGATAAAAAAACAAAAGAACCTTTTGACGACAAGTTAAGAATAGGTTACCAAATATATAAACTGGCTTTAGAAAAAGGTGTCCTGCTCCGACCACTTGGTAATGTAATATATTTTAATCCGCCATTAATAATTACAAAAGAAGATATGGACTTTGTAACAGATGTGGCATTGGAATGCACTAAGAAAATTTTGCACTCCACAGCGTACGCCTAACTAAATAAACGTACATTAAACACTTTATTAAGACCATTCTCTCATACTTGGCGACGGAACACCGTCGTGACTTTTTCGTCTTAGATTTTAGAAGTTTTATCCTTCAGTGGTTAATTCTTCCCAAATGCTGGGTACTACGATAAGCGCAGTATAAACGATAAAACCAAACAGAATTAAATTAATAGCTTCCATGACAAGATCTCCTTTAGTCACAAATATATTATTCCCTCGTGGAATAAAAAAATAACATAATTTTATGAAAATAAAGAAAAATTTTGATATAATAATGAGGATAATATGAAAAAGAATTTAGGAAAATTATTAAGCAATTTATGCTGTTCGCAATGCAAGTCCGAATTCGATGAGAATTCAATAGAAATAAAACGAGAAGAAGATGGACTAATTGTAACCCAATTAAAATGTCAACATTGCGGCAAAAATTTTGGGATAGCATTTTTAGGTTTTTCGGAAATAGAAATAAAAGAACCATTAAAGGTTAAACAAGGTCCTGCTCCGATAAGCTATGACGATGTAATTGACGCACATAGATTTATAAAAAATCTGGATAAAAATTGGCAGGACTATTTACCATAATATACCGGCAATAGCAGCCGACATGTAACAAGTTAGAGTACCACAAATCAAAGAAGTTAACCCTAAACGGGCTAAATTTTTTCTTTGGTTTGGTGCCAACTCGCCAATCCCACCTATTTGGATAGCCACAGAACCCAAATTCCCAAAACTGCAGAGTGCAAAACTTGCAATCATGAAACTTTTTTCAGAAATAGAATTAGTCAAATTTGTTAAATCAACATAAGCAACCATTTCATTTAAAACAAGTTTAGTACCCATTAAACTACCGACAGTAGCAGCATCAGACCAAGGGACTCCCATCAAAAATGCAAATAACGAGAAAAACAAACCTAAAATCATCTTTAATGACAAATGCGCAAAGTCAAGGCCCAAAAAAGAGTTGATATGTAAATATTTAACTATAAAAATTCCAAACAATCCCAGAATCCAATCAATCATCGCAACCAAAGCAACCAATGCCAAAATCATTGCAATAACATTTATAGCAACCTTCATACCTTCTGAAGCGCCGGCTGAAATAGCATCAAATATATTTGCATGAGTTCTTTTCCTTTTACTATAATTTACTTGGAAATTCTGACTGGTCTCAGGAGTATTAACTTCAGGATAAACAATTTTTGATATAACCAAAGCCCCCGGAGCCGCCATAATAGATGAAGCAAGAATATACTGTGCCGGAACCCCCATACCGATATATATAGGCATCAATGCACCTGAAATACAAGCCATACTTCCTGACATTGAAGCAAGAAGCTCAGAACGAGTTAATTTAGGCAAATAAGGTTTAATCATTATTTGAGCTACAATCTGACCTACAAAAGCGCTCGCCACATTAGAAAGTGCTTCAGCTCCTGATACTGACATTAACTTATTCATGCCCTTCCCCAAAAATGCAACTATTCGCTGCATTATACCATAATAGTAAAGGATATTTACAAGTATCATCATAAAGATTAAGGAACTAATAAGTTGAAGTGCAAAAATATGTCCGCCACTTGAAATTTCCCAATTTTTGCTCATAAGTCCGCCAAATACAAATTGACCCCCTTCTTTTGCAAAAACAAGAATTTTTTGAATAAACAGACCTATGCCCAAAAATAATTTTTGACCCAAAGGAACTTTAAAAACGAATACAGCCAACAATATTTGCAAAACAAAACCGGTAATAACCGTTTTGTAATTTATCGCCTTTCTGTTATTAGACATCAGAAAAGCCACCGCAAATATAAGAATAATCCCCCAAATACCAAAAAATCTTTCCATTTTGCCCCTTTTCCTTAATAATAACATTATACGAAAAACAAGGAGCATGTACATACGCCTTGCTTTTCAAATGTGATAAAAGTTAATCTTTTCACTTTACAATGTAGGAAAATCTTCCTTATCAAATCCTAATCTATCAGTATATTCATAAATTGGGCCATTCTTACCTTCTTGAACCCAGCTGAAGTCAATATTCAAAGCATCCATTATCATATTTTTGTATTTTTTAGGATTATTGTAGTACAAATCAAGTGCTTCAACCAACTTTTGATAGAAGGATTCTTCAGAAATTTCGGGGGCTAAAAATCCTGTTTTACCGTCTGCTATGGTATCGTGGAACCCACCTGTATCTGTAGCAATCACAGGAGTACCTTTAGCAAAGCATTCACCTTGAGTAAGTCCGCAAGGTTCATAGGTAGATGGAGCACAGAAAAATGTACTTACTGACATAATTGCAGGATTTGGCATATTACCTTTCAGTGCAATTACTCTATCTAATCTATCTTGATTTATTCCATATTCAGGATTTTTCAGATCATATAAATATTGGAGTTCAGCCTCGCTTTCAGGCGGACCGCCGACTATAAAGTATGGTTTTGGTTTATTGGGGAAAAGATTTTCCCAGTTATCAAACAATCTAAATATTGCACCTTTCATCAGACTTAATCCTTTTTGAGAAGTGAGTCTGTGTGCAAATGAAATCAATGGAGCTTGAACGAAATCTTCTTCTGATATATCTAAATTACCAACGTCAGGTCTAATAATTTCCGGAGCTTTTTTATAAGTTTTATCAATCAAAACTGGTTTAATAAAATGATTGTAAAATCTCCTTTTATTTTCTAAACGCAGGTGCATAATTTTGTCTATGTCAGTATTCTGGTCATATTTTTCCAGTATAAGCCCGTTAACTCCGTTGTTTTTTGAAACAGCATTCATATCTACTTTATCTTTATCTAATCCGTTAATAGTTCCGGATATTGTTCCACTGTCTGCACGTCTTTGCAACAAAGGATACAATATACCAGACTGATTCGGATCGGAAATGATTTCTTTAGTATAATTTTTAGATACCGGAACGAACCAGTCTGACAATGATACACCATTAAACAAATGATTAAAATGTTTATCAGCTGTTTTACGTTTCATAAGAACCGTATTACACAAGTCATCATTTTCACCTAAAATTCCGCTATGTGCGTTTTCTGTAATAGCTATTGCATAATTATCATATAATGTATTTATTATATTTTCGGTTACTCTGTTTTTGCTTAATAGGCTTCCGGCTCCGTCATTAGATTTTCCCTGACAACCTAAATTATGACCTATCATCAATAATGGCATATCCTTTAATGCATTATAAGTATTTTCGGGTATCTCCTTATAATTGTATTCCATCGGAGCACGATATCTTAAAAGCCCTGCCATTGAAGCTGCATGCCAATCATTTAATATCATAGAATTCGGTGCTTTTAAATTATCAAATGTTGCACGGTCAAAAATTTCAATTTCAGAAATTCCGGACATTGAATTTTCATCTGCATTTAAGGCTTCATTAACTTTTAACTTAGCTAATTCGTAAACAGCCTTAGTAAATAATGCAAATCTTTCGGTTTCTTCTGCATTAGGAGTTGAATCATAAATCTTTTCATTAAAGTAATTTTCACTTTTTACGAATATCAAATGTTTTTTCTTGTCAGGTAAACCTTCAACATCAAGATTTGCAACATAGTATTCAACCTTTTCAGGTTTTGTTTCTCCATTTCTGAATACTTGGACTGTTGTTTCTGCCAGTTTAGTTAAATCAAATTTTTTGCCATCATACTTATATTCAAACTTATTATTAGGCAATTTTTTCAGCTCGGAGAAATTTTTCTTCAAATACATAGGTAAAAACGTCGGCATATCAATATTAAGTTTAGTGAAATTATTTTGCAAATCAACAGGCACCACACCAAGTCCACCGGTTTTTATCGGAGAATATTCTGCGGTAAGTGCCCAGGTTGAAGTTAACTTTTCATACTTATTTTTATAATCTTTTATAAAATTAATTGTATCTTCTGCAGACCTGTCTAAACGCATAACAGCTGCATCACGAATTGCAGATAGTGCTTCATCTGATCTGTTCAAATCAATCTTTTTAACGTAATTCGGAATTTGTAAAAGGTTCAAATCATAATGTCGAACTGTATACATACGCATTATGGGGTTAACACCTATCTCTGTTGCCCTTAAAGCTTCATCAGCTCTTGCGTATGCCTCATTAACTCTTGAATCAAATGAATTTGCAGTATATTTGGCGTCTGATGCCATTCTTTCAGCATTTTCCGCTTTAGCATTGATATTCAACACTGCAACATGAGCTGAATCAGCTTTTTGTATTGCACTTAACGGATTTTCGACTAAACTTTTTGCTTTTTCATGTGCATCTGCAATCTCTTCGTCTGAATAACCTTGTTCTTTCAATTTTGAAAAATTATTTTTCACAAACTCACTTATTCCAAATCCTGAACCTATACCAATTAATACAGATGTCAACGCCGATTTCTTTGAAACCAGATTAGCCACTGAAACATTTGATTTTTTTATACTTTCCGCTACTGCATTTTTTATCTTATCATCTATATTCAAGTTATCCAACTTCAGTGACAAATCAGAGACGTATTTTTTCAAAACATCCAGCCTTTGCGAATCCATTTTTCTACTTAGGAGAATAGATATAGGAACACTTAAAACAGATAAAACTAAAGCTGCAGGGCCAGAATAATCTTTTAATATAGACTTTACATCAGGTTTTGCACTATTACTTTTTTCAAATGAGTCAATATTTTGTTGAACTAATACAGGTTTGTTAATATTAGAATTATTGTAATTATCTGGTTGGGAAGGGCTAGATACAGATTTTGAAGACTCTATAAATGAGCTGAGCATATTTTCACCCATAAAAGTTATTTTTTTAACCGAATACATTTCTATCTCCTACATAAAAAATTGTAATATGTTAAACGTACGTAAAAATATTTTTTGCTACATAATAATAAAAATTTATAATAACGCACTAAAAGTAAAACAGATATAACATGAGAATTAATTTAAGTCAATTACCCACAAAAAAACAAACCCAAAACATTAGCCCATGCAAAAATATTCCAAACTTAAATCACTTGCATCAAAAGTAAATTAAATATTTACCAACAAATTACAAAATAAAAGAGGTACATTTAAACCTCTTTTATTTTGCGCTTGGCGCGATTCGAACGCGCGACCTATCCCTTAAAAGGGGAGTGCTCTACCTGCTGAGCTACAAGCGCATATATTCACGCTATTCATATTTCAACATCGACAAAACTGTCAGTGACTTAAGTCTATCAAGAACAATTTTTATTGTCAACTACTATTTATTAAAAAAGCGAACTTTACAAACAAGTCCGCTTTTTAACAATAGTCTTATATTACTATTTTAAATGAATGAATTTTTTTGCACATTCGAACATAGCATTTACAAGTGAAGCATTAGAGTAGATATTCATTCCGTTTATTTCTAAAACCTGTTTCATACGCTTTTCCCATATATCATAAATTTCGTCAGTTGATAAATCCAATATTTGCCCTATCATCAATAGTTCTTTATAGTCAATAGGAACAGGCATATTTCCCCTCAATATATCAACCATATCAATTCTTTTCTTCCTAGGAAAAGCTTTTAAAAAATTCACAACTGACATTTTTTTTGCTTTTATTGCCTCCTTAATAAATTCTACAGAATCATCTTTTAACAATGGTTCCTGAGGGATTTTGTATTCTTCAAACTCCTCGGGTTCAACCTCCATAACTGTGGCAATACGTTCCAACGTAGTTCCCCTGGTTGAAAAAGGTATAGACTCATCTATTAAGTTATATACATAAGAAAGTGTAACACCTATCATCTCGGCAAAATCTTTTTTATGTAATGCATTCTTATCTAAGAATTTTGCAACTTTTTCAGAACTTTTTTCCTGTATAATTGGTTTATTTTTCATTTTTTATCCTCTTTTCGATTTAAACTTACATCCAAAATACGTTTATCTTATCTTTTTGTTAAGCGAAATGTTGGTAAATCAACACGGTAATATTTATTTACGTTAAAATAATAAATATAAAAGGTTTATAAAAATGAAATTAATCGCAGGTTTGGGAAATATAGGAGAAAAATACTTTTTTACCAGGCACAATGTCGGATTTATGGTTGTTGATAAATGGGCATATAAAAACGACTTAACGTTTAGAGAAGATAAAAAACTCAAATCCATGTATACCAAATTTAGATTTCAGGGAGAAGATATTATAATAATAAAACCCACTACATTCATGAATCTTTCCGGAGAATCCATAAGTGCTGTTGCTAACTATTACAAAATCAATTTAGAAGATATATTGATAATATATGACGACATCTCAATAGATTTAGGCAAATTAAGATTTCGGGCAAAAGGTTCTGATGGTGGTCATAACGGAATAAAGTCAGTAATAAAACACCTTGGCACATCAAATTTTGTGAGATTAAAAATCGGAATAGGTCCTCAACCTAATATGCCTTCCGAAAATTTTGTACTTCAAAACTTTCCGCAATCGGACCAAGAATTACTTAAAAACACTCTAATAAAAGCCATTGATGCTGTTGAGTATTACATAATAAACGGAACAGAAAAGTCCCAAAATATGTTTAACTAGCCACAATGTGCTATTGAATATATTAAATTTTAAGTATAATAACAATAAGGAGTTGAATTTATGAGTATAAGAATTGCCGAGCAATATGAATCAAACGAACAATATGAACAAGCATATGAAGAATATAAAAAAGAATTACAACACGCACCAAACGACTTAAGTTTACTTGAACGTCTGGGACATCTGGCAATGATGCTTAATAAAAAAGATGAAGCAGCCGATTTTTATTCTAAAATTTTAGAAAAAGATATGACGAATGTATTATGCTACGAACAACTTATGGACATATATTCCGAAACAGACAGATACAAATACTATGTTTACAGAGGGAATCTGCATTCAATAGAAAACAAAATAGAACAGGCAATAAGCGATTTTAAAAAAGCATTACCCCACGCGCAAAATGAAAATGAAATTATAATGATACACTATACGCTTGCAAACTTGTATGACCAAACAGGCAATACATCCAGAAGTATTGACGAATTCATCAAAACACTTGAATATGAAGATAATAGACCAGAAATATTTTTAAAACTTGCAGATGTATACATAAAAGAAGATATTCTTACAAGTGCTATCGATGTATTAGAGCGTGCGAAAAAACGTTTCAACAATACAGAAATAAATGAAAAACTAGCTCAAATATATCTAAAAAATAATCAACCGGAAAAAGCAAAAGACCTAACACAAGATGAAATGTTAAAAATAAGATGTATGCTTGAATGTGGTGAGGAAAATGCCGCATATTCCAGACTAACAGAAATTGAAACCACACACAGTAACAATCCTGAATATTACTCTTTAAAGGCGCAATACTATTACATAAATCAAAAATACAACGAAGCATTAGAATGCGTAAACAAATATGAAAATATAAACAAGAATTCTCCCATCACATACCAAATGAAAGCATTAATATATGAAAGCATGGGGGATGAATATAATGCACACCTAAATTGGGGGAAATATAACTTAGTACGAGGCAACAAAGATATAGCAACAAATGAATTTTTAAACGCATATCAATTAAATAATGATGATATCGAGTTAATGCACACACTTGCAATATTATTGGAAGAAACCGGAGATAAAAATCATTCAATAGAATTTTGGGAAAAGATTTCAAAAAAAGATCCAACAAGCAAAAAAGCACTGGAAAAACTTGCCGACTTCAGGGAAGATATTGGTGACTACAATACGCAAGCCGAATACTTAGAAAAGCTGCACGAACTAGATATCAAAAATGCTACAGTAGTGAAAAAACTTGCTAAGACATACGAAAAAATAAAAAATAAACCTTCTGCAATAAAATACTACAAGAAATATTTAGAAATGTCAGTGGGAACAGATGATTACAATAAAATATCCGAAAGACTCCAAAAACTGGAACAAACAAGTTTCCAAGAAGACGAAGGTTTAATAGATAAAATAATGAGAATATTCAAAAAATAAATTTTGGAATATTTACATATTAAAAAAAGCACCTAAGTGCTTTTTTTAACTAACTTCTTGTACTTCTTCCTTAGGCTTGGACTTTCTTTTAGAGCCACCTTTGTCAAAAGCGATTTTTCCATCTTTAAGTATAATTTTGACGGTATCACCATTAGCATACTTGCCAGATAGAATTTCTTCAGCCAATTCATCTTCAATTTTGCGTTGAATAAGCCTTCTCAAAGGACGAGCACCGTATGCTTCCGAATAGCCATTTTCAGCCAAATGATCTTTAACTTCATCAGTGACTTCAACAGACAATTCACGTTCTTGAAGACGTTTAAACAAATCCTTAAGCATCAAATCAACAATTTGTCTAATTTCTTCTTTGCTCAGATGAGCAAACACAATAGTCTCGTCAATACGATTCAAAAACTCAGGTCTAAAAGCTTTTTTCATTTCTTCAGAAACAGTATCTTTTAGTTTTTCATATTTATCTTTTGATTCATCGTCACTGGTAGAGAAACCTAACCTTGAAGTATTGGTAATCATACTTGCACCGACATTAGAAGTCATAATAATAATAGTATTTTTAAAGTTAATATGACGTCCTTTTGAATCTGTCAAACGCCCATCATCTAAAATCTGCAACATAATATTGAAAACATCCGGATGAGCTTTTTCAATTTCATCAAACAAAACAACGGAATAAGGTTTCTTTCTGATAAGCTCAGTCAAATGTCCCCCATCATCATAACCAACATATCCCGGAGGAGAACCTATTAATTTTGCAGTCGAATGTTTTTCCATAAATTCAGACATATCAACTCTAATCATGTTGTCTTCCGAGCCAAAAACAGCCTCTGCAAGTGCTTTTGCCAACTCAGTTTTACCCACGCCGGTAGGTCCGCAAAATATGAAACTACCTATAGGTCTATTGGGCGACTTCAAACCGACACGAGCACGACGTATCGCCTTGGAAATTGCAATGACCGCATCGTTTTGTCCTATGACTCTTGCATGGAGCGTATCTTCAAGTTTTAACAAACGCTCACTTTCTCCTTCAGTCAATTTAGTTACCGGCACACCTGTCATTAGAGCAATTACTTCAGCAACATTTTCAGCTGTAACGGTCGGTTTATTAGCTTCGTGTTCCTCACGCCATCTGACAGACATTTCTCTTATTTTGTCTTTCATATCTGCTTCTTCATCACGAAGTTGAGAAGCTTTTTCAAACTCCTGATTTCTTATTGCATCTTCCTTTTCTTTTATAAGTGCACGCAATTCTTTTTCCATCTCTTTACCCTCAGGAGAAAGAGTTGAAACCTTTAACCTAACTTTAGAACTTGCTTCATCTAAAACGTCAATGGCTTTATCAGGTAAAAATCTGTCCGTGATATATTTATTTGACAACTTCACAGCGGCAACTACCGCATCATCAGAAATAATCAAATTGTGATGTTCTTCATATTTAGATTTGATACCTTTGATAATTTCAATAGATTCATCCTCAGAAGGTTCATCAATCATAACCGGTTGGAAACGTCTTTCCAAAGCAGAATCCTTTTCAACATATTTTCTATATTCATCAAGTGTAGTTGCACCGATAACTTGAATTTCACCTCTTGATAATGCCGGTTTCAAAATATTAGCAGCATCAATGGCACCTTCAGCTGCACCCGCACCGATCAAAGTATGCATCTCATCAATTACCAAAATAATATTGCCGGCTTGTCTAATTTCATCCATTATTTTTTTAAGTCGTTCCTCAAACTCACCACGATACTTCGTACCGGCTACCAAAAGTCCCATATCCAACTGAATGACTTTTTTGCCGTCTAAAATATCCGGGACTTCAGCATTAACAATTCTGGTAGCAAGCCCTTCAGCAACAGCAGTTTTACCGACCCCTGGTTCTCCAATTAAAACAGGATTATTTTTTGTTCTTCTGGCCAGAATCTGGATTACTCGTTCTATTTCTTTTTCTCTTCCAACTACAGGGTCAAGTCTAAGTTCTTGCGCAGCCAAAGTCAAATCTCTGCCAAATTCATCTAAGCTCGGGGTCTTTGTCTTTCCGCCAGATGAAGAACTACCGGAAGAAGAACTCGATGAACTGCCGCTTGAAACCTGAGGTTTTGATTCTCCTAGCATTTTTATCACATTACTTCTTACTTTGTTAAGGTCTACACCCAAATTTTCCAAAACTCTGGCGGCAACACCCTCGCCTTCTCTTATCAAACCTAAAAGAAGGTGTTCCGTACCTATATAGTTATGTCCTAATTGTCTTGCCTCATCCCAAGATAACTCTAAAACACGTTTTGCTCTGGGAGTAAAAGGTATCTCGACAGCTACAAAACCTGAACCTCTGCCTATTATCTTTTCCACTTCTGCGCGAGCGTCCTTAAGATTAACACCCATTGATTTCAATGTTTTTGCAGCAACACCTGTGCCTTCACCTATCAAGCCAAGTAAAACTTGTTCAGTCCCTACAAAATTATGTCCCAGACGTCTTGCTTCTTCTTGGGCTAGCATTATAACTTTTATTGCTTTTTCGGTAAAACGTTCGAACATTTTCTCTCCTATCTCTTCCTATATAAAGATTATATAATAAAACCAAAAATCTTTCAAGTATTCAATAAAAAAACTGCTTTAATACCGCTCATTTTTACTCCGGCTAAATACAAAAAAAAGGAACTCTCGTTCCTTTTAAAAAATGGAGTTTATATCTTTTATTATTAACTTCCGACAAGTCTTAATGCTTCTTGTAACAATTCTTTTTGAGAAGATATCAATTTATTTGAAACTTCCATTTGCAACTTAGCCATTTGATAATATGAAATATTACCTTTAAAATCAGCATTTGAAAGTTCAAGTAACCCTGATCTGATTTCTCCATAACCTAAAACCGGCTTACCTGATTCTTCTGTTTCTATAAATTGTCCATCTTTAAATTCATACAAGCCTGCGGCATTATGAAAATTACGAGTAGTAATTTTGTAAAGGGGTACAGAGCGTTTGCCGCCGTCAGCCTTACCGTATATAGTACCATCACCTTTTATCTCGTAGTCATCATACTTGCCTAAATATTTACCGTTGTTTGGATCAATCCAAAGTTTAATATTAGTAGTCGGAATATCCAGAGAACCGCCTTTCATGGCAGTTTGTTGATACAAGTCGGAACTTACTGACTTTGTACCCTGCATGATTTCACCTTTATCATTTAGGATATAGCCTTGAACGGTATTTCCGCTTTTATCACGATATACGCCTTCTCCGTCAAATGTAAATTCGCCTAAACGAGTATAAATACTTTTGCCTTCAGCATTTTTAACCAGAAAGAATCCTTTACCTTCCAGAAATAAATTTTCATTTGAAGTACCGGGGGTAGACTTACCCTGACTGATTTTCTTGTCATAATCTTCGGCAACTGCACCACCCAAAAATGTTTTGAAATTCACTTGCTTTTCTCTAAAACCGGGAGTATAAACATTTGTCATGTTGTCAGCAATTACATCCATCCAGTTTACAGTAGCAAACTGCGTGTTCAACGCCGTGATAAATGAATCATTCATGATCATTCTCCTTATTATTTTTCTTATTTTGTTCTTGATTGTTTTTTTGACGCGAATAAGACAAATCCTTATATGAAAGTTCTTGTTCATCGAATCGCTGTCGTAAAATAGAGATATTTTGTCTTAAATATTCTTCTACAGCTTTATCTCCTGGAATAAATGTTGCAGAAAGTGCACCATCTTTATCTACTTTAATAACAACTGATATATCTTTATCAAAATTAATTCTAAATGGCTGATTTGTTTTAACAGCATCTTGAAGAGCATTCATTAACGTGGAAGAAACTTTAACATTCTTTGCTGCTTTGTTTACATTTTCTTCCAGCCCGCTTTTTAGATCATTAACTACATTCTGAAGAGTCTTATCTGAATTCTGAACTAAATCCGAGAAAAACTTTGCATCATCAAAAGACATTGATATATTTGAATAATCAACTTTTGTCGAAACTAATGAATCTCCCAATTTAGTCAAATCGGACAATTGACGATTTGCATCAATTAGAGTTTGGATATTATTAAGTTGAATATCTTGGATATTTTGATTATTTAGCTTTAAATTATTTTGAACAGAGATATCAACACTGCCTTTTAGCAAATTATTATAATCGTTTCCATTTGAGTTATTATTTTCATCGTCTGAGGCGTTTTTTTCCAAACTATTTTCTTCAGAACTTTCAGCTTTGGTTTCTGAATCATTATTTGTTTCTTGCGTATCTTGAGTTTCCGACTCTTCCGAAACTTTTTTCATTTCGTCTTCAAACGAATTTTCACTTTTAGAAGTTCTCTGACTCTGTGTCGACGCAGATGTATCAGATGTACTAATTGTTGCTGTTGAAGTTGTTGAACTAATATCCATTTTCACCCTCAATGTTTTGCAATTCTAATAACAATTGTTTTTCTTCATCTTCAAGTTTTTCCTGATTTTGTCTGAAGAATCTTACTACACCGAGCTCAGAGTATTGTTTCAATTCTGCCGCTTTTTCTTCTTCTATATAGATTTCTCGGTGGCGTTCTTTGTGTTTTTCCAGAACTTTCACAGCCTGTTCCAATTTAACCAACTTGGCAATTTCAATATCAAGTTGTTCTTGAGCCTGTATACGAATCTGCTCCAG
>CALUQI010000018.1 GCA_944322875.1 Candidatus Gastranaerophilales bacterium
CCGAACAATACGGCTCTTGCAGCGTCAGATGCAGGTTCTACTGTCTGTCCGTAGAAATATACCGGGAATATATCCTTTATTCCTGTTGATTCTACCTGACAAGGTCCTGCATTATCCTCTGTTACCTCGCCTGTGCCGCCTTCTTCACCTGATGTACATACTGTTGGTGAATTAGGAGTTGTGCTGCCGTTTACATCTATAAAACCTATACATGTATCATTCTTTGCTGAACAGTTCGCTGCTGCTGGATTAAATGCAAATGCTGTACCGTCTGCAAATGAATATATTGCCCAGTCTGAAAAATCTGTTATATCATCTTTCAATGTCACTTCATCTCCTGCAGTTGCACCGTAGCAAAGTTCGCCTTCTGCATCGGCTGCTGAAATATCACTTGCTGTACAAGTGTGTTCAGAATAGTATGTTACTTTGCTCGGCCAAGTATAGCCCTCTGTTGTATTAGTTGCTGAACTTAGGCGTTTCGTTAATATGTATGCCATTGTTTTCGCTTGGGTTCCATCTATATCAACACCTGTGTTTGTATCTGCTACTAATGATGAAAAATCATAGTCCTCCATCGCTATGTTCATCAAGGCTGCCTGATTTAATGTTGATAATGCCTTCTTGTAAGCTGTCTTAAATTGTGCGCCGTTTGTGTTTGATATCAGCGTCGGTATAGTCATTGCCGCTACAACGCCTATAATGCCCAGTGTGATCAACACTTCTGCCAATGTAAAACCGAATCTCTTTGTCATTTTGTTCTCACCTTTCTTTTATAAAATACTCATCCCAAATTAAGGTATAAGATTTATATACCCTGTAACTAATTCTATATAACTATATGTAACAAAAAATTAATACTTAAGAATTAGTTAATTATAATCCTGATTAATTATTTGACCGTTTTTCTTCTGCTCTTATGAAGTCACAAAGCTTCTCCAAACGTTTATCTTCCATCGCATCTATGAGTTCTTGTATATCTTTTATCTTATTTAAAGCAAAGCCTGTTTCAGCAATAAGCACACAATCATTACAAAGTCTATATCCGGCATATTCAATTGAACCGGCAAGTGACTTTTCTTTACCGCAGCAATCGCATTCAAACATTTCAAACTCAAGAGAAGGATCCTCCTCTAAATCGTCAATAACCATCTGAGCAACGACTTCTTGCATTTCTTTTACTATTTCTTCTTCTGATTTCATTACTGCACCAAATCTTTCATTTCTTTAACTGCCTGTGCAAGACCCACAAATACTGCACGGGAAATAATACTATGACCTATATTTAACTCATACAAATTGGGAATTTCATGCATTCTGTAAACATTTTTATAATTAAGTCCATGGCCTGCATTAACTTTAAGCCCGAGAGACTGAGCAAGTAAAGCTGAATTTTTTAATTTAACGAATTCAGTTTCTTCCAGCTTTGTACCAAATTTTTCTGAATACTGACCTGTATGCATTTCAATAAACTGCGCACCTGTTGCAGCAGACGCTTCAACTTGTTCTTCTGTCGGATCAATAAAAAGACTTACCAAAATACCTTTGTCAAGCAACGGTTTAACAAAACACTTAATTTTTTCTAATTGACCTGCAACATCAAGACCGCCTTCAGTAGTAATTTCTTGTCTTTTTTCAGGGACAAGGCAAACTGAATGAGGGGTTAATTCAAGTGCAATTTTCTGCATTTCTTCAGTTACAGCCATTTCAAGATTCAAATTTGTTTTTAGTGTTTTTATAAGAGTTCTGACATCAGCATCTTTAATATGACGTCTATCCTCTCTCAAATGAGTCGTTATTGATGTTGCTCCATTTAATTCACATACTTCTGCAGCTAATATTGTATCTGGTTCATTCCCTCCCCGTGCGTTTCTTAACGTGGCTACGTGATCTATATTTACACCTAATAACATTTTTTCTCCTTATCATTTTCTTTTATTTTATATTAAATAAATTACAATTAAAATTGACTTTTAAAGCTCTAATACTTACTTATTTTCAGAAGTGCAGTATATGACGGAAGTATTGTAATTTTTTCATCTTTTGGCGTTGTTGAAGTCAAAATTTTAACAGCTTTTTTTATGTTGGGTTCTACGATTATTTTTTCTACAGGGACATTTGCATATTTAAGTCGCACGGCCATATCATATGCTCTTGAACCTGAAACAAATATTTTCTTATTAATATCCCTAAGTTGTTCAAAATCACTATCCCATAACCAAGAGACATCTCTACCATCAGCATAATTATCATTTATTGCAATTACAATATTTGAATTTAGATCAACTGTCTTTAGAACTTCACTTGCACCAGCCGGATTTTTAATCAATTGGATAATTACTTTATGTCCATTAATCAACCTTGTTTCAGTTCTGCCAAATACAGAATGATAATTATTCAAAGCGGCCTGAATTTCTTGTTGACTAAAACCATTTTCAAAAGCAGTTGCTATAGCGGCAAGCGCATTATATGCATTGTACAATCCTACCAACCCCACCTCAAATTGGCTGGTAATACCGTGGTGTTTGACAGATATCGACAAATTTTCATCGAAAATTTTTACTGTTGCCGAATAATTGCATTCAGGTCTTTTATACCCGCATACAGGGCAATAATAATGTCCCTGCTGAGCATAGAATCTTTTTTCATACTTCAACGGTTCACCACAAGGACAATTAAAAGTTTCTGACGGGGCATTTGAACAATCCTTAAATCTGCACAAATATTCTACATCTTCAAATCCATAATATACCGTATTACCATTATCAAAAGATGCCACGATAGGATCATCTGCATTTAAAATAAGCTTCAAATCAACATTTTTCCTAATAGCTTCTTGAATAATTTTGGCAGTATAATCCAATTCACCGTATCTGTCTAATTGATCTCTGAACAAATTTGTAACTACCAAGCAATCACCTTTTACATAGTCATATACTTTTGTCAAAAATGCTTCATCAGTTTCAACAACGGCATATTCAAATTTTTTAAACGGAGTTATAAAACTGGCAAAAACATTAACAATACCAGTAAGCATATTAGCACCCTTAAGGTTATGAATAACACCTTGATTGGAATTTTCAAAAATGTGAGCTATAAGTCCGGAAGTTGTAGTTTTTCCATTCGTTCCGGTAACATTGATGAAACCATTTTTTATATAATCTTTCGAAAATACCATAAAATCAGGGCAAACTTTCAATGCGATATAACCAGGATAAGAAGTTGCCGGTCTTCTGAGAAATTTCAAGCACAAAAATGAAGCTTTAGATAATATCAGTGCCAAATAAAATCTTAATTTTTTAATCATAAATAGTCCTATAAGTGTATTTCAATTTAATGCGAATTATTTTATACTTCAAATATAATACAAAAGTGAAATTATAGGAATGTATTTTTTTATTGCGATAATCTTAATAGCAGAATTAATCATAACAGTTACGGCAATCTGTTTAATAATGAACTTGGACAAAAAAATAAACCTTGCTAATAAGCATTTATTAGAATTCCGTCCAAAGCTTTACAATCAAGTTGCAATGATTAAAACAGCAGTTACAAAATTTGTTAAAACATTGCATAATATAGGTATTCAAGCAGAAGAAAAAAAACAACAGTACCTGCTATCAATTATAAAAAATATTATGATTTACATTTTGTTATTCAATTTAAAAGGTAAAAGTAAGAAATGTATTTCAGCTATCCAATTGGCAAGCGCAATAAAAGAGTGTTTTAATAATTGAATATCTTGTAATTAATGAAAAAATATGTTATGATGACAGCAATAAGAAAGATGAGGTTAATGAAATGAGTAAGAACAAATCGTTTATGTTTGGAATGGGACTCATTGCCGGAGTAATTGGCGGAGTTATAGCCGGCGTTCTTTATGCCCCGAAACCCGGAGAAGAATCCAGGCGGGAAATTAAAGATGTTGCTTGCAAATTATATGAAGAGAATTCACCAGCAATTAATGAAGCCAAAAAACAAGCTCTTGAATCAGTCGATTTAATGAGATATAAACTGGAAAGGCAGTTACGGAAGTTTACCAATATGCTTAAAAACAGAAAACTTCGCAAAGCAAAAGAGTTGGAAGACGGTGAAAGTGAGTTTACATACTAAATAAGGAAAAATTAATTATGGACTTTTCTCAAATTGCATTAAATCAAGGACTTACTTTTTTAGCTTGGGTTACCAGCATCGTTATAATTGTAGTTGCAGGCTTTTTAGTAAAACTTTTGATTGATTTGTCAAAACTTTCAAAAAGTTTGAATGAAACATCTGTAATGCTCAATACTGAGTTGAAACCTACACTTAACGAACTAAATGAGACACTTCATTCAATAAATGAGTTGGTTAAAAACACTGATAAAGGTGTTGACAACGTAAAAATAATAATTGAAAAAGTTATAGGCAAGACAAAGATACTATCCGAATCAATAATTGGAGGTTTCTTAAAAGGTTTTGTTTCAATGCTTGGATTATTCTCAAAAAAATAGCCATTTTTGGGGATTAAAAAAATCCCATTTATCATAAAATGTAAAAGAACAAGAAAAGGAGTACGATATATGTCAGTAACAAGATTTTTAGCGGGTTTTATAGTGGGCGGTGCAATAGGCGCTATAACAGGTATTCTTCTTGCACCAAAATCAGGTGAAGAAACCAGAGCTATGCTAGCAGATTCTGCCAAAGAAGCAATGCGTAAAGCGGATGAAACTGTAAAAGAGATTCAATCAAAAGCCGACGACGTTGTTTCCGATTTGCAGAAAAAAGGTGATGAAATCAAAGACAAATTACAAAATTTAATCAATCAACAAAAACAAGAGGTTGAAGCTTAAAAAAAGGATGCGAATGCATCCTTTTTTTTATTTATTTAATGCATCGTCAAGTGCTTTTTCCAAGGTAGCAATTTTGGCTTCTAAAACCTCTACTTTTGAAACACTTGAATTATTAGTTATTGAACTTTTTTCTAATTCTCGTTTGTAAGCACTAAGTTTTTCTTTTTGTACAATATAAAACTGTCCCAAACAAATTATTCCTGATAAAAATCCACACAAAAACACTAAAACACTAAATACAAAGAAGTTAATTCCATATATTCCCGCTTTTAATAAACTCAAATGTAATGTTATATCAGCATTTATAATACATATTGCAATAACACTTAAAACAATTAAAAACCAAATAATATTTAATAATATTCTCATGAATTTCTCCTATTTCTATAGTAACTCAAAACTTTGTTAATTTTCTCATCAGGCTCAATAGAAAGTTCAACAATTTGATTTGTAACAGGTACAGCAAATTTCAAATAATAAGATTGTAAGACTTGTTCTTCAGTTTTAACCCTTCCCTGTCCGGCACCATAAAGAGTATCATTATACACAGGGTGTTTTTTATAACTCATATGAACTCTAATCTGATGTGTTCTGCCGGTAACAAGAGTTAAATCTACATAAGTAACTTCCTTAAATCTTTCCAAAACTTTTAATAAAGTTACACTTTCTTTACCACCATCACAAACAGGGACTACCGCCATTTTATGGTGTTGCTTTGGATGACGGCCTATAGGCAATTCTATTCTATCATCATCTCCATTATAATTACCTTTAAGAACAGCCCTATATTTTTTAACTATTTTATGCTCTTTTATTTGTTGAGCTAAAAATTCGTGTGCAAAATTATTCTTAGCAACCATTAACAACCCGGAAGTATTTCTATCAAGACGATGTACAATGCCTCTTCTTAACTCGCCATTAATATTTGAGAGATTCTCACCATATTTAAACAGAAGCGCATTCACAAGAGTATTTTCCAGCTCATTGGATGTTGGATGGGTAAGCATTCCAGATGGTTTATTTACCACAAGCATATTTTCATCTTCATATAGTATATCCAAGTCAATATTTTGAGGTTTTAAAATTAATTGTTCATTTTCAAGCTTATCAAATTCTATCTTATCTCCTTCTTTTAACACGTAAGCCGGCTTTTTGACCAAGTTATTTACTAAAACCTTACCATTTTTTATACAACTCTGGATTTTAGAACGAGAAATATCAGAAAACATATCTGCAAGGCAGCTATCTAAACGGGTATTTTCATCATTTTCATCAACAATAATTATCATAATTTCTTCTTAAGTAAAATTATTATCACAACAGCAACAACACCTAAATTTATAAATATATCAGAAACATTAAAGACAGGGAAATCAACAAAATTAAGCTCAATATAATCGCGTACAAAACCTAAAGCAATTCTTTCGTGTAAATTTCCTCCAATTCCCGCACTTAACATAGCGAGAAAGAAAAGAGTTTTCATAGAAATAGTGGATATGTGTCTTATTATGTATGCAACAATACCGCAAATTGCTACAACAGAAGCAATAATAAGGATTTCTCTTGAATCTTTCATTAAACTAAAAGCAGCACCGGTATTTTCCACATAATTAAGGCTTAATAAATTGTTTGAATAAGAAAAACCGTGCATAAGTTGTGAAACAATCCAATCAGAAACATATAATGTGACAAAAACAAAAAAAGCAAAGCATAATGAAAAATAAAAATATTTACTTACTTTTTTCTGCATCCTGCACCTCATTTTCTACATTCACCCTAGTAAGTATAAACGCAATACCCGCAAGGTAAACTTTAAGTTTACCAAAGCCTTCAACCTCAGATTTACTTAGACCTATTGATGCAACATTGTATTCATTTTTTCCATTTTTGTTTGCATAAAACATACGTTCTAAGATATTGTCATTTGGGAAGTTTCTGAAAACTTCTTCGTTTTTACTCTGAGGGAAAGTAATTTCTTCCCTTCCGATGGAAGCAATAGCCATAGCATTTTTTGGCATATCTATGGTAAGAGAAGCTGTATAATATTCTCCGGGCTTAACAGTTTTTGGAGAAATCAAATCCATATTTATAAATCTTGTATCACCGTATTTAAGAAAAGATTTTTCTTCTTTAATTTTTTCACCTGAAAAAAGCCACTTTCCATCAATTTTAGACAAATAATAAGTTCCGTCAGAATATGAATTCAATTCACCAAAGATTTTGACACCGTCTTCAATCTGTGTGGTAGTAGCAACAGAAGTTTCGTAAACATCTACAGAAACTTTATCACCGTTTATTTCAATATTTTTTATCTCAGAACTGTAAGTTATATCCGGATATGATTCCCAAGTTTCCTTGATTAAATCAAAATATTCATTTTTAGAAAGCCCGTCAGCACTAATAAATTCTTGAGCATAAAGTGTTGAGAGTCCGGCATAATCAAACTTTGCCGCAAAACGATTTTGTTTATCCAGAACTTTTTTAATCTCTCTTTGAGTCTTATTATTCTTTAAATTTTTGACAATGGCAGCTTTCTTATCAGCCAAAAATCCTGCATTAACAGGCAATAAAAAATTTGAAGATACAAATATACCCAGAAGAAAAGATGTAAATAACTTTTTCATGGTTACCATTATACGATAAAAGTTTAAAAAAGGTAATAATGCAAACAAATTATTTTGAAAATAACTTTTCTTCATGCTAGGATTTTCTTAGACAGGGAGAGAAAAAGAATGAAAGAAAGTTATTTTCCTCAGGAAATAGAAAAGAAATGGCAAAAAGTATGGGAAGAAACCGGCGCGTTTAAAACAACAAACGACAGCAACAAACCGAAATATTATGCTCTATCAATGTTTCCGTACCCTTCCGGGAAACTGCACATGGGTCATGTAAGAAATTACACAATAACTGACGTAATCGCGAGATTTAAAAAAGCACAAGGATATAATGTATTACATCCAATGGGCTGGGACAGTTTTGGTCTGCCTGCTGAAAATGCAGCAATGAAACACGGAGCGAATCCTGAGACATGGACAGATGAGAATATCGCTTACATGACAAAGCAATTAAAAATGCTGGGATTATCCTATGATTGGGATCGAGAAGTTACCACCTGCAAACCTGATTATTACAAATGGACACAATGGTTATTTTTGCAATTATACAAAAAGGGTCTTGCCTACAAAAAGGAAGCAGCCGTAAACTGGTGCGAAGAATGCGGGACAGTACTTGCAAACGAACAGGTAATAGACGGCAAATGCTGGAGATGCGACAGTATTGTAGAAAAGAAATATCTTTCTCAGTGGTTTTTAAAAATTACAGATTATGCGGACATTTTGCTTGAAGACTTAAACAAGCTCACTGGCTGGGGAGATAACGTAAAGACAATGCAAGCAAATTGGATAGGAAAATCTCACGGAGCAATATTCAAATTTAAAGTAAAAGAAATTGAAGGAATGGAGGTTCCGGTATATACAACAAGGCCCGATACGGTTCATGGCATAACTTATCTTGTAGTCGCACCCGAATACCGAGATATTGAGAAACTTACAACAGCAGAAAACAAATCTGCAGTAGAGTCCTACCGTGCGAATGCGAGGAAAATGACTGAAATAGAAAGGTTATCAACCGAAAGGACAAAAACGGGAGTACCTTTAGGCACTCATTGTATAAATCCATTTAACGGTGAAGAATTTCCTTTATGGACTGCTGATTATGCATTAGTTGAATACGGAACCGGCGCAGTTATGGCTGTACCAGCCCATGACACCCGCGACTTTGACTTTGCAAAAAAATACAATTTACCAATAAAAGTTGTTATACAAAATCCTAATAATCCTTCTGAATGTAAAGAAGCAGCCTATACTGAGCCTGGAATACTTATTAATTCAAATGGATTTAATGGTATGAATAACGAAGAAGCCAAACAAGCAATTACCGAAAAGGCTGTAAAAGAAGGCTTTGGAGAATTCAAAACACAATATCGTTTAAGGGATTGGTTAATTTCACGGCAAAGATATTGGGGAGCTCCAATACCGATAGTATATTGTGAGAAATGCGGAATTGTCCCTGTTGATGAAAAAGATTTACCCGTATTATTACCGAAAGATGTTGATTTTTCAGTTGTTGGCAAATCACCTATTACAACATCAAAGACATTTATAGAAACGACTTGTCCGCATTGCGGGGGACCTGCAAGACGTGAAACTGATACCATGGATACATTTATGTGTTCAAGTTGGTATTATTTAAGATATTCCGATGCAAAAAATACTACAAAACCTTTTGAACGTGAACTGGTTAACAAATGGCTTCCTGTAGACCAATATGTAGGTGGAATTGAACATGCTATTTTACATCTTTTATACTCAAGATTTTTTACAAAAGCCCTGCGCGATTTGGGATTATTGGACTTTGATGAACCATTTAAAAACCTTCTAACCCAAGGAATGGTTCTAAAAGACGGTTCTAAAATGTCAAAATCCAAAGGTAACACCGTTGATCCGGATGAAATATTCGAAAATTATGGTGCAGATACAGCACGATTATTCATATTATCGGATTCTCCTCCGGCACGTGATTTTGATTGGTCTGATGCTGGTGTTGAAGGCTGTTATAAATTTTTAAACAGAGTTTGGAGACTTATTGCTACTAATGCCGAAGACATAAGCCTTGACTTTGAGTTACCTGAACAGCTCACAAAAGAAAATGATGACCTTGTCCGTGTGGTAAATATAGCAATTAAAGGAATAACAAATGATATTGCTAATGATTTTCAATTTAACACTGTAATATCAAAATACAGAGAGTTAACGAATGCTATATACGATTGGCGTAACAAGAAATCCGAATTAAAAAATGAAGACAAACTTGTTTTAAGTTTCGCAATAACTTCACTGATAAAGCTTATGTCTCCAGTTGCAGTACACTTAACAGAAGAAGCCTGGCACGAACTTGGGGCAAAAACTTCTATCCATGATGAAGCATGGCTGACTTGGGATGAAAATCTGGCAAAAGCAAGCTCAATAACTTTGGTTGTTCAAATTAACGGAAAACTTAAAGACAAACTTGAAGTTGATGAAGGTTTATCTCAAGAAGAGCTTCAAAAAATTGCAACAGAAAGCCCAAAGATTAAAGAATTAATCAGCGGACACGAAATTGTCAAAATTATAGTTGTACCTAAAAAACTGGTTAATATAGTTATTAAATAGAAAAAGAGTGAAAAACTCTTTTTCTGTTTAATCTAAAGAAATTTTAGAAGAAACTTCGGCAAGTATTCTTGCAATATCAGACCCTCCGAGCGCAACTTCCAAAATCAACGGACTATGAATAAGAACTGTTTCGCTGTACTCCAAGGTATCGACAGCAAGAACACTAAACTCGATAAAGTCTTCACCGGCATAAACAAGCTTACCGTATTCTCCCCCCGTAGCCCATCTGATAAACATATATTGATTTTCTAGCTCTTTTAATCTTTCTGTTAAACGCATATACACCTACCTATAATAATAGTCATTTTTAAATAAATGTCAAATAATTTAAATATTAAACTGCTTCCTTGCACCTTCTTCATGATAGAATCCGCCACCGCAAATAGTTTCAACTACTTTAAGCACGAATTCTCTTGGCGCATCAAGTTGATTAAGATAAAATTCTCTATTTGATAAATGTTTTATTTTTAAAACAGTATTCTGATTTGTTTCCGGAGGAATGAATAAAGAAGCAACTTCATTTTCAAGCAATCTGCCCATCTCATCATCGTGATTATTAACCCCCTGCATTATCTCATTGTAATTACCTTTAATCGCCATTATACGACCGGAAAACATATGTTCACCATTTTCTCTGTATAAAGCCTGAGGCTGATAATTACATCTGGTAGTAAAACTTATCTTATGCCACAGAATATTAATAATTGCCACCGATTTTTGAGGATCAGTATCGACATAAATATTCTGAGTTGTTATACCTCTGGAAGAAAACGACTGTTTTAAAGTTTCTGATACAGCTTGAAGATTATCTATCATTCTTATGAATATTTCGTTAGTATTAACAGTTGCATGCTGATAATCTAAAAATTGTTTATACATATGGGTTGACACAAGACTAACTCTCTCTTGAATCAGAGATGATTTTCTTGCAGAAGTTTCTGAGTTATCAAAATTTTCAAAATTATTTAACAAAATTGTCACCCTTTATCTCATATTTTAATAATAACATGGTTTTATGTAAAGATTATAATATTTTTTTTTACAAATTGGAATACAGGTAAGTATGTATTTAAAAATATTCTTATGCGAAACTTCATTTGATTTTTGCAATAACAATGATTGGATTATAAGTAATATGAACAGAATCAAAAGATTTAATATAATTATCACAGAAATTTTTAACATCTTTAATATTCCAAGTTTTAGCAGAGAGTGAATTAACACCGGTATTTTTCATATGAGCTAACAGCGCCAGAGGGTTTTCGAAATTAACAACTTGACAGTATTCATCAAGATAAAGAATCTCAAAATCCGGCTTCAAAATTTTTATAATTTCATCTTTTGAATAATAATTCAAAGTTAAACCTGACAGGTGCTTAAGTTCGACAAAATTTTTAGGTCCGAATGTTGAAAATGCAAGCAGCCCGTCATTATTTAAAACAGACTTGTATAAATCAGTTACTGTCTTAAGATTATTAAACCATTGAAACATAGCATTGGATATTACCAAATCGGATTTTTCAGGAATCTTAATTTTTACGGCATTCCCGAGAATAAATTGGGCATCAGGGATAAATTTTGAAATATAAATTTTGGATTTACCCACCAAATCATTAGCATAATACTTTTTAAAAATAAAATTTTCAGATATCAACTCAGACAAAAGCCCGGTGCCTGCTCCCAATTCAACAATAACATCAAAATCTTTACGAACATTTAAAAGATTAAAGACAAGATTCTCAGCCATATTTTTCTGAACAAAGGCATTTTGGTCATATTTATCCATACTTTTTTCAAAGCACTTTTTTATTGCTTGAGTATTTAACTGCATATTTCATCCCAACTCTTAAAATTATAGAACGGAAAATGTCCACAATCAATAATGTCAGCAATATTTTTCCACATATTTATTTGATTTTTAACAGGGATAATTTTATCATTTGAACCAATAATAGCCTTATCATAAAATTTTTCATCATATTCCAGACGACTGTTTTTAATAATATTATTCAAATAAATTAACTCATTCACTCTGTTTTCGATTAATCTTTGAACAGGATTTGATAGATATTTTTCTAAAAGAATACTATCCGAGAAAACATTTTCATAAAATTTCTTTTTGAGCCCGATTTGTGCATATTTAAGAGTCAAATCAAATGTTTTCAAAGGAATACCTTTTTCATTATCAATAGGATAAGGAGTTCCGTTAACCGCAATTTTTTTATGGAAATAAGGTAATTTATCTTTTAGCAAATATGCTATGAAGACTCCCATAGACCAAGCCAGCAAGATATATTGTTCATATCCTTCCGGTATTTGACACGGGATTTCAAGGCTATTATAATCATAAAACATCAAAACATCATATTCAAAAGACGGTATACATTCAAATGGTCTGAAATCAAAACTCCAGCCTCCAAAAAACACAATCAACTTTTTATTCAAAGGTTTTTGCTGTAACCAATGATATTGCATAAATTTTCCAAATCCCTTTCATCAATTTCGGTAGTAAGTGACAATCTTATTCTGGACGTACCTTCCGGGACAGTAGGTGGTCTTATGGGGAGTGTAAAATAACCATTCTCATAAAGAATTTGACACATTTCAACTGTTTTTTGGTTATCACCAAACACTATTGGAATTATGTGACTTTTACTCCCGAATTTTTTGCCAAGTTCAATCATTTTACGGCGTTTTAGAACGGTATTGGGCAACTTATTTTCTATAATCCATTTTGTATACGCAATATTTATGGGTGCGATAGCAGTTGAAAATATGAACGAACGAGACTTATTAATAAGAAAATCAATCATAGTCTTAGAACCTGCCACAAAAGCACCAATTGAGCCAATAGCTTTTCCAAACGTCCCCACAATCAAATCGACGTCAGATATTATATTCAATTGTTCAGAAACTCCGAGTCCTTTTTCGCCAAAAACACCGAATGCGTGAGCTTCATCTACTACTAAAATACAATTATATTTTTTCTTAAGTTCAATTATTGTTTTTAAATCAGCAATATCACCGTCCATACTAAAAACACTTTCAGTAATTATTATTGCATTGTTAAATTTTTTTCTTTCGCGTATCAGTAGTTTTTCAAGGTTTTCTACGTCATTGTGCGGGTATCTGAAAAATTTACCTTTAGATAACTGCATACCATCAATTATACTTGCATGATTTAATTTATCCGAAAATATAACATCACCTTTTAAAGCTATAGCACTTGATATCCCCACATTAGCATGATAACCGCTGTTATAAATCAGTACGGATTCTTTTTTATACATCTCTGCAATAAGTCTCTCTAAATCTTTATATATAGGCAAAGAACCTGTCAAAAGCCTCGCTGATGCACTACCAAAAGAATATTTTCCTCCTATAAACTTCATAAATTCCTCAGTTACTCGTCTATTATCAGCAAGCCCCAAATAATTATTTGATGATAAATTCAACAATTTTTTTTCATCAAAATAAACATATTTTTCATCTTTTTTTGAAAAATTTTTTATAGAACGCAAATGCAAATTATCATTTAACGTGTTTATAATATCAGCGTATGTCTCGTACATACCAAAAGTTTAAGTTAAATAAAATTATATGTCCATAACTATTGTTAACATTTGTAAAATATTCAAATTAATATGGAATTTTGAAACAAAAATTTTTTTTATATACATGAGAGCAACATAAGGAGAGAGTATGACACTTGACTTTAGTAGAATTAATCAATTAAACAACAGCGGAACAACTGGCATAAATTCCAATAAAAACGTGAGAAAAGAGACTACTTCTAAAGATATTTCAATGACAAAAGAAGGTAGTATCTTCGGTCAAAAGTCAAGTAATATTTCATCAGCCGAAAGCAACAAAACGAATCAGACATCCGGAACAGATGATACTACCAAAACAAAGTACAGTGTAAGTGAAGCACAAAATTTACAAAAGAGTGCAGAACAAGAGAAAGAAAGCGGAGTATCCAAGGTAGAAGGATTTAAAAGTGATGCCGCCGGATACAGAGCTGATGCAGTGAATGCAACAGAAGACGCCGTATCAACAGATAAAGAGATGCGGGATGAAGAAAAAGAACTTAATAAAGATTTAAAAAATTACAATAAATTTGCAAAAAGCGAGCAAAATGAGCAAAAGCAAATAAATCAAGAAATTCAGTTAAACACGAAAAAGGCAGAAGATTTGCAAACGCGCTTAGAAGCCGCCAATATGCAAAGTGCAAACAATCAAAATAATGAAGGCGAAGAAACCGGCATACTAAGTACTGGAACGGGCAATAGTGAAACCACACAAATTATGGCAGAACTTGATGAGTTAGGTGAAACCAACAATGAATTAAACACTAAGATTGCATCCAGCCAAAAACAAACTGTTAGTCAGTACAAATCTATTAATAAAGCCGGCAAAACATTATCAAGTCTTGCGAGCAAAAGAACAGCATATACTAAGAATGCGCAACAACTTAACAATCAAGCCGCCAACAGCACAAAAAGCGGAATACAAGCATCTCAAGCTCTAACTATGACAGGTCAAATTACAACTACAGTCGGAAGTAGTGTTTCTGCAGTGGGTGCAGCCTTAAATTCTAACCCATATACAGCGGCAGCGGGAATGGCCTTAAGCATTGCGGGAGCAGGAATGACAAATGATGGCGGAATAATGACAACTATTGGTAATAGCGGAGTATTAGAAGGCAACACAACATCCCAAAATCTTACTAACACAGGTACAAATATAAACAGCACAATATCGACAATTGCCAGCACAGCCAACTTTGCAACAAGTACAATAAAATCAACAACTACAAGTAACAAAACAATGCAAAAAACATTAAACCAAGCAAGTCAAAAAGCAAATCAGATTACACAAAATACCGAACAAATAAAACAAAAAACAAATGCATAAAAAAAAGAGCCTAAAGGCTCTTTTTTTAATTATCTCTTTTTTTCAAAGTAGGAAATGCGATCACATCACGAATTGAAGGTGAATTAGTCAACAGCATAATCAATCTGTCAATACCAATACCCAATCCGCCCATAGGAGGAACACCGTGTTCCAATGCGCATATATAATCTTCATCTATTGGCATTGCTTCTTCATCCCCGGCAGCTTTTGCTTGCATTTGAGCTTCAAATCTCATCCTTTGGTCTATAGGATCAGTCAATTCTGAAAATGCATTTGCGACTTCCCAGCCATTAATTCTCGTTTCAAAACGTTCGGTAAGTCTGTCATTATCTCTATGCACTTTTGCAAGCGGTGAAATATCGCGAGGATAATCGATAATATGAACAGGTTGAATAAGTGAAGGTTCAATTTTTTCTTCAAAAACTCTTTCAACAACCTGACCCCAATTATCACAATCATCTGCATTAATACCAACGGACTTAGCTTTTAATTTAGCATCTTCAACCGTGAAAACCGTATCAAAATCGATACCGGTGGCTTCTTTAATAGAACCTAACATTGTTTTTCTATCCCAAGGCGGAGTCAAATCTATCTCATTGTCACCGTATTGAATTTTCATAGTTCCAAGAACTTCTTGTGCTATAGAAGAAACTAAATTTTCTGTCAGAACCATCATTTCATTGTAATCTACATAAGCCTGATATAATTCCATCATTGTAAATTCAGGATTATGTCTTGTATCAATACCTTCATTTCTGAAACTTCTGTTAATTTCAAATATCTTTTCAGAAAGTCCACCGACCATAAGTCTTTTTAAATAAAGCTCAGGTGCAATTCTCAAGTACATATCCATATCAAGCGTATTGTGATGTGTAATAAAAGGTCTTGCATTAGCACCACCGGCTTGCGGATGAAGCATTGGAGTCTCCACTTCTAAAAACCCTTGTGCGGTAAGATATTCTCTAATCTTTTGTATAATCAAACTTCTGGTTCTAAAAGTTTTTCTGACATCTTCGTTAATAATCATATCAACATATCTTTGACGATATCTTGTTTCAACATCAGTTAAACCGTGAAATTTTTCAGGCAGCGGTAAAAGCGACTTTGAAAGCAATTTTAATTTTGATGATTTAATAGAAAGTTCACCTCTTGGTGTTCTTCTTATTGAACCATAAAATCCGACAATATCGCCAATATCTAAAAGCTTTAATATCTTAATTTGATCTTCCGACAAATTTTCTTTATGAGAAAAAACTTGGATTTTTCCGGAAGCATCCATCAAATCAATAAACATGCCCGAATTACGTATTGCCATAACACGACCGGCAACAGAATAAAAATCCTCAGTTTCCTCTCCGGCCGGCAAATCTTTATACTTTTCCTGCAAACCAGCTGCATTAGCATTCTTATCAAATACATAAGGATACGGATTAACGCCTTTATCTGCAAGATCCGTAAGTTTTTGTATACGAGCTAATCTTATTTGAGCTCCGGGTGATGTAGATTCTTGAATTTGTTGTGTCATATTTTATTTCCTTCTTTATACTGCTAATAAAATATTAGCATAAACAAAAAAGGTTAAACACTTTGAATTTGTCGTTTAAGTTCTTCCGGTCTGGATGAACGAGACACAGCATCTTCAAGGGTAATCAGCTTCTTTTTATAAAGTTTTGCAAGGGACATTTCAAGAGTTTCCATCCCGACATTTTGGCTGGTTTGGATTGTAGAATAGATTTGTGCAGCTTTAGATTCACGAATAAGATTGGCAACAGCCGGAGTTACGAGCAGTATCTCTTGAGCCATAACACGACCTTTTTTAGTTCCGTCAGGTTGAAGTCTTTGCAGTAGTGTTTGAGAAAATACAGCAATGAGCGAATTGGCAAGTTGAACCCTAATTTGCTGTTGTTGACCTTCGGGGAATACATCAATAATACGGTCAATAGTTTGCGAAGCAGACGAAGTATGCAAAGTTCCAAACACCAAGTGTCCTGTTTCAGCGGCCGTCAAAGCCAATGCTATAGTTTCGTGGTCTCTCATCTCACCAACTAGAATAATATCAGGATCTTCACGAAGAGCTGCTCTTAATGCATTAGCAAAAGATCTTGTATCGGCCCCTAATTCTCTTTGATGTATGATACTTTTTTTTGAAGTATGAACAAATTCGATAGGATCTTCAATTGTAAGAATATGCTCGGCACGAGTCCTGTTTATATAGTCTACCATGGCAGCAAGCGTTGTTGATTTACCTGAACCTGTTGGTCCTGTAACCAACACAAGTCCGCGAGGTCTTTCTGCAATTTTTTTAACTATGTCCGGCAAACCCAAATCTTCAAGCTGAGGAGCTTTAGCACTAATTGTTCTAAATGCCCCCGCATAACAACCTTTATCTTTATAAAAATTTACCCTGAAACGACCAACGTTCTCAATTCCGTATGAAAAATCAAGTTCCCAATCTTGTTCCAGACGTCTTCGTTGTTCATTGGAAAGCATTGGAAATAAAAGCATTTCTACATCTTCAGGAGTAAGCGGCGTTGAATCATATCTTACAAGCTGACCATCTATTCTTGCAACAGGAGGTAAAGCATTTGATATGTGCAAATCACTTCCGCCGTCTTTTACTAATCTTTCCAACAATTCTTCTATAACCATTTTTTACTCCGTAAAATTCATTAATGCATCATTTTCTTTTGCTGCCATTTCTATCAGAAGATACGTCATATAAGCACCCAAAGCAACAGCTTTAGGGTCTAAATCAGTCTTATTAGAAGCCTCGATTATAGCAGTGTTAATTTCCGGGTTTTCTTCTTTTAGATAGTGAATCATTTGTTTCCGCCAAGAAGGCATATCCGCAAAAATTTCTTTAAATGCCTTTAAGGCTATTTCTTCAGATATAATTGGTAACATAACTTCCCTCACTGTTATAAGTTTATTATATATTAAATTTAAATAATAGTCTATAAATTATAGATAAATACTGTATTTGTAGTATAATTTCCTTATGCGGATTAACGAATTGGAGTTGGAAAATTATAGAAATTGCGAGAGTTTAAAACTCGCTTTAGATTCTGCCAAAATACTCATTATAGGTAAAAATGCACAAGGAAAGACAAATATTTTGGAAAGCATTTATTTTTTGTCTGCCTTAAAAAGCCCAAGAACCGGAAATATTATTGAACTCATAAATTTCAAATCAGATAAATTTACGTTGTCTGCAAAAATATTTAAAGCGAATACAGACATAACTCTGTTTTACTCATACAACGAAGAAAAATCGAAAGATCTGAAAATTAACGGACTAAAATCAAAACCAAAAGATTTCAAACAAGTTTTGAAAACCGTATTATTTTCAACGAGTGATTTACTTCTGCTGCGAGGCAATCCACAAGATAGGCGAGAATGGCTTGACAGAGCCATTTCACAAATTTATCCGGCTTATGAAGACAGACTTTCAAAATACGATAAAGTTAGAATCCAAAAAAATAATTTTTTAAAAGATGCTACTAAAACAGGATACTTTGATGAAACACTTTTTGAAGTATATAATGATCAACTTATAATCACCGGCAGCAATATAATATTTTTACGTAAAAAGTTTCTTAAGGAAATAGAAAAAATAGCACTAAAAAAACACCAAGCAATAAGCACATTAGAAAATCTTAAAATAGAATATGATTGTTCATTTTTAACAAGTGAAGACATAGAAATAGAACAGATTGCGGATAAATACAAAATTGCACTGCATGAAAGAAAACAAGAAGAAATCCGGCGTTGTCAAGCTTGTGTCGGACCTCATAGAGATGATATCATGTTTTATATAAATGATAACGAGGCTACAAAATTTGCTTCACAAGGACAACAAAGGACTATAGTTCTTGCACTAAAGCTTTCAGAACTCGACCTGATTACTCAAAAAACAGGTGAAGAACCAATTTTATTATTAGACGATGTTTTGGCGGAACTTGATGATATTAGACAAAATTACCTTTTAAAATCTATTGATACAAATACTCAAACAATTATAACTTCTGTTGATACTGTTCTTTTTGAACCGGAATTTTTAAAGGACGTAAAAATATACAAAATAGATAACGGACAAATTATCGATAATTAACTTTACATCAATCGTTTTTATATACCTTGTAAATGTTCAATTTTTAACTCAGGTTTTAAAGTAATACCAACTACATCAATCCTATAATCACATTTATTCGGATACTGTAGCAGATAATTAAACATTCCTTTTTTTATATTCTCATATTTCGACTTAGTAATAGCTTCCAAAGGCAAACCAAAAGCATCAGTTTTACGTGTTTTAACTTCGACAAAAACTAATGTATTTTTTTGTTTTGCAATGATATCAAGCTCACAAAACCTTGAATAATGCACATTACGGGCAATAATTTCATACCCGTTTTTCATCAAATATTTACAGGCAATTTCTTCACCAAGATTTCCTAATTCCCTTTTATTCACTGTTTTATCCCACATCTTGCAAATTTATTCAAATTAATTAAATTATCTGCTAAATTTGTCTCAAAATTATATCTTATTGGGCATATATCAATACCGCCGCGACGAGTATAAAGTGCACATACAAAAAGATCGTCTTCTTTGTCCAATAAATCAAGTACTCTTTTAAAAATCATTTCGCAACATTCTTCATGGAAATGGTACTCCGAACGAAACGAACAAAGATATTTAAAAAGACTTTTTTCACATATATGTTTTTGAGACTTATAATATATAAATACGTCCCCGAAATCTGGTTGATGGGTAACCCTGCAATTTGAACGCAGAGAATCGAATTTCAAATAATACGAAGAAATACTATTAGAATTTTGGACTTGAAGTATTTGCGGCGCCTCATTATATTCGGTTATAACAATATCATTTTGATTTATGTATTCTGAAATATTTTCAAAATCTTCAAATATTTCCACCCTATCCGAAACATTCTCTAAGAAATTTGCCTGAACTTTTACCAATAACTTGTCAGAAAGATCTTTTTCTATAAGATTTTTACAAATATTTAAACATTCAGGAATAGTTTTTCCGAATTTAGACATATTAAACGAATTTAAATAGAGCTTTAAAGACTTAGATTCAACAATAAATTTACTGTCGCAATTATATTTTATCTTCAAAACTCTTGTAATCGGTACTCCGTTTTCTGTTAACACAGAAAACTCATAAGCGTGCCAAACATCAAAACCTTTAAATGGTAATTTATCATCATCAATATTATATTTTTTTCTATTATCAATTCTGGGGATCGGAACAATAAGAGAAGGGTCATAAAAACCGCTTAATACAACATTCTTTCCCAAAAATCTTGCTGCTATATCATCAATACTCATTTTTACCAGCTTAAGCTATCTCCTCATAAGCAGCAGGATTATTAAGCAGATCATAATTTATTTCATTTTCATTGTCTGCAATTGCTGCGGCAACAACAGCATCAGAAGTTACATTTAACAATGTTCTGAACATATCCGTTATTCTCTCAATAGTAAACAAGAATGCAAATCCAGCAACCAATTGTTCGGGGCTTAATCCCATACCGTTAAGAATAAGTGCAATGGTTATAATACCGGCACCAGGAATACCCGCGCAAGTACTTGAAGCAATAATGGCAAGAATTCCTATTTGTACTATTAAAAATGGAGTAAGAGCGACACCATAAGCCTGAGTTAAAAATATAACGGCAACTGTTTGTAAAAGTGCAGTTCCATCAAAATTAAGTGTAGCACCAAGCGGTAAAACAAAACTTGAAATTTTATGGGATATACCTCGTTTTTCGCAACAAGCAATCGTCAAAGGCAAAGTTGCAGAAGAGCTTGCTGTTCCAAAAGCCACCATCATCGCTTCTGCAATTGCAGAAAAAAGCATTGCCGCAGAAACTTTTGAGAAGAATTTTAAAAACAAAGGATATACCACAAACATTTGTATCGCAAATCCGGCTAACAAAACACCCAAATATTTTGAAATACTCATAAATATATCAATACCAAAACTGGAAACAGCTGATGCAGTAAGGGCAAAAACACCTGGTGCTGCGAAAAACATAATCCAATCAGTGATTTTCATAGTAGCAGCAAATACAGATTCAAAGAACGAAACAATCGGGCGATTAACATCACCGACACGAGCAAGAGCCACCGCAAAAATCAATACAAATACAATTATCGGGACCATGTCACCAACAGCAAAAGAATGAAGAGGATTGCTTGGAATAAAGTTTAGAAACAAATTAAGAACATTACCCTGCTGTTGTTCTAATGCAGTCGCCACAGATGCTTGAACAGAAGCTGCAGTATGCTCGGTTATATAATGAGCGGCTCCAAGACCAGGCTTAAAAATCAATGCCAATGTGCCGCCGATTAATACTGCAATTGAGGTTATGATACCATAATATAATATCATTTTGACACCGAATTTACCTAATTGCTTATTGTCTCCGATACTTGTAATACCTATTATAATTGCAGAAACTACCAGTGGAATAACCACCATTTGAATTAAACGAATGAATACTTGACCAACAAAAGTTAATATATTCGCTACAATAGCATTAGAATGACCATGCAAATATATTCCTACTAATATACCGGCAATAATACCGAAAAATATGTGCCAATTGCGTTTTATACCCAGTCCAAGTGCAATTAATATCTGCATGTGTAGTTTCATATATCATTAACCTCTTAATTCTAATTTACGTTAATATTATACAAGCATCTATAAAAAATTTCAAATTATTAACGAAAATATCGTTTTTTTACTTGATATAAATAAAACTTTGTAATAGAATCAATAATGCAAATAACTGAACTTTAAGAGGTAATCGGGATGTAGCGCAGCTTGGTAGCGCACCACGTTCGGGACGTGGGGGCCGCAGGTTCAAATCCTGTCATCCCGACCA
>CALUQI010000019.1 GCA_944322875.1 Candidatus Gastranaerophilales bacterium
TCGATCAAGGATACGGAATAAAAGGCTGCAGCTATGAAGAAGACCATTGGGCTTATGTAGTTAAACAATGCGGAGGGATTGATAAAGTACCAAATAAAGAACAAGCAAAAACTTTACTAAGTTATTTCAAAAATGGCTCATCAATGGATTATGATAAAGCTGCGGAATACGGTTTCCGGATAAATTTAACAGGTTCGTCTAGATATCTGGATTTATGGACAAGAGATGAAGTGAATGATGCAGATGCATACAAAGTTGGCGGTGTAAACCTAATTGCTGTCTCTCAAGTATATAAATTGTACAGAAATGCGCAAGCTATATGTATTGTTGAATAGGTTATATTATTTGATCAGCCATAGCTAAAAACTCTGTAATATTTAATATTTTAGGATGTTTTTTCCCTAAAAACCCTTGGCGTATGCCGATTATGCAAGCAGGGCAGGTGGTTAAGATCACATCTGCGCCTGTTTTTGAGAGGTTTTCGGCTTTTCTCTGAGTTAATCTGAATGAAAGTTTTGGATTTTTTAGAGCAAATTCTCCTGCAAAACCACAGCATTCATCGTAATCTTTTGATTCTATATATTCTATATTCTTACATTTTTCCAGAAGTGGTTTTAAAAAAGCGTCCGATTCTAAATGGCAGGGCTTGTGAAAAGTAACTTTAAGTGGTTTATTATAAACAAATTTTTTATCTTGCAAAACAATTAAATCAAACACATTTATAATTTTTTGGGAATATTCAGCATTTGCTTTGTAGTTTCTAATAGTATTTTCACAGCTGGCACAGTCGGTTATAACATAATCATAATTATCATCAAGAAGTTTTAAATTAAAATTTTTAGCTTCTTCATAACGTTCAATATTCCCGCTCGAAAGAAATGGTATTCCACAACAATCAAAGTCTTTTTCCAAAAGTTCAACATCAAAATTTAATAATATTTTTTTTAAAGCATTCTCGGATTTTGGATAAAGTTTATTAACACATCCCTTAAAATACAATACCTTAGTACTGCCATTAGTAAGGTTTTTATTATGTTTGAAAAGTTGTCCCATTTTTAAAAAATTGTTAAATATTTTTCTTGATTGAAAAAGTTTAATAATTTTACCACTAAACGATTTATTTATGCATTCGTGTTTGGCTATATTAAAAATTTCACAAACATTAATACCGGAAGGACAAAAATCTTTACATTTTCCGCATTTGGTACACAGGTCAAGATATTTTTCTATAGTTTTATTGAGTTTTAAATCACCTTTTAAAACTCCAGATAACATAATAAATTTCCCACGTGTAACAGCACAGTCATTTCCCGTTATTTTATAAACAGGACAAACTTCTTGGCACTTACCGCATTTAGAACATCTCTTTATTTCAGCTTCTAAATCAGATAATTTTTTCATTTAGGCTCCAAAAGGCTTGACCTTTATTATATTAAAATTATCATCCCATTCAATTTCGCCGTCAAGTTTTATATTATGGTATTTGTATGTGTTTTCTATTAACTGAGGTGAAAAAAGCCCCATTAAACCAAGTCTTCTGATTATATCAGGTAAAAGTTTTGTACTTCCGGCAAGAGTGCCTTCTTTTGATGTCGCTTTCTCCCCGTCAAAATATATAGTTTCACCTTCAAATTCCATTTCTTTTAAATTGCTTTTAGTGATTGGCAGACAATCAGAAACTAAAATAATCTTATCAATAGGTTTTGCTTTGAAAACAAGTCTCAATATAGAATCTGATACATGTACACCATCTGCAATTATTTCAGTGTAAACACTGTCATCAGTTAATGCGGTTAATGCAGTAGAAGTTCCGCGCTGTACTATGCCGGACATCGCATTGAATAGATGTGTTGCTCCGTCACAGTATGATAAATCACCGCCTGTACAATGTCCTGCTTGAATCTTTACATCTTTTGTAAGTAAGTATTTTGCCAATGCGTAATTTTCATCAAATTCCGGTGCGTACGTAATTATTTTTATAAAATCATCTTCTAATAATCCGTAATTTTCTATTGTTGGCTTTAAAAATAAGCTATCATCATGAATGCCTTTTTTTTCGGGATTGAGAAATATACCTTCAAGATGTACGCCAAAAATTTTTGCTGTATCAGGAGTTTGTAGTTCCGCAGCCTTTTTTATTATATTTATTTGTTTTTTTATATTTTCAACGGTGTCGGTTGCAAGTGTTGGAAAAATTCCGCCAATACCGTACTTCGTGAGCTCTTTTGCGACATCTAAAATGTCTTCAACTGTGCAGTTGTTGAAATTAATTCCAAATGCTCCGTGAAAATGTTGTTCTATTAATAACCTTGTTTTCAATTACCTATTCTCCTATACAGCATCAAAAACTTTCCTTGCCTCTTCTCTATCATCAAAGTGAATCGTTTTGTCTTTTAAAATCTGATAATCTTCGTGCCCTTTACCAGCAATAACAACAACGTCATTGTTGTTGGCAATATCTTTTAAAAGTTCAATAGCACGACCCCTGTCAGGTTCAACCGTAACTTTTTCAGGATTTACTGATTTTAAACCGGCTATTATATCTGTTATAATTTGTTGCGGATCCTCGCTTCTTGGATTATCTGATGTTATAACAATCTTATCTGCAATTTTTTCAGCTATTGCTCCCATTTTAGGACGTTTTGTCGCATCTCTGTCACCTCCGCATCCGAAAAGACATATAAGTTTCCCGGCTTTTGGAGTAATTTCTCTTGCAGAATTCAATACGTTTTCCAGCCCGTCAGGAGTGTGTGCATAATCTACTATTACCAAAGGTTTTTTGGCTACAACTTCAAATCTGCCTGCTACACCTTTGATATTTTCAAGGGCTTTAAGTGCAATTTTTATGTCTATTTTAAGCGCAATGGCGGTAGTTACTGCTGCCAGAACATTATATATGCTGAACATTCCGTTCATATGGAGACTTACCTTGTATTCATTACTGCCGGTTACTAATGTGAATTCGGCTCCGTTTAGTGAAAATTCAATATTTTTAGCACTTACATCTGCTTTGTTTCTTATGCCGTATGTGTAAATATTTACACCTTCCGGAATTATGTCCATAAATTTTGTGCCATATTCATCATCTGCATTTATCACTGCAAAATTTCCCTCTTTTAGGTTTTTAAAAAGTATGGCCTTTGCGTTGAAATAATTTTCCATAGTAATATGATAGTCTAAATGGTCTTGTGTAAGATTTGTAAATACTGCTCCGTCAAAACGACAGCCTCCGACCCGGTTTTGCTCAAGAGCGTGTGAACTGACTTCCATTACTACATTATCAATTTTTTCTACATCTTTAATCATTCTTAAAGTCGCTTGTAGTTCCGGAGCTTGAGGTGTTGTATGTTTGGCATCTCGATATTCGCCTTTTGAAGATAGTTTGTAACCTAAAGTTCCTATAAGTGCACATTTTTGAGAATTCTCCTCAAAAATTCTTTGAATTAAATGAGTTACGGTTGTTTTACCGTTCGTGCCTGTTATTCCTATTAAATTTAATCCTAAAGAAGGTCTTGAATAAAACCGATCTGCTATATCTGCAATTTTATGTCTTGTATTTGACACGACAACCTGCGGAATCTTTATATCAACAGGATGCTCAACTAAAAGTGCCACAGCTCCATTATCTATTGCCATTTGGGCATATTCGTGCCCGTCGGTATGCTCTCCTACCAGACAAATAAATATGTCTCCTTTTTTAGTTGTTTTGGAATTGTATGAAATACCGGATACTTCAACACTTTTAAAGTTTATTAAATCTTTGTAATCTAAATATTCTATTAGTTCTTCTAATTTCATCTTATGTCCTCTTTCTTTTGAATTTTATCGGGTTTTAAGTTTAAAATTCTTGCCGTTTGTTCCGCAACTTCGTGGAAAACAGGTCCTGCAACAGTATTTCCCCATATTGCACCAACTCTTGCACTGTCTATCATGACATATATTAAAACCTGAGGATCCGATGCAGGTAAATATCCTATTGTTGATGTGTAAGATAGACCGGTATAACCTGAACCACCTTCTTTAGGCTTATTTGAAGTTCCTGTTTTAGCCGCAACGTTATATTTATCCATTTTAATTGCCGATTTGCCGTTATTAACACTTGCTGCTAAAAGTTTTGTAATACTTCTAGCAGTTTCCGGTGAAACCACTTGGGTGTAATGGATTTTTTGATCATATTCTTCCTGCGGATATTTAATTATATGAGGTGTAACACGCACTCCATTATTTGCCAGTGCAGAAACTGCACTAACCATTTGCATAGCTGAAACTGATGTACCATAACCGTAAGCCATAGTAGCATGAATGCCTTTATCCCATTTATGCCAGGGCGGTAAAAGTCCGGCTGACTCCCCGGGTAAGTCAATACCTGATTTCTGTCCAAAACCAAATTTCTTCAACATGTCATAAAATTCTTTTGAACTCATTGTTTTGGCTATATTTATAGAACCTATATTACTTGAGTGTTCAAATAAATACTCAAGTGAAATCATTCCGGGATAAGGATGAACATTATAGTCATAATTTTTTATCTCCCATTTGCCAATGGTTGTTTTACCCGTATCAAGCACTTGTGTTTTTTCATTTATTTTACCCAAATCCATAGCACTGGCAACAGTTATTATTTTAAAAGTTGAACCCGGAGGAAATACATCTGTTAATGACCAGTTCTTTATTTGCAATTCACTTGCTTTTCTATAATTATTAGGATCATATGTTGGGTAAACAGCATAAGCCAAAATTTCACCGTTTCGCGGATTCATTACTATAACTGTTCCGCGAAGCGCTTCTTTTTCCGTTATCATCTTCTGCAGCTCTTTCTCGCATACGTGCTGAATTGCTGCATCTATTGTTAAAGTTATATCTTGACCTTTGGGATTTGTTGTTGTCGCTATGGGATCTGTCATAAAATTATAAATAATCTTACCGTCTCTTGTGCGTTGATATCTTACTGCATGTTCAACATGTTCAAGTTTGTCTTTTGCTGTATACTCTACTCCGTTTGCAATGTCCGCATCAAAATTGTAATACCCCAAAACATGCGCTGCTAAATTACCTTGAGGATATGTCCGTGTATTTTTCTTACCCATACTTATTTCTCTAAGGTGTAAAGACGACAACTCTTTGGCAGTTTGTTTGTCTATATCCTTTTTTATAGTAATAACCGGACCCGGTTTCTTCAGAATATTTAAAAGTGTAGGATAGGGCATTTTTAAGATTGGAGCTAATCGTTGTGCTAATTCTTCAGCAGTTGAATCATAATTGTCCGGATGCGCATATACGTCCGAATATACTTTATCGGTTGCCAATTTAATACCATTTCTGTCATATATATCCCCGCGCATTACAAATGATCTGCTTATTCTTTGATTTCTCGCCTTTACCCTGTATTTGCCTGTATCAAGTATTTGTACTACAAAAAGATATAATGTGAGAAGTACTGCAAATCCTATAAAGAAAAATTGTAAGAATGCCAGAATTCTGTCAAAATTCCTTGTTCTTTTTTCTTTTTCACGATAACTGTTACGCATCCATACCCCCTCTCTATTCTAGCATAAGGAACCCTAAATGTTTTAAATATTAAATTAAATTACAAAAATTTATTAATTTTAAAAATAGAAGTATTATATTAAGTATGAAAAATTTTTGGATATTATTTTTAGTAACATTTTTGGGTCAAAATGTTTTTGCACTGGATGTCTTTTATCCTAATAAAAATGTGGTGACAATTGATTCTCCGTCAACTTTTTTTATAGGCTCGTCAGACCCTAAAGCTCAAACTTTTATTAATGGCCAAAAGATTAATGTTCATAGCTCAGGTGGTTTTGCTTATGTAGTTACCTTGGATGAAGGTGAAAATAAATTTGTCCTAAGTTGTAAAGATGAATTGAAAACTTTCTTAATTAACAGACCCGTAAAAAAAAGTACAAATATTAATACCCCTCCCAGCCTTGTTGAATTTAGTTCTAATAAAATATTTCTTACTTCTGAAAATAACGTGCCCTTAAGAGAAACTCCTATAGATTACGGTATTAATAGAATGGCTCATTTTGAGGAAAATATACCGTTAACTGTAGATGCAGAAAAAAACAACTTTTACCGAGTTGTATTAGGAGAAAATAAAAAAGCTTGGATTTCTAAAACTAATGTAAAAGCTTTTGAAGGATATCTTAATCCGCCTGCGTCCATTAAATCAATTGAAAGAATAGATGATAACGAATATTTTAAATTTATATTTCATCTGGACAAAAAAACACCATATGAAATCGTTGAAGATGAAAATTTTTTATTGAAGTTTTATAACGTTAAAAATAGTCCAGAGAATGTTTATGAATTTAAATTTAATTATTCAGCTAATACCGGTACAAAAAAGTTAATGGGTTACAGCGGGAATTATGACGGAAATGATTTTATATTAAAAATAAGGAAATTCCCCTCGTTAAACAAGCGATATCCGCTCAAAAATATAAAAATAGCAATAGACGCAGGCCACGGAGGAAAAGAATTCGGTGCGATAGGCTGCTGCGGCAATAAAGAAAAAGATATTAATCTCGCTATAGCAAAATATCTGCAGGAAGAACTTCAAAAACGCGGAGCAAAAGTTATCATGACAAGAAAAGATGATAGTTACGTCGGGCTGCGGGAACGTGTTGAAATTGCAAACGATAATGATGCAATGTTTTTAATAAGTATACATGGTAATGCACTACCTGATAATGCTGATCCTAATAAACATAGGGGTACAAGTATTTATTTCTATTACAATCAAGCAAAGTCTCTTGCCGCACATATTCTTGTTTCTATGAACAAAAATTTGGGCACAAAAAATGATAAAGTAAGACAAGGTAGTCTTGCATTAGTCAGAAATACAAATGCTTTAAGCATTTTAATAGAAGTTGCATATCTTATAAATCCTGAAGATAACGCATTGCTTATTGACACAAATTTCCAAAAGAAATGTGCAGAATCTATTGCTAAAGGCATAGAAGAATTTTTAACCGGTAACATAGATTAAGATTGAGCTCTAATACTTATTCATAACCATATTAACATTTTATAATTCAATTTCATTTAAGCGGTGGATGTTGTTTGCAAAAAAGTTGACTATGATTATCTTGGAGCTTTTATGACGCAAACGCAATCTTTAAAGATAATAAATATTCCATCAGCTTTAAATGCAAAAACAGTAATTGAAGTTATTGCAAAACTTAATGTTTTTATGAAAAGTTCTGATATAAGAGTTGTCATAGATTTCAGCGAAACTGTTTTTGCTGCACCAAGCGGTTTAACACCATTATTATGCTATCTGAGAGATATTCCGCGATATAAAGATAAATTTAGAGGTCTAATTGTTCACAGTAACAATGAACAAACCGACAAATTAATTGAGCAAATGGGATTTTATAATCTTCTTGGGATTTCGGACAACTATGAATGGGACAGGGATTCAACCGAATTATTTAAAGAACTTTACTGTTTTAGCACTAGAACACCTGAAAATGAAGTTATAGAAATAAATGAAAAAATCATATATGCTTTCACTAAGCTGAGCCCCAATGACAATTACAAAAAGGCAGTAAGCTGGTGTATACCGGAACTTGTTGATAATGCCCGTACACATTCACACTCAAATGAATGCGTGTTATTTGCGCAAAAGCATTCAAGAGGAGATTATACTGAGTTTTGCATTGCCGACAGAGGGGTAGGAATTCAAGCAACAATGGGTGATAATGATATTATATCAGCATTAAAAAGGTGTATAAGTCCCGAAAAAGGTATAAATTCTCAGGGAATGGGAAATGGTCTATATTTCACCTCAGAGCTTATAAAACATGATAATTCAGGTCCCAAAAGTTCTCTTGCAATATTATCAGGTAATGCTATCTTGAGGATTACAAGCGGTTCTGATTATCCGGATGTCCAAAAAATAAATTCATTTTGGAATGGCACAGTAGTCACTCTTACTTTGAGTGATAACATACAAAGCAGTATTGAAAATATAAAAAATTCAGAAGTTACCTTAACAGAAGACTTACCAAATTTTTATTATTAGATTGAAAGGTGTTGTTATGGAAATAATTTTAAAAGAAACAGGACAAATATTAGGATTAAGAGAGACCGGCAGCAGATTACGCAAACTGCTGGAGACCGGTTTGGCTAATAATGAAATTATACTTATTGATTTTGAAGGTGTAGAATCAATTTCAAGTTCATTTGCTGACGAATTCATTGCTAAATCTTTTATGAAAGTTGGAAAAGAAAAATTCTCGGAATATGTAAAAATCAAAAATGCCAATGATTTTGTAAGAGTAATTATAAATTCAAGCCTTAGTGAACGATTAAAAAGAAAATAGACAAAGGGCAGGTTTAGAAACCCGCCCTTTGTCCTATTAATTTAAAATATATTTTAAGATAGTTCTTACCCCTGAACCAGTTGCACCTTTAATATATTCTTTTTCGGGTTTTTCTAAGAAAGCTGTTCCTGCTATATCAATATGAGCCCATTTTACATCTTTTATAAATTCTTGCAGAAACATGCCTGCTGCAGAGGCACCGCCGTTTCTTGAACCAGTATTTTTCATATCTGCTATATCTGATTTCAGACTTTCGAAATATTCTTTAAACATTGGTAATTGCCAATATTTTTCTCCGACCATTTTACCCGAATCGATTATATTTTTGATCAAGCCTTCATCATTACCCATAATACCTGAAGCTGCAGTTCCTAATGCCACCACACAGGCACCCGTTAAGGTAGCTATGTCAATAACCTCATCAACACCGAGCTCGCAAGCATAGCAAAGTGCGTCGGCTAAAGTTAATCTTCCTTCTGCATCCGTATTGTCTATTTCTATTGTTTTGCCGTTTTTTGCGGTTAGGATATCACCCGGTTTGTATGAACTGCCGCTTGGCATATTTTCACAAGCCGCTACAATACCGTGAACTTCGACTTCCGGACAAAAATACTTTAATACACTCATAACCCCTAGAACACATGCTGCTCCTGACATATCATCTCGCATTGTAAGCATTGAAGATGGAGGTTTTAGATCTAATCCGCCTGAGTCAAAACATATTCCTTTGCCTATAATAGCAATCCGTTTTTTAGGATTTTGGCAAGTATACTTCATATGAATAAATTTGGGTGATTGAATACTACCCTGACTTACTCCAAGAAAAGCACCCATTCCCATCTTCTCAATTTCATCTTTTTCATATACTTTTGTATCAATGCCATCCAAGTTTAATGCAATTTCAGCAAGTTTTGAAGGTGTAGCAAATGCAGCTGGTTCATTTGCCAAATCTCTCGTAAATTTAATTGCATCTCCAAAATATTTTCCTGATTTTATACTTTCTTCAGACACATTGCCAAATATGATTTCTTCAACTCGTGTTGCCTTTTTAGATTTATATTTATCAAAGGCATAATCTGCAAGCATTGCACCGATTACAGCAGCTTCGCCATAGTCAAATCCTAAATCAAAATCGAATGCTGCTGTTTTTGCACACATTTGTTGAAGCTTTTTAACAGATTTGTAGACAACAGTTCTAACTTCATTTTCGCAAAATTCATCACGTTTTCCACAACCGACCAGAAGTATTTTTTCAGCAGGAATTTCCCCATATGTTTGAAGAATATATGTTTCACCTAGCTGACCCTTAAAACCATCACGTTCTATTGCGTAAGTATTTGCTAAATTTTGGGTTGTCTTTTCGTTTTCAAACATGTTGATCACAAGAAAATTAACCGGAAGATTTCTTACGTTACTTGAAATTTTTATTTCCATATTTGCTCTCCTTTTTAAATTCTATACGTAAATAATAATATCTTATTAAAAATTATTCAATATTTGCAGAAAGGCAAGTATTTTCATAATGCAAGTGTTCCATCATTAAATTTACTCTTGACATCATATCTGTAAACATAGGTATCGGCAGGCTTTGTTTACCATCTGACAAGGCGTTTTCAGGATCATGGTGAACCTCAATCATTACACCGTCAGCCCCGACAATCAAACTAGCCTTTGTCATAGGTTCTATCAAATATCTCTGGCCGGTACCATGGCTTGGATCAGCAATAATCGGCAGGTGAGAATATTTTTTAATAACCGGAATTGATGCTATATCCATAACATTTCTGGTAAATGTACTGTCAAAACTTCTTATCCCGCGTTCGCATAAAATGACATTTTCATTCCCGTTATACATAATATGTTCTGCCGCAAGCAGAAACTCTCTTATTGTACTTGAAAGACCGCGCTTTAAAATTACAGGCTTGTTGCACTTCCCGACAGCTTTTAAAAGCTTAAAATTCTGCATATTACGTGCACCAATTTGAATAACATCAACATAATTGCAGACAAGTTCCAAATCAGCAGAATCCATAACTTCTGTTACCGTAAGCAGTCCGGTTTCTTCGCTCGCCTTTTTTAAATATTTTAAAGCTTTTTCTTCAAAACCTTGAAAGTCATATGGAGAAGTTCTTGGTTTGAACGCACCGCCGCGCAAAAACTCGCAGCGCGCCTCTTTCGCAGCAAAAGCTACCTGTCTCAGCCCCTCGTAATCGCTTTCAACAGAACAAGGACCAACCATCATAACAGGTTTATTGTCCCCGCCGATTTTAACACCATTTGTGAATTCAATAACAGTATCTTCTGGTTTTCTGTCGCGGGAAGCGAGTCTGAAAGGTTCACGGATAATCTTAACCTCTTTTACTCCTTGTAAAGCACTAATTCTGCCCGGCGTAATAGAGGTTTTGTCGCCAAAAGCGTCAATCACCGTATGAATTTCGCCCTGATTTACGATAACCCTGAATTCATGTTCCGTTAATACGTCAACTACTCTTTTTATATTTTCTTTGGATGCCGACGGCTCCATTATTATAATCATACTTTGCTCCTTTGATTTAATTATAACATAATAAATTCTACTTACGTATAAACACGGAATTGCACGATATAACTTAATGCTTTATAATAAAAAAATATCAAGGAGAAATTTTATGAAAAAGATAATATTAGTTATTTTAGGAATAATCATTTCAATTTTTGCCACTCTATTTATAATTCAAACTATTGATGAAAGAATAAATGGTGATGATTACAAAAAAATACACATCTTTGGGAAACAGATTAATACTACAATAAAAGACGGAACCGCTTGCACAAAGGACTTGGATATTTTTTTTAATGTACTATTTAATGACAAATACAAAACAGAAGAAAGCACATTTGATAATAAATCCATTGAGGGAAAAATTAATGCCTGTTATAGTCTTTCAGAAAAAATAAAGCAGATTCCTGTACCTGAAGTTAAAAGTCGGCAAAAAAAAGAGCTTATATATAAAAGTAGGAATAAGTTTTCCGACTATTTCGCAAAGGTTTCAGATAATTTAAAAATTTACCAGAATTGTCAACAAAAAAATCCAGAATGTTTAAATGATTATGATTTTATATTTTTAAAAGAATTTAATAATTTATCCTTACAACTTATAATAACTTCTTTAGAGGTTTACATGGATTACTCAATCAAAGATATAATTATAACAAGACCATTACTTATATATTTAAAATATCTGTAAAACAACAATAAAGGAGAATAAAAATATGAAAAAGGAAAATACATTTATCCCGAAGAATAAAAAACAAGCAAACGAAATCTACAATTTATTTAACAATATTTCATCCGTAACAAATTTATTAAAACTCAGTCCTGAGATAGGAATTGATAACGAGATGTTGGATGGAGCAAATACAATCAATTCCATAACTGAGGCTTACAACAATGCACTTAAGAAAAAATACAATCTAGAAAATAATTCATTTATCATAAATAATCCTGTTGATGAAATTCAACAGAACATATCAAAGGTAATGGTAAAAGGTGCATTATCGGCAGCTAACAACATTTATCAAGAAGGGAAAAAAGCTATTCAGTGGGGGAAAGATGTCAAAAATGACTTTCCTAAACTTCTACTTACGTATAAATACGGAATTGCACGATGTAACTTAATGCTTTATAATAAAAAAATATCAAGGAAAATTTTTTATGAAAAAAAAGTTATTAATTATATTTGGAATACTAATTTCAGTTTTTATAATTTTGCTCACAATACAAACTGTTGATCAAAAACTCAACGGTGAAGACTATAAGAAAATAGAAAATTACAGTAAAGAGGTTGCTTCAATAATCTTGCAAGAAAACGCATGTATTAAAGATTCAGAAGAATTATTTAAAATAATGTTTGATAAAAATTATGAAAACAAAAATATTAATTTTACTGATGACTTTTTTGATAAAAAAATAAAAAGTTGCTATACTTTATCAAAAAAAATCGATAAAACTGAGATACCAAATGTCAGGTTAAAAAACAAGCAAGAACATATGAAAAATTTCAGAAATAATACTACACAAGTTTTACTAAATTATACAAAATATTTTCAAAAATTTAATGAATGTCCTGAAAAAAATTCTTCTTGTTTAAACGATTATAACGAACCACCTATAAGTTTGATATCATCCAATTCAATGATAATTTCAATGATTAAGATGAATTTAAAATACTCAATAAAGGATATTTTGATAATAAGACCTTTTGTCCTATGGTCAGAATATTCTTTCAACAAAAACATAAACAACTACATTAATATCTATAGTGAATACAAGGAGTAAAATAAATTATGAACAAAGATACATTTAACCTCAAAGATATATTATTACCGAAACCTTCCACATCAAAAGAAGAAGCTATTAATCGAATAAAAGCAACTGAGATAAATAATACTGTTTTAAATGCTTTAAATATGGCAGACTATTTGCCGGAAGATTTAATTAACATGACCAAAATAATGACATCAGGTCAAGTAGCAGCAGCTGACGCTGAAGCCCAAAAATATAAGATACCAAATAGCATCCATCAATTTGATAATCCTTTTGATAAAATAAAAGAAAAAATAGTAAAAAATATTGCAAGAGGAACATTTGAACAAGGGCAAAAAGCTATCCAATGGGGAAAAGATTTTAAAAGAGATTTTCCCCAGATTAAACAAAACTTTATTAACAAACTGGATAATGATTTGAATATCCCAAAAAAATGGAATGAAGCTCTAAACGCTGAATTTTCCCTTGGTGAATTTGAAATTAATAAGCCTGTTAAAAGTATAAATATTGATAATAATGGCAATATTTATACACCCACGTCAAAATTCAAAGGGTACAGAAACCCTTTAACTAAAGACAACAGAATTTATTCCAGAGAAGATATCGGCAGTTTTAATACTAATGAGTTTAACAATACTGAAGCTGAAATAAGGGCTCAATGGGGCAAAATAGGTATTCCATCTAACGGTGAATTAGAAGTTGACAGGCTTAATAATAACGGAACTGTTTTCGTAAAGGGTTACACTAGAAGTGATGGCACCAAGGTTAAATCTCATTACAGAGCAAAATAAAAAAAGCGGCTTTAAAAAAGCCGCTTTTTTAAAAGAACAATAATTCCTCTAGCTGTGAACAGCTTGTCTTTCTTCAACAACTGCTTGAGCTGCTGCAAGCCTTGCTTGCGGAATTCTAAACGGTGAGCAAGATACATAATCCAATCCGATTCTGTGGCAGAATTTAACTGAATCAGGGTCTCCGCCGTGTTCACCGCAAACACCGCCTACAAGCGATGGATTAACTTTTTTACCTTTTTCCATTGACATTTCTACCAATTGGCCTACACCTTTTTGGTCTAAGGTTTCAAATGGATTTGACGGTAAGATTTTTTGTTCAACATATCGGTTAAGGAATTTACCCTCTGCGTCGTCTCTTGAATAGCCGAATGTCATTTGAGTTAAGTCATTTGTACCGAATGAGAAGAATTCTGCATATTCTGCAATCTCGTCAGCAGTTAATGCAGCACGAGGAATTTCTATCATAGTACCAAATTTATATTCAACTTCAACGCCTTTTTCAGCCATAACGTCTTTAGCGACACGAACAAGAACATCTTTAGCAACTTTCAGTTCGTTAACATGACCGATTAGAGGAACCATTACCCACGGTTGAACAGAAATGCCTTCTTTTTTCAGATCACAGCAAGCTTCAAAAATAGCTCTTACCTGCATTTCATTAATTTCAGGATAAGTTAATCCTAAACGGCATCCTCTTAAGCCCATCATTGGATTAGATTCAGAAAGACTTTCAACAACATGTAGCAATTCTTCCTTTTCTGTTGCATCTTTACCCAAAGCTTTCAAAGTTGCGACTTCTGCAATCAAATCTTCTTTCGAAGGCAAGAATTCATGAAGTGGTGGATCAAGAAGTCTTACTGTCAAAGGTTTATCACCTAATGCTTTAAACATTGCATAAAAGTCTGAATACTGCATAGGTAACAGTTTATCTAAAGCTTCTTTTCTTGCTTCAGGAGTACCAGCAATAATCATTTTTTGAACCCAAGGTAATCTGTCCGGATCCATGAACATATGTTCTGTTCTGCAAAGTCCAACGCCTTCGGCACCAAATTTTAGTGCGTTTTCAATATCTTTCGGTGTGTCAGCATTCGCTTCTACATGTAACCTCTTAATTTCATTTACCCAGCCAAAAAATTTGTTCCAATTATCATCAATTTTAGCTTCTACAAGTTTTACAGCACCTTCCATAACGATACCTTTACCGCCATCTAAAGATATAATATCGTTTTTGCGATATACAGTACCATCGCTGCCTGTTAATGTTTCATTTGCCAAATCAATTTTTAAATCTTCACAACCTGAAACACAAGGTTTACCCATACCTTTAGCAACAACTGCTGCGTGAGAAGTTGCACCGCCGCGTAATGTTAATACACCTTGTGAAACAGCCATACCGTGAATATCGTCAGGACAGGTTTCAACTCGAACCAAAATAACTTTTTCGCCTGATTCACCACGCTGTGCAGCTTCTTCTGTATCAAATACAATCTTACCTACTGCAGCTCCGGGAGATGCGTTTACTCCTGTGCATATTTTATGAGCTTCTTCCATTGCTTTTGAATCAAAACATGGTAATAAAATCTGATTTACAGTATATGGGTCAACTAATTGGATAGCTCTTTCCTTTGTTATTATACCTTCTTCGCACATGTCGACGGCAATTTTTACCGCAGCTGCGGCGGTTCTTTTACCGTTACGTGTTTGTAATATCCATAATTTGCCACGTTCTATTGTAAATTCCATATCTTGAACATCTTTGTATCCAAGTTCTAATTTTTTAGCGATATCTACATATTGTTTATATAACTCCGGCATTTCTGTTTCCAATTCTGCAATTGGCTTAGGAGTTCTGATTCCGGCTACAACATCTTCGCCCTGTGCATTTGTTAGATATTCACCATAAAATTTGTTTTCACCGGTAGCAGGGTTACGAGTAAATGAAACACCTGTTGCACAGTCATCGCCCATGTTTCCGAATACCATTGTTTGAACGTTAACTGCTGTACCAAAATTATGATCTATTTTATTCATATTTCTGTAAGCTACTGCTCGTGGAATATTCCAAGATCTGAAGACCGCTTCAATTGCTTCTTCTAACTGTATGTATGGATCTTGCGGAAATTCTTTGCCGGTTACCTCTTTAATGACATTTTTATATATAGGAATTAAAGATTTCCAACCTTCAGCAGAAACCTGAGTATCTTCTTTTACTCCTTCTCGTGCTTTAACTTTTTCAACTTCCGATTCAAAATACTTTTGTCTGTCCATTTCCCATGCTACTGAACCAAACATTGTCAAGAAACGACGGTAACTGTCGTAACAAAATCTTGGATTGTTGGTTAATTTAACCATAGCTTCTACAGTTTCATCATTCAAACCCAAGTTCAAAATGGTTTCCATCATACCCGGCATGGAAAGTCTAGCTCCGGATCTCACTGAAACCAGTAAAGGATTTTGTGAATCGCCAAATTTTTTGCCTGCTTGTTCTTCAACTTCCTTCAAGTAATATTTAACTTCATCCATCAAACCTTCAGGCATTGTATTCCCGTTGTTGATGTAGTCCATACAAGTTTCTGTAGTGATTGTCAAGCCCGGAGGAACCGGTAAGCCTAAGTTCGTCATTTCAGCAAGGTTTGCACCCTTACCGCCGAGAAGATTTCGCATATCTGCATTACCTTCTTTGAAAAGCCATACTCTTTTTTCTGTCATAGTTTTTCTCCTAGTTATTAGTTAAAATCTAAATAAATGCAAGGCTATAATACCATAAAAAAAATTATTTATACATAATATAAATTTTTTTACTTAAAAAAAACGACATTAAATGTCGGTCTTTTTCATTCTCCAATACATACAGCTTGCACATTACCGCTCCAACGATATTGACAATATGGTCCCGCACTATCCGCTCTATATATGTAGTAATTTGCTAAACCTTCACTATAAAGACTATTATTCCAAAGCCAAAAACTAGCTTCGGGTGAAGAAACAAATCCTAAAGACATTGCAAGTTCATTGTTTCTCGGATTTTGTTGTCCGTTTGGATATAAATCACCACGTAGTTTTACTAATTCAGTTGATGTTGCTAAACTTGTTCCTCTGTCATAACATTCCTTAACTGCACCTGCCCAGTAATCGTCGTCTCTAGTTGCCATACAAGATGTAACTCCAAGTTCAGCAGGAAGTGCAGCACATTCCTCACGCGTCAAAGGTTTTGGAATAAACGGTGCTGTTAAACAAGTCCCATCTGATAATTCAATTGCACAGTTACCGTTTAATGTATCTACATTTAAACCCCGCATGTCTTTACCAAATGTATTTGGTTCTTTAAATCCCGTAGTATCATACAAAATAGCTAAACAATCGGTTCCTATACCTGTTTTTGAAACTGTTATGACATCAGTTCTGTAAGGATCTTGTGTACATTCCGGATTGTACGCTATTATACCGGTTGTACCATCTGCAAATTGGATGCCTATCGTTTCGGAAGACCAATTTTCATGTCCCATGTGTTTTGCTTTCTTCACGTTGGTCATTTCAATTTCATTACTGTTACTCCAATATACCTTATCGGCAAAGCAATCGGTAAGCTTGTCTTTTTTGCAAATTTTATTAATCTTTATGTGCTTGGAAAGTTCGTTAACAAAATCTTCAGTGGAAGAATAACCCGCAAGAGTTCCTTGAGAATTCATGACTTTTAAAGCCTCTCCAAGTTTTCTTTGAAAAATGGTTGAAGCTGTACTCCAAGCCTTATTTTGGTAATTATTAACCAAACTGGGAATAGTTAAAGCTGCTACAACTCCGATAACCGTAATCGTTATTAAAACTTCAGCTAAAGTGAATGCATTTCTGGAAGTATTTGAATTTTTGTTCATGAATTATGATCCTCCTGCATAAGTTTAAATCCTATTTTTATAATCTCTATTTAAGTTTCAATGGTTCTATATATAGAAATACAACATTGATTTTAGCATTAAAATTCTATGTATGCAACATGTGAATTCAAAAAAATCGAATCTAATATTCAAAGCCTTATCCACAGTGATACGTGAAGAAAGAATAAAACAAAAAAAATCAATTAGAATACTGGCAGATGAATTTGAATTGCAAAAATCACTTATCAGCCGTTTAGAAAATTGTATAAACGAACCTAAATTAATCTCAATATGGTCAGTATGCGAAGCTCTGGGAATAAAACCATCCGAGCTTTTTAACAGGATAGAAAATTTACTCCCTAAAGAGTTTTCACTTATAGAAAAATAACCCCTAAATTATTTATTGACAGTCAAAAATATTTCAGCTAAACGTCCACCTTTTTTCTGATCGAAACGAATCTCCTTTTTTGTTTCTTCAGGTTTGAAATCGTCTTTTTGGTAATTTATCAAATATCTCATAAATTCAGGGCTAAACATAATACTCCTTACACACAAAATAACAAACTACACATATATATAAAAACATAAAATATATGAGATTTGCCAAAACTTAATATAATATTTACATTTTTTTTAATATATTTTAATGATATAATATCTTTGGGAGATTCGGATGAAACAAACAAGCATTTTGGATATAATATCGCCGATAATGATAGGTCCATCAAGTTCACACACTGCAGGAGCTGTCAGGCTAGGGCTTTTAGCAAAAAATATATATGGAAAGATTCCTCAAAAAATTACATTCAAACTTTATAATTCATACGCACTGACAGGTAAAGGGCATGGAACAGAAAAAGGGCTTTTGGCAGGAGTTTTAGGACTGGCGGTGGATGATAGAAGAATTAAAAATATTTTTAGTGATGATATTGCAAAAAATATTGAATATAAATTTGAATATCAAGAAAATTTCAAAAAACACCCTAACTCTGTTGATTTCATATTTGAAGATGATAAAACTATGAAAATATACGGTGAATCCGTTGGTGCCGGCGAAGTTTGCATAAAAGAAATTAATGGGTTTTCAGTCAAACTTACAGGGAAATATAACACCTTGATGATAGTGTATAAAGATATTCCGGGAATGATTTCTCAGGTTAGCGGACTAATTCAAACCCAAAATATAAACATAGCATCTCTACACTGTGACAGATACGCAAAAGGAGAAGAAGCCACCATGTGTATTAGTATCGACGGCGATTTAGAAAATGACGTAATAGAAGCTGTAAAAGCAATAGATAAAGTTTATTTTGTAAGTTACATAAAAAAATTGGAAGAATAAATGAAAAGTATAAACACATTTGAACAACTTTTAACAGAATGCACTTCTCAAGGCAAAAGAATATGGCAGGTCGCACAAGCATACGAATCTGAATGGTGCGAGGTACCAATCAATAAAATGCGACAAGTTGCAACATCCAGTCTTAAAGCAATGAAGGAAGCTATCCGTTCCGGTTTAAATTCAACAGAAATGTCTATGAGTGGAATGTGTGGAGATGATTGTAATAAACTTCAAAAACGCTTCGCCTTAAGACCCGCAATTTTTGGCAAAACTTTTGAAAAAATTCTAACATATTCTCTGGCAACAAGCGAAGAAAATATTCGGATGGGGAAAATTGTTGCCTGCCCTACAGCAGGTTCTTGCGGGATAGTTCCGGCTGTAATCACTGCGATTTCCGAAGAATATAATATATCGGAAGAAAGGCAGGTTAACGCCTTAATTACCGCCGGAGAAATTGGCAGAATAATATCAGCAAGGGTTCCATTGGCAGGAGCGGTTGCCGGTTGTCAAGCAGAATGCGGTGCTGCAGCAGCAATGGCAGCTGGGGCCGTAACTCAGCTTCTGGGAGGAGAACCTCGGCAGGTATTGAATGCCGTGGCGCTCACTCTAAAAAATATTTTAGGTCTTACGTGTGATCCGGTTTGTGGATTGGTTGAAGTACCTTGTGTAAAAAGAAATCCGTTTATGGCTGTTATGGCTATCACAGCCTGTGAACTGGCCATATCTGGTGTTGAATCCAAAATCCCCGTCGATGAAGTTGTGGATGCTATGGAACAAACTGGACAATTAATGTCTCCAGCTCTAAAAGAAAGCTCTATGGGAGGACTTGCTAGGACTAAAACAGCGGTTAAGTTGCAAAGTGATTTGTTTTCTTAACTATAATGTAAAGTTTTGTAAATATTCTTAGACATGTTGGCAATATTTATTATTATAAATACTTTATATATATGAAGTATTTATGAGGAGTATAAATCATGGGTGAGAAAATTGGCAAAATCGACAGCGTTAAATATGACCAGAACCATTCAATTCAAACAGAATATAGCGATGAAAAGAAAATAAAACAAACATCAATTTTTGCTCCACAAGTCGCTTTTGTCCCTCAAGGGGGAATCGGACAAATATTGAATGGCACACAACAATCTGATCAGGCAGCATTTTCTGCATAAATTTACAAAGAGATTTGTTTGATATAAAATAATCCCTATAAAGGGATTATTTTATTATGCTTTTAACTATAGATATAGGAAACACGAATATAACTTTAGGACTTTATGATGATGACGCATTAGTTGAAGAATTCAGGCTGGCATCTGATAAAGATTTGAGTCTACAAGAGTATGAAGTACTGTTAAAATCGTTATTTAAGGATTTCAAAATAACAGGATGCATAATCGGTTCAGTAGTCGAAGAATTAAATGAAAAACTCAAAAAATCTATTGAAAATGTTTTTGGAATAAAAGCTATTTTACTGACCAATGAAATAAAAAACTGCATTAAAATTAAAACTGATTTTCCTGAAGAAGTTGGCGCTGACAGAATTGCAAACGCTACGGGAGCTTATATTCTGTACGAAAAACCTGCAATAGTCGTTGACTTTGGAACAGCAACAACTTTTGATATAGTAAATCCTGACGGAGAATTCATAGGTGGAATAATCTCGCCAGGGATAAATTTACAAATGAAAGTTTTAAACAAATTCACTTCTAAACTGCCGAGGATTGATGTAGCAATATCGTCAAATGCAATTGGACATAATACAACTGATGCAATACTTTCAGGTGTTATACGCGGAACAGCTTGTATGATAGACGGACTTGTCCAACAATGTGAAAAAGAACTCGGACAAAAAGCTGTTATTATAGCAACAGGAGGATATTCAGGATTAATAGCAAATTACTTGAAAAGACCTTTTGACTATATAAATCCCACTCTTACACTTGAAGGCCTCAGACATCTTTATAATCTAAATGTTGTAAGTAAATTGTAAAAAATGCCCCATTAAGTTTTCATTCCAAACCTGAACGTCTTGAGGAACACTTAAGACTGTAGGGGTAAAATTCCATATATACTTTATATTTGATGATACCAAAAAGTCAGCTGTTTTTTGTGCATATTTGCCCGGAACAGTTAGTATAGCTATATCTACACAATTCTTCCGAGCCAAATTTGGTAATTTCTTTACATCTAAAATAAGTAACTTCCCATTCACTGTAGTACCGATTTTCTTAGCATCATTGTCGAAAAGTGCAATAATGTTTAATCCATAACTGGTAAAGTTATCATACTTCGCCAGTGCCAAACCTAAATTACCTGCTCCGACAATAAAAGCTTTCTTTGTTTTAGAAAATCCTAATGTTTTTTCAATTGATTTTTTTAATTCTGAAACTATATAACCTATTCTTGACTTTCCTGAATTATTCAAAATGCTTATATCTTTACGAACCTGAGAATCATCAATTCCAAGCAATGCAGCTATTTGACCGCTGGAAATATAGGTTTCCCCGCTGTTTAAATAATCCTGCAAAATACAATGATATAAAGTTAAACGATTTATTATTTTATCAGATATCTTTTTATCCATAATTTGATTATAACACATAAAAATCACGGGGTTTTAAAACCTCGTGATTTTTTATTGGGGTACGAAAAATTATCTTCCGAACAATACGGCTCTTGCAGCGTCAGATGCAGGTTCTACTGTCTGTCCGTAGAAATATACCGGGAATATATCCTT
>CALUQI010000020.1 GCA_944322875.1 Candidatus Gastranaerophilales bacterium
TGATTATTCGCTTTTAACCAATTTTTAATGCATATATTTCCAAAAAATATTATCCTACTACATCTGTAAATATTCTATCATGACATATAGGTTTTGTATATAGGTAATTTATAATTTGATACAAAATATAAGCTCATAAATTCTTTATTATGCTTGACGACAGAAAAATCCCGCAATTTCTTTATGAGGGATTATGTGAGATATTGGACGACCGTGAGGACACGTATACGGCATTTTTGTTTTACGCCATTTTTGGACAATTTCTTGCATTTGCCAATGAGATAATTTTTGGTTCGCTTTCACTGATGCCTTACATGCTGTCGTTATCAATATGCGCTCCTCTAAATTATCTATATCTCCGTCTATATTCTGTAATATATCTGATATTATCTCCTGCGGATTTACTTTTGAAATAAGTGTCGGAATCTTCCTAAAAATCAATTCTTTATCATTTAGTATCTCTATGCCAAATCCAAATCTTTCGAATTTTGCTAAATTGTCCTTTATTATCGACATATCAGTTACAGAAACTTCTACAACATCCGAAACAAAAAGTATTTGAGAAGCTACCTGCTTTTCTGACTTTAATTTCTCGTAAATATATCGTTCTTCTGCTATATGTTGGTCAATAATTTCCAAACCTTCTTCTACATCAATTAGTATGTAAGTATTTTTATATTGCCCTATTATATTCTCATCCTGCGGCTGTGGTTCTATATTTTCCTCTAATAATATTTTTTGTTGTTCTATACTCTCTTTAATAGGCAATACATCTTCCTGTAAATGCTTCATCAATGCATCTGATACATACATTGTATCCTCGCTGTCATCAATCTTTAACTCAGGAAAATTTGGCGTTAAACTTACTATATTATCTTTTGGCTTCGATTCCAAATAATCTGATAAATTTGATAACCCACCCTCTACAGATGTTCGAACAAAATTAAAAATTTGATTTGTATTTTTATATCTGACTTCTTTCTTGGTCGGATGTACATTTACATCCACATCTGATGCAGGTATTTCTATATTTAAAACAATAAAAGGATATTTACCGTTTGCGATAAGTGTTTTATAAACGGTATCAATCGCCTTTTGAATGACGCCGCATTTTACGGCCCTTGAATTTATATATATATGATAATTTTTTTTACTCGATCTTGTATAATCCGGTTTACTTACCATACCAGTTATTTTTAAGCCTGACAAATCATCTGTGTTCAAAACCGGCTTAAGATGCCCTACAATATCCGAACTGTAAACTTCACTCAAGGTTTGTGATAAGTCTTTTTGTCCGGTTGTCTTCAAAACCACTTTGCCGTTTCGTTTTAACTCAAAGCCTATTCCTGTATTAATTATAGCGAGTGATTGAACAATCTCCTGTATATATGAAAACTCTGTATTAGGATTCCTAAGGAATTTTAAACGTACCGGAAGATTATAAAATAAATCCCTCACTTCCATTATAGTTCCTATTGCACAACCTGTTTCAGTCTTTTTTACATCAGAATTTTCACATTTTACTTTTGTGCCTGTCTCATAATCTTTAGTCCGTGTTGTACATGTTAACTTCGAAATTGAAATTATACTTGAAAGTGCTTCTCCTCTAAAACCAAGAGTATGAATATCATATAAATCTTCATCTTTTTGAATTTTACTGGTTGCGTGTTTTGAAAAGGCTAATAAAATATCATCCGGATGAATCCCGGAACCATTATCTGCAACTCTTATATCTCTGCAATCATTAGTTATTTCTATACTTATACGTGTTGCTCCGGCATCTATAGCATTTTCCGTAAGTTCCTTCACTACAGAAGCGGGACGTTCTATAACTTCACCGGCTGCAATTTGATTGATTAAGTGTTTTGATAATTGTTTTATTCTAACCATTTAGCCTCCAATAAAATGCATTATGAAAAAATCCTTTACAATATGGAATTTGGTTAAAATTACAACTGTAACTAATGATACTATCATGCCAAAAGTAACTTTTGCAAGATCTTTTAAAATGTGTTTATACATTTTTTTAGGAGATTCAAAACGCAACCTATGATATAATGCTATTTCCCGGCCGGCAAGTAACCCCAAAAAGACCCAAGTTGTTGACATTGGGATATTATTTAATTTTATAAAATAAAGTAATAATGAAGCGTATATAATATCTATTATTGTTGCGGAACGAGGGTCCTGCACATTAGTTTTCATTTTAACAATATTCTGAATCTCGCCGCCTCTGTTAAACGCTATAAAACCCAAAAATACCGTACACGCACACAAAACAAAAATCAACTCTCCTAGCGATGCCTTTCTTGGGAGATATACAAATAAATTTGCCGCATCCTGCATTATCCATTGTGACCAAAGAAATGCTGTAGAACACCATTTTGCGACCATCCACCATTTTGAAATACTTTTTGAATGTTTTTTTTGTGTGTAATAAAAATATCTTTCTATAGGTCTTGCTATTATATTGTATATAAAAAGAGCGCTTACAAAAGCCACACCATAACCAATAAATGACTTTGTAAGCATTAATCCGATAACATGAACATCACTTACCGAAAATACACTTAATATTAAAAATGCAGTTGCTACAGGGATTCCATAACGTGTCAACAATAGCAATATAATCGGAGGTAACACGTGAATTATACCAAAGGTATGAGTTACGGGAATACGATCCAATCTTCCGAAAGACATATCACCATCATTTATGACCCAACCTATACTTATTGTTAAAATTAGTATTATGCTTGTAAATGCCCATATATAAAATGAATTTGTTTTTTTATTTGCACTTAAAAAAGTCCCTAAAGTTTGAATTATATCGTTTGAAACGCAAGAAAACATTGCAAGAAGGAAGCCGATAACCATAAAAACCGTGTTCAAGGTAACTCCATTTTCTAACATACTTCCTCCGTTTAAACCAAATGTACTACAAACACAAATTCATCTAAATGTTTGATTACAAATTTGAAACATTTCTATAAGATGGATCTATATTAATTATTTGGGGGAAGAGAATTGGCAAAACTGAAAAATAATACAAAACTTAAGCCGACCAAAAAGGCCGATTTACAAATTGTAAAAGAAGTCAAAACCACAAAGTATAGTGATATAAACTTAAACGCTTGGAAAGACTACTCACACGTAAAAACAGATACTTTATGGGAATTCCCGTCAAGATTGAAAGAACACGGTCATTCTAATGAATATCATGGGAATTATATACCCCAAATAGCACAGCAATTATACGAAAGATTTACAAAGAAAAATGATATTGTACTTGATCTATTCTTTGGTTCAGGAACTTCAGGAATAGAGGCCGTAAATATGAACAGACGCTGTATAGGTGTTGAATTGAAGGATGATTTAGCGGAAAAAGTTTCAGAAAAATTTACACCGAAACAACTTGTAACAGATGTAAGAATAATTTGTGCAGATTCAGCATCCGAAGCTGTAAAAGATAAAGTTCAGGCAGCCCTTGATATTATGGGAGAAGATTATGCTCAATTTTTAATTCTTCACCCTCCTTATGACGATATCATAAAATTTTCAGATAAAAAGGAAGATTTATCAAACTGTGAATCAACCGAAAAATTTTATGATTTATTTGAAAAAGTTGCAAAAAACGGTTACGATAAACTTGAAAAAGGAAGATTTGCAGCACTTATTATAGGCGATAGTTACAAAAATTCTGAAGTTCAACCACTTGGTTTTGAATGTATGGCGAGGATGCAAAAACTAGGATTTTCTTTAAAGGCAATAATCGTAAAAGACATGCAGGGTAATGAACGTGCAAAAGGTAAAACAGCAAATCTTTGGAGATACCGAGCACTTGCAGGCGGTTTTTATATCTTTAAGCACGAATACGTTATGGTATTTCAAAAACGATGATAAAAATTTTTCTCAATATCCCCGAAAACCTGAGAGCACATAAGTGCTCTCTTTTAACATTTTTTCAATGATACAGGGGAAAACGGACTAAAAGTTATTTCAAATTAAGATTTGTAAAATTGCTATTGATGTAGCACCATCGATTGATGAAAAGTTTATAAAAAGTGGTATAATTAATATAGAGGAGATAATAAAATATCTGCCAGATCCCTGTACTGACAGGAGGCAAAAGAATATGAAAAATTTACAATTTCAAAACGACTTAGAAAAGTTAATCGAGATCTTGCCAGAGAAGGTCCGAAGTCACATCAACTACGAAAATATGGAAGATGTTATAGAAATCGTTTTGGATATAGGGCGAATACCAGAAATAAGACACTCGACTGGGAAAATTGAGTATCTGGGTAAAGAGGAAATAACATTTGACGATATTTCATATATAACTCAAAGGGTTCAAGAATTTACATCAGATAATCGTTCAGGCATCCCCGGAACACTCCACAGAATAAGTGCAATAAGAAACCGTCAAGGCAAAATAATAGGTCTTACCTGCAGAATTGGAAGAGTTGTTACGGGGACAATTGCATGTATAAAAGATTTTTGTATGCAAAACAAAAGTATACTGTTTTTGGGCAGACCGGGAGTTGGGAAAACAACGAAATTGAGAGAAATTTCAAGACTAGTTGCCGATGAACTCGGGAAGCGGGTAGTGGTTGTAGACACTTCAAACGAAATAGCCGGTGACGGTGATACTCCTCACCCGGCCATAGGACATGCACGACGTATGCAGGTTCGCCAACCGGAATTTCAAAAAGACATCATGATTGAAGCAGTTGAAAACCATACACCCGAAGTTATTGTAGTCGATGAAATCGGTACCGAGGCTGAAGCGCAGGCAGCAAGAACTATTGCCGAGCGCGGAGTCATGTTGATTGCAACTGCCCACGGTAATACTTTAGAAAATTTAATCAAAAATCCTACTCTTTCGGACCTCGTTGGAGGTATTCAATCTGTTACTCTGGGAGACGATGAAGCAAAAAGAAGAGCCTCGCAAAAAACAGTTCTGGAAAGAGAAAAACAACCAACATTTGACATTGTTATAGAAATTTTGGACAGAAATACTTTGGCAGTGTATAAAGACACCGCTGAAGCTGTTGATTACATACTAAGAGGATGGCCTATAAGACCTGAAATAAGAAAAGTCGATCAAACTTACGAAACTCATCAGCCGACTATTGCTGAGGAAATTAATAAACTCGAAGAAAAAATCCCTTCAGATAATTTGAAATTCTCATTCAATAGGAAAGAATACGTCGAAGGAGTTAAGGCAATCAAAAAAATCTATCTTTACGCCGTTTCCAGAAGTATTGTGGATAAAGTTATAGAACGTCTTGACTTAAATGCAGAAATTACTCGCAGTATAGAAGACGCTGACATAGTTATAGCACATAAAAACTTTGCTAAAGGCGGAGCAAAAGTCCTAAACACAGCAAATAACTATAGGCTTCAAATTTTCTACGTAAAGACTAATTCTATGGCTCAAATTCAAAAAGTATTAAAAGAAGCACTTGATGTTCCTGAATCAAACGAAACATTACGAGGATATTACGACGATGCAGAAAGAGCACTAGATGAGGCAAAAGCAGCTATTAACAAAATCCTTGCAGGGGCAGAACACGTTGAATTACAACCTCAGAATCACCAAATAAGAAAACTCCAACATGAACTTGTGGAACAACATAACCTTGAGAGTGAATCTATTGGCGAAGGAGAACAACGGCACCTGAAAATTGTAGGTGGTCGTGATATTGATATTAAAAAACAAAATTAAATCTAAAGAGTTTTCATAAGTAATTTAGCCGGCGCATATTCGGGTAATATTTCTAAACACGTTCTCAATGAATTCTTACAAGCCACCACATCATTCTTTGATTTAAACCACTCAGCTAATATATAATGCAGTTCCGGATCATTATAAAAATTATCTTTGGCCGTGTTTAAAAAAAACATAGCTTGAGGTTTCAAATCATTCTTAAATAAAACTCTGCCAATAAATTTGTAGACTTCAGGATTAATCGTGAACATGTAATCAGCATACCTAATTATTTTTTCTACATAATCACCCTTGCAATACATTATTAGTATCCCTAAATCAATCTCTAAAAAATTTCTTAATTCAAAATATGTAGGATATCTTGCAACACAACCATTTATAAAATCCAGCATAACTAATGCCCAATGTGCTCGGATGTCGGATTTTTCAATACTTTCAAACTCCTTGCGAGCATTGTCGATATCGTCCAGAATCATATCACAATAACCGGCTTCTAAAAAATATTCGTGGATAACAAAGAATTCTTTACAACCATTTATTTGTGCAGACAGAAATTTTTTTTTCGCTGTTTTGTAGTCTAATATCATAAATTAATACTTGTTGTCATTGTTGTTGAATGTAAAATCCGGGAGCATTGAATTCATCATCAAGGACTGTAGAATCTGAGGATCTATATTTTGACCGTTTTGATGCTGATTCATTAAAAATGGAATCATATTCATCATTGCATCATTTCGATTATTATTTGTTCCTAACAACATGCTCATGTCATTATATTGACTATTAACAGGCGATACTGAGACTGTTACTCCTGCCTTTTTAAGGGTTTCAATAGCTTTTATTATATCATCATTAGACACATTATCATTCTGAGCTAATTTTGTACCATTAAAATTTTCGCTGCCTCTGTCAAATTTTTGAATATTTTTTATATCAGAATCCTCAAGATCCTGCTTTTCATTAATTGTCTTTTGAATATTTTTCAGTTTTTGTTCTTTAACTTCCTGATTTAACTCTTTAGAAAAACCGTTACCGTATGGGGAGTTTATGAATTCGTCCAATTTTTCATCAGTCTGTCCTTCTGTTTCTGGAGTACAAGTAGGACCACCTACGAGACAATCTCTTCCTTTTCTTGCATACTCTGCTATTGTTTTATCGGAATTAAGTTTCAAAACAACTTCATAAGCCTTTACTGCCTGATCTTTTTTGCCGACTTGCGCATATGACATCCCTAAGTAATAATAAACTAAAGGATTTGAAGGATCCTTCCTTGTCAATGAAATCATCTCTTGAAGACATCCCGAATAATTTCCGGCTTTATATTTACCAACCGCACTTTTTATATTTGCATTAGGGTAATATGTCCGTTCTGTTTCCCATTCCGGCTTAATATCATCTGCATAAAACTCTTTTGAAGAAGCATTAGTTTTAGAATCATTTTTAGGTTGTGAATTACTCTTAGGTTGTGAATCCGAATTTCGGTTTATATCTTCGTACAAATTGTAACCAAACGGTCCCTCAGTATCTTTTCCGACTGCTGCAAAAGATGCTGAGCTGCAAATGAGTAATAATGCTAATAATATTAATGATGTTTTTTTCATAAATCTTACCTTTTCATTTCTTTATATAATGATAATTCTATGCAAATCAATTATATAACATTTTACTAAACATTAACTAGTATAAATATATGAAATTATTTAAGAACATGTCTTTTTTTATATAGAAGTATAAAAAATACAACTATCAAAACAGAAGCCGCAATAATAACAAGTTCAATATATTCTTTAATAGTATCACCGAAAAGCATTAAAACTATGCTGACAATAAAAAATCTGAGACCTCTGCCAAAAAAACTTGCAACCAAAAATTGTGGGAAATTCATCCTTAATATTCCACTTGCTATAGTGAAAATCTTATAAGGGATGGGCGTAAATGCAGAGAAAAATACTGCAATTACACCATATTTATTATAAAGTTTTTCAACATTATCAAACTGTTCATGTTTATTTCTAAAAAGGAAATTAAACACAGGTCTTCCGCCGAAAAGGCCTATTAAATACCCAACGATACCACCCATTGTTGAAAATATCGTGCATATAAAAGCATAATAAATAGCTTTTTCAGGATTCGCCAAATCCATTGCTATCAAAAGTATATCCGGAGGAGGAACAAGAAAAAAACTTTCTATAAAAGAATTAAGTGCAAGTCCCTGAATGCCCATACTTTGAAAAACATTATTCATTTGTATTATTAGCTCATGCATAATTTCTCCTTTGTGTGGATACTATATCTGCAACCACAGTAATTCTGTCTATATAACCCCAACTCTTTTGAGATACGATTAGTTTTCAAAAATCCATCTTGTTTTTTAAAATCAATAGCTTTAAATTTTATACCGAACTGTTCTGCTATTTTTTGTCCTATTTCCGCCAATTTTTGAAAATTTTTATGAGGACTTATGACAATAGAGGTTGTAAATTCAGTTATTCCATTATTCTTTGCGAACTGAGCAGTTTTAAAAAGTCTCAACTCAAAACACTTATCACATCTCAAACCTTTCTCAGGTTGATTTTCTAATCCTTTGGCAACATTATAAAACTCTTCAGGCTTGTAATCATCCACTATTAACTCACAACCCAAATTTTTACATAATTTTTTTTGTGCTTCTAATCGATTTTGATATTCAGCCTCAGGATAAATATTTGGATTATAAAAATATACAACAGGCTCATAACCTAACTCTTGCAACAAAGTAATCGGGTAAGCTGAGCATATAGCACAACAAGCATGTAACACAATTTTATTTTTCTGTTGCTCCCTCATCTTTCAACCATTTCTTAAATTCCGAATATGTTTTCATACCAACGTGATGTTTTCCGTTTATTATAGTACTTGGAGTTCCGTTAATACTATTAGAATAAGCATCATCAATATCATTTTGAATTTGGCGCATAGTTTCAAGACTATTTGCATCATCTTGAAGTTTTTCTAAATCCAAATTTAAGGATTGTGCTATCTCCATAATTTCTTTTTCACTATTAGGCTGTTTTTCAAACAACAAATTATTCATATCCCAAAATTTACCCTGTTTTTCGGCAGCGACTGCATACTTAGCCATAGTACAAGAACCTTTGTGAAATTCTTGACGTAAATACCTGTTGCATTCCGTATCCAAAGGCATATTATGATGTACAACTTTAACACCGTCCAATTCCTTTGCCAACTTATGAATCATAATATTATAAGCAAAACACATCGGACACTTATAATCGGTATATGCATGCAAAACAACTTTCGGATTTTCAGCACCTAACAAATTCCCTGAAACGGCATATTTATTAGTTTTTGCTTTTGTAAATTCTTTAAATTCCTTTTGTTTTTTGACTTGCGGAGCAAAAACATAAGAAATACTTGTGTAAGTGAGAAATGAGGCAGCTAAAATTAATACAATTCCGAAAGCAATCGCATAACTTTTAGTTTTCAATGCAGTTACAAAATCTTCAAAACTGTTTTTGAAAGCACTTTTAAACCCTATACCTTGGACAGCAACTACGGCAATTACCAAATTCAACACATAAGTAAATGCACATAATATACATAATTTCTTAATTTCGAAAAGACTTACAAACAACAAAACCATTGAAATTGTGAACGAGATAACCCCTAATGCAGCAATATATGAAAATGGATTTTTAAACACTTCTAAAAATTTTAGCCATTTAAAATTTTTCAATTTGTCAACAAAAAGCATGATAAAAATAAAGGAATATAGGAGTAATCCCCAATAAGCTAAAGGTATTCCGAAAAATTGTGATTCAGTCGTTTTGGCTATACCGTCACAATCGATAAAATCATTTACGGAACAAAAACTTGCCAAAGCATAAGGATTGAAATTAGCATTGTAGTAAATAACGGCCAATTTGATTGTTGTAACCAATCCTATAAAAGTCAAGATTGATATAGCAATCATTTTTTTATCTTTCTCCATGTTATTCTCTCCCTATTCTTCAATTTTATTTTACATATATAAAAGAGATAAATCAATAGCAAAAAGCAGGAAAGTTCATAGCCCAAAAGTAGAATTCAAAAATCTTAAAACAACAAAGTTAATTTTATGATATACTGACAAAAAAAGGCGGACGACATGAAAAAACCAAATATAGCTATCTTAGGAGCAACCGGAGTAGTAGGCCGAGAAATTTTAAAAATCATGGATGAGCTCAAGGTTGAATATAAAAGTTTAAAGCTTTTATCCAGTGCAAAAAGTGCCGGCACAGAGCTTAAATTTCAGGGGGAAAGTTACATTGTTGAAGAGGCTGTCCCTGAAAGTTTTGATGGGATAAACATTGTAATAGCCTCAGCCGGAGGCACAACATCAAAAAAATTTGCACCTGAAATTGTTAAACGCGGCGGAGTTTTAATAGATAATTCCTCAGCATTCAGAATGGAACCAGATGTTCCTCTTGTGATAGCGTATGTTAACGATGAAGACTTAAAAAAACACAAAGGAATAATTGCTAACCCAAATTGTTCTACATCGCAGCTAATGCTGGTTTTAAAACCTTTACACGAGAAAGCAAAAATAAAACGACTTATTGTTTCAACATATCAATCGGTATCCGGAGCAGGGCTTGCAGCTATAAATGAACTTACCGCAGACACAAAAGCAAATCTTGCAGGTGAAGGATTTAAAAATGTATGTTTCAAAAAGCCGATATCTTTCAATGTAATCCCCCAAATTGATTCATTTTGTGAAAACGGTTACACAAAAGAAGAAATGAAGGTAACAAACGAAACAAAAAAAATTCTACATTTAGATGCATCAACTCCAATTTCCTGCACGGCCGTGAGAGTTCCTGTGTACCGTGGGCATAGTGAAGCCGTTGATATTGAGTTTGAAAATGAAATAACACCGGACGAAGCCAGAAATATTTTAGGTAATGCATTCGGAGTAAAAGTTATTGACAATCCTGAGGATTACGAATATCCTACAACTCGTGATGCGGCAAATCAAGATCCGGTATTTGTAGGTCGAATAAGGAAAAATATTGCTTTTAAAAACGGATTAAGTTTATGGTGTGTCGGTGATAATCTTAGAATAGGTGCTGCATTGAATACCGTAAGAATATGTAAAAAAATTACGGAAATGAATCTGTTTTAATCCGATAGAATATACAGGCGAGCAAAAAACTATTATTTAAAATGTTTGGTTTTAAATTTATCATCCAACACATCAATAATAAGATTCGGCGTCAGATATTCCATGCAATCAGAGACACGATTTTTGCAGTGTTTTTTACCGGCACCCGGTCCGCAGCAAGGGGAACAAGAAAAATGTCTTGAAATTATCATGCATTTATCACCCAAAGGTTTCCATCTTGAAATTGACGTAGGACCGTGCAATAAAATTGCAGGGATTCCGAGAGCATCTGCAATATGGATTGTTGCCGAATCCACACTTATAACAAGATCCATTTTTTTCACCAAGGATATTGTTTCACAAACTGATAATTTCCCGCACATATCTATAGGTATAATATCAAGTTTATCTTTTATAGGAGTTATAATATTGAGACAACTTAGTCTATCTTTCTTTGAACCGGCTAAAAATATCTGCATATGAATTTCATTAGACAGGTAATATACAATTTCAGACCAATAATCATTAAGCCAGTTTTTTTGTTTACATTTAGAGAATGCATTAATTAAAACTTTTTTTTCAGAGACATGCTTCAAGAGTTCTTCTACCTGTAAATCATTTATTCTATTACCCCAAAGTTCAATTTTATTACAATCCGCATCAATACCGGATAACTTAAGCATATCAGTATAAAACTCAGTTTCGTGTTTATCTTCATCATAAGGGACAATACAAGTCAAAAATCTGTTTTTACCGGAATTAAATCCTATTCTGTTTTTAACCTTAACAATAAAAGCAAGAAATGAAAAAAAGAAATCGTCTTTAAGAAAGAATATTGTATCATATCTTTTAAACAAACTAAGATAAGCGATTAAATTTTTAAATTTTCCGTCAATATAAAAGATTTTATTAACATAAGGAGAATTTTGGAGAATTTCAGCTGAAGTATCATCAGCAAGAACATCAATAGCAGCTTTGGGCAAGGCGTTTCTGAGTTCTCTAAAAAACCCTGTTGATAAAACAGTTTCGCTTATTGGACCATACCTGAAAATTAAAATTTTTTCCATAACCAAATAATCTTAGCACTGCATAAAAAGTGTTCAAATTAGCCGATTGGCTATTTATTACTTTTTGTAAAAACAAAAGGACTTTTGTTATTTTTTCTGTTAGAATAAGTTGGGGTATATATGGGACAGTTACTTAGAAGAGAAAACATAGCGGAATTTGTAAGAAATATTCAAAAAAGCGGGAAGACCGTTGTTGCAACCAACGGTTGCTTTGACATTCTGCATGTAGGTCACGTAAGATACTTACAAAAAACCAAATCTTACGCTGATTACCTGATTGTACTTTTAAATTCAGACAAATCAGTTAAATCAATCAAAGGTGATAGCCGCCCGATAAATAATGAACAAGATAGAGCAGAGATTTTGTGTGCATTAAGTTGTGTAGATTACGTAGTTTTATTTGATGAAGATAGTCCCGGAGAACTTCTGAATGAAATAAAACCGGATGTATACACCAAAGGCGCCGATTATACACTCAAGACTCTTCCTGAAGCAGATATAATGCAAAAAAACGGAATACGTGTTGAGTTTATAGACTTTGTTCCGGGGAAATCAACAACAAATACAATAAACAAAATTAATAATAAGGAGTAAGATATGAAAACATTTTCATTAGAAGAAATTACGCAAATTGTGAATGGAATGCTCACAAAGGTTGAAGATGCAAAAATAACTAAGATTGCACCTCCATTACTATCTGACGAAAACACATTAGCATTGGCGCTAGGTGAAGATGAAATAGCTAATCTTTCCAATTCAAAAGCCAAAGCGGCACTTGTTCCACTTGGAGTTCAAATAGATGGACTAACCACAATAGAAGTAGAGCGTCCCAGACTGGCGATGATGAAACTACTTAATCTTTTTTACATAGCACCAACAGTAAATAAAGATATACATCCTACGGCTGTGATTGACCCAACGGCAAAACTGGGTAAAGATGTTTGTATAGGTCCAAATGTTGTTGTAAGTGCGAATGCAGAAATTGGCGACAATTCTAAAATCCTTGCCAATTCATATATAGGAAGTAATGTCAAAGTCGGTCAAAATTGTTTTTTCCATCCCGGTGTTAATATTGGAGACAGGGTAAAAATCGGGAATGACGTTATACTTCATCACGGAGTATCCCTTGGTGCAGACGGATTCAGTTTTGTAACAGAAAATCCGGATAATATAGAACAAGCAAGAAAAGATGGTGAAATCAAAGATGGAGCACAACAAAAACACGTAATCTTTAAAATTCCTTCAATAGGTTCAGTAGAAATAGGCAATAATGTTGAAATAGGTGCCAATACAACAATAGACCGCGGTACAATCGAAAATACAACCATAGGTGATGACACCAAAATTGATGATCAAGTTATGATAGGTCACAATTGCAAAATTGGTAAAGGCTGCCTTATAATTTCACAAGTTGGTATAGCAGGCAGCTGTGTAATAGGGGATCGAGTTGTAATTGCAGGTCAAGCCGGACTGGCAGATCACATTCAAATCGGTTCAGACACGATTATTGCAGCAAAGGCAGGAGTAACAAAATCATTCCCTGAGCGTTCAATTGTTGTGGGCATACCTGCAGTACCAAGGAAAGAGTTTATCAAACAACTAAAAACAATGAAAGATGCACAAGAAATTATTGCAAAATTCAGAAAGTATGAACCAATGTTAAACGCGTTTGAAGAGGCACATAACGAATAATGGGAACGATAAAAAAACAAATCGAAATAACCGGAAACGGCTTAATGAAGAACAAGCCTTGCAAAGTAACATTTTTCCCTTCAAATGAAGGTAAAATAAGATATTTTATAAAAGGTAATGAAGCTTTTATTGCAGACATTGATAACCTAATATCTTCAGATCATTGCGTTACGATAGGTAATAAAAAATCAAGTGTAATACTTGAAGAACACTTATCAGCGGCAATGGCATTTTGCGGGATTGATTCAATAGATATATGCATGGATGAATGTGAAGTTCCTGCTCTAGACGGAAGTGCAAAGCAGTGGGTAGAACTGTTCAAACAAGCCGGAATTGAAAAATCTAAACCCCAATATTATACAGTTTCAGAACCTGTATATTATCTTAACGGGAAAACAAGCATGGTAATTTTACCTGATAAAGAGTTTTTCTTATCCTACGCAGTAAATTATGACCATCCGGATCTTACGGGACGTTGGGTAAACTATAATCCTAAGCATCCGGAAGAAATTATTGAAGCAAGGACATTTGGATATTATAAGGACTTAAGGAAATTTCAGATGCTTGGATTTGCGAGGGGAGTAACTTTTGAGAATACAGTTGGATTAACAGATAAAGACTACACAACAAAATTACGTTCTGAGAATGAACCTATAAAACATAAAATTTTGGATGCTATAGGTGATTTATATCTCACAGGAGTTAATCCCTTAAACTTAAAAGCTCAAATTTTAATTAAAGAAGCCGGACATGCAGTTCATTTAAAAGTAGCAAAGATATTAAAAGACAAGTTAATTGAAGTAAAATAAGGAGAAAATTATGACAGAAGAAGTACTAAGTTTTGATACAATGGAAATTATGGAAATGATTCCGCACAGATATCCGTTTTTACTGGTAGACAGAATCACGGAATGCGTACCGGGCAAATATGCAAAAGGATATAAGAATATGACCATGAATGAAGGATTTTTCCAAGGTCACTTTCCGGGCAATCCAATTATGCCTGGAGTACTACAATTAGAAGCAATGGCACAGTGTTCAGCCCCGATATTACTAAAGCTTCCGGAATTTAACGGGAAACTTGCTTTATATGCAGGTGTTGAAAATGCACGTTTCAAAAACATAGTAAGACCTGGTGACAAATTTGAAATGGAAATTGAACTTTTAAAAATAAAAGGACCTGTATGCAAAGCACACGGCATAGGGAGAGTAGATGGAAAAGTCGCAGTTGAAGCTGATATGACATTTGCTTTAAAATAATAAAAAAAGACTTCCGCTGTTGGAAGTCTTTATTTTTGTAGTAAAATATAAGTGTATAGCGTACACAAGAAAGAGGAATTAATTTATGAAAACACTTTCACCATTACAAATTGAAAGATTAAAATACCAACCAAAACTTCCAACCTGCCTATCGTTGGGCATCAACAGTTTGGAATTAGTTGAAGGCAGTAGTACCGAATCAATAAGGGATCAAGAACAGATTCGTAATTTATTTAAAAACACATACGGCAAACCTATTGTAACCTTCAAGAATTCAATATCAATGACAACATCTGAACAAAAAAATGTTGGAGTAATATTGTCAGGCGGACAAGCTCCCGGAGGACATAACGTAATAGCAGGTTTATATGATGCTTTAAAACAAGCGAATTCATCAAATAAATTATACGGATTTTTAGGCGGTCCCTCCGGTATTATAGACGGGAAATATATTGAATTTACCGACGAATTTATGGACAAATACAGAAACACAGGTGGTTTTGACATTATAGGTTCAGGCAGAACAAAACTTGAAACCGAAGAACAATTTCAAAAATCACTGGAAGTATGTAAAAAATTAAACATTACAGCTGTTGTAATCATAGGTGGCGACGATTCAAATACCAACGCAGCACTTTTAGCTGAATGGTTTGTGAAAAACGACACCGGCATCCAAGTTATCGGGTGTCCTAAAACGATTGACGGCGATTTAAAAAACGAACAGATAGAAATATCATTCGGATTTGATACAGCAACAAAAACCTACGCAGAACTAATCGGTAATATCCAACGAGACGCCAATTCTGCAAAAAAATACTGGCATTTTATAAAAATAATGGGCAGAAGTGCATCTCACGTAGCATTAGAAGCGGCACTACAGACACAACCAAATATAACTTTAATTTCGGAAGAGGTTGAAGAAAAGAAAATGTCACTGGAACAAATAGTAAATTATGTTACCGATATAATAGTAAAACGTTCCAATATGGGTAAGAACTTTGGTATAGCAATAATTCCGGAAGGTTTGATTGAATTTATACCGGAAATGAAATCAATGATTTCCAATCTTAACGACATAATGGCAGAACTTGAAAACGACCCAAGTTTTGTTAATGCGACAACGTTAAGAGAAAAATTTGACATAGTAGAAAACAGACTTGAACCTTCAAATGCAAAAGTTTATAACTCACTGCCTGCACTTATCAAAGGTCAATTATTGGCAGATCGTGATCCTCACGGCAATGTTCAAGTATCAAAAATTGAGACCGAAAAACTTTTAATAGAAATGATTCAAACAAGACTGGATGAATTAAAATCACAAGGTGAATATATAGGTAAATTTTCAGCTCAATCACATTTCTTCGGATATGAAGGGAGATGTGCATTCCCGTCTAATTTTGATGCAGATTACTGTTATTCACTTGGTTTCAACGCATTTGCGTTAATAAACTTTGGTTTAACAGGCTATCTATCATCAATAAGGAATCTTACAGAACCTGCTGAAAAATGGATTGCAGGCGGCATACCTTTAACGATGATGATGAACATGGAAAAACGCCATGGTGAAATGAAACCTGTTATCCAAAAAGCATTAGTAAAACTTGACGGCCCTGTTTTCAAATCTTTGGAAGAAAATAGAGAAGACTGGGCAATAAATGACAGATACTTATTCCCGGGTGCCGTTCAATACTTTGGACCGTCTTGCGTATGTGACGTAACAACTTGCACATTGCAACTTGAACGTTCAAAGTCATTAATTAATGCATAAAACAAATACTCAAATATACGAAAAGGAGGCTCATTGACCTCCTTTTTTATTGCACATAAATAAAAAATATGCTATCATCGGTTTATGGAAATAGACTTAACAAATTTAAAATCAGCGCTGCAAACACTAAAAACAAGCATGGAAAAACTTGACGAAAACAAAACCTGTGATTTCGTTGATATGCTTGAGGATTCGTGCATAAAAAGATTTGAGTACACGTTAGAAATAGCAAGAAAAACGATGAAGCGTGTTTTGAAAAAAATATACGGCAAAAATGAAGAAGAATTAACCGTAAATAACACATTCCGATTTATGGAAGGATATAAATTTATAGATAATTGGGAAAATTGGCAGCAATATTACGAAAAACGAAATAACACAGCACACGAATACAACCTCGAAAAATCGCGTAGGCTCTTGGAAATCATACCTGCATTTATAAAAGATACTGAAATTTTAGTCAAAAATTTGGACAAAAATCTGCAATGATTAAAGGAATTACAGACAAAGAATACAAGATAATACAAAATATTTTAAAAGACTACCCTTGTAAATTTTACGCGTACGGCTCAAGGGTAAGGGGAGATTTTTCAGCACTTTCTGATTTGGATATACTTGTTAAGTCAGACAAATTTGACGAAATAATTTCAGATTTAAAATACAAATTTGACCAAAGCAAACTGCCCTACATAGTCAATTTTACCGATTATAATTCGATTGATGAGTATTTTTATAACCTTATAAAGAACGACCTGACTTTGCTAAATTAATCCGGAATATACGTAAATATATCATTTGTAGTGCAATCCAGCGCAAAACAAAGTTTGTTCAACGTTTCAAAATCTATGCTCTTTGTCTTACCATAATATATATTTGCCACGGCATTATAACTAAGACCCGTTAAATGTGCAACTTCAGCTATAGTCATCTTTCTGGCACCTATCATATTAGAAACTCTATTTTCAATCATAAACTTACTTTATCAAATTTTAATTCACATGTTGACATATTGATTTGTAGATAGTAATATTTAATTATAGATGTTATTATTTGTAATATTATTTTATAATTTCAGAGAAATGAACGGAATAAAATGAACAAAGAAGATATAAAATTTACTAAACTTGCATATAATGTTTTGAAAAATTTATCTCAACATGTAGACGAAATAAACGTAATAATAGAAAATAACCTGACCAAGATAGAGTTGTTGCATATCGGATTGTTAATAGACGATATGGAGAAAGCTATTTTGCCGGTCAAAAAGGAATTGGAAAGTTTGGGTATAAAATGTTAACGAAAAAAGAGAAAAGACTTGCAATAATGATATCAGACGTTACTATGCAAATGATAAGCTATCTGGAACTTGCACAAGCATATGTGGATGCAAAGTATTATTCGCCTGAAATTGTTCACATCGGCAAACTTATCTCCAAAATGCAAGAAATTCTTGAACCGCTTACACAAGAACTAGAACCGGCAAGATTTCTCACTAAAAGAACAAAAAATAGCGTTTGCCAAATATATTAAAAATCCACTGGAAAAATAACTAAACTTTATTAATCATTTGCGAGATTTTTTGCTTATTTTTATATTCTTTAACAAGTTTTTTTAGCACTTTTTCTTCGGGTGTTTTTACCCTGAATTTATTTAAAAGCCAAACCTTTGCCATTTTCAAACCAAGTTTTGAAAATATAGGGACCTTTATGCTTGGAGATACTGTTTCCGGCAACAATTCAAAATTTTTAACAGCCAATTTGGCATAGTCAATAGACGCCTTTTTAAATCCATTGTAATCACCCATGGCAACAGAATAAACCTGGTCGGACTTCAAAGATGACAATTTTCTGACTATAGGGTTAACTTTTACCATAAACAACCTTTCTTCGGATTTTGAATATAACATCTACAAATAATCATACCAAATAAATTTGTTACTTATTGTAAATAATTTACAAAAAGCTGAAAGTTATCTTGAAAAAATCCGTTTATAAAATTATAAGAAATGGATTTTACTGAGGAGCTTTATGACAGAACCGGTTAAACCTGTAATTAACGGAACTATAGGCAAAATTATACAAAAACTTGATAAAACCATACCGGAAAACAATCCGAGTATCTTTATCAAAACACAAGGAACCGAAGATATGTCGATGAGTAACGACTTTATTTTCAATCAATTATACAAATTATAAAATTATCATTTAGATAATGAATTTACCATTTTCGTAAATTAATATATCATCGGCAAATATTTTTCCACCGTTTTTCATGTTTTTAATCAAATCCCAATGCAGACCTGACACATTCTTGCCACCTGTTTCAGGATAGGAAGCTCCGACAGCCATGTGGATTGCTCCGCCTATTTTTTCATCGAACAATATATTCCCCGTAATTTCTTGAATCATATCGTTAGTTCCTACAGCAATCTCACCTATACCGCGCGAACCTTCGTCCATGTCAAGCATTGCATTTAAGAATTCCTCGCCTTTTTCAGCTTCAGCTTTTACAACTTTTCCGTTTTCAATCCACAAATGGACACCTTGAGCCTGATTACCACGATAATTTTGCGGATAATCAAAATAGATTTCACCATTTATGCCATCTTCGACAGGAGAAGTAAAAACTTCACCATCAGGATAATTATTCAAGCCGGAACAGCTTATCCATTTTCGACCTTCTACATCAAATGTTATATCTGTTTTTTCACCGGTTATTCTGAGTTTTTTCACACCATTAAGATAAACTGCCCATTTAGTTTGTTTTTCATCAAGTTCTTTAAGTTTATCAACCGGATTATCCAAGTCTAAATAGCAAGATTTGAAAAGGAAATCAGAATATTCATCCAAGGACATGTTTGCTTCTTGAGCCAAAGCATGTGTCGGCACATCAGCAATAACCCACTTTGCATTACCCTCTGCAGAACGTTTCATTAAGAGTTCAGATAATATTTTTGTCGCCTTACCTCGTCTGGCAAGTTTATTCAAATCAGCATGAGCCATACTTTTTGTATTAAGAGGACTGCCAATTGAAATAAACTTATCAGCAGACTCATATTCCAATTTTGAAATAGGATCAATATAATCGAGTTGTTCATCTGAGGCATATTTAATAAACAATTCTGCCATATCTCCTAATCCGGTTCTAACTAAGGGATTACCGCCGCGTTGAAGAACTCGTTTATACACTGCACGCACGAGGTCTTTAGCATAAATACTTTCAGCCCTTATTACAACAAGGTCGCCCTTTTGAACATTTACAGAGTAATCAACCAATACTTCGGCATATTTGTCCCAAACACTATTCATCCTCACCGCCTTCTAAAGATTGATATCCGTGTTTATGAGATTTAAGCAAAACGCCGCGTTTTGAAGATTGAATAAATTCAATCATTTTTTCTATATATTCATTCATCGGGATTTCTGCTTTTATTTTTTCAATTGCCTGAGAAGTATTGTATTCATCTGATATCAGCAATTTAAATGCTTCATTTGTATGAGTTCTTACTTCAAGCGGAACCCCGCGTCTTTTCATAGCAACAATATTCAGCCCGCGTGGAACAGGCGGACGTCCTTCGCCTTTTGAATAAGGTAAAATATCTTGACGTGATGCTGAAAATCCTGAAATTATTGCCATATCGCCTATTCTGATATTTTGATGAAAAACACTCATTCCACCCACAAATGCACCAAAACCAACATGAACATGACCGCCTAATGTCACAAGGTTTGCTAAAATAACTTCATCAGCAAGAACACAGTTATGCGCTACATGAGAGCCAACCATAAGCAGACATTTGTTACCGATTCTGGTTGTAAAATCTCCACAAGCGGCACCTCTGTGTATAGTTACATTTTCTTTCACTATAGTGTCATTTCCAATAATAACCTTTGTTGCTTCGCCTTTATACCCCAAATCCTGAGGTTCAGATCCTATCGTTGCGAATGCAGAAATTGTACATCTTTCGCCTATTTCTGCGAATTCTATATGTGCATTTGATATAACTCTTGTTTTACTTCCTATTTTAACATTTTCACCTATTACCACATAAGGGCCTATAATAGCATCATCAGCTATTTGTGCTGACGGATGAATTATTGCTGTTTCATGTATCATAATAACCTCTCTTCTCTTCAATAAGACAATTATATTATAAACCTGATTTACTCTCAATATTTTAATATTATCTTAATTTCATAGTAATTTATTGTTGCCAAGAATCTCGTTAAATGATATAATTTTTGCGTAAAGAATTTTCGGAGGATTTTAAAAATGGGTCAAAATACGCACTGTGTCTACTTTCTTAAATGGGGGGTGTAGCAAGACCCGCTCCATGCTTGACTTTGCAAGGTTTTGTTACTATAATTTAATTGGGTTGATTTATAGGTTTGGAGGTTTTATGAAATCTTTTGGCAAAGTTAACTGTCGTCGTTATGCTTTTACTCTAGCTGAAGTCCTAATCACTATTACAGTTATTGGTGTCGTTGCTGCATTAACTATTCCTAATTTGGTTAATAATTATCAAAATAGAGCTTGGAATACTGCTTCTGTTGTTTTTCAAAGAAAGCTCGGTGAAGCTTTAAAAGTTATGAACTCTCAAGGGACTCTTGCGGGGTATTC
>CALUQI010000021.1 GCA_944322875.1 Candidatus Gastranaerophilales bacterium
GTTGGAATGGCATCAACATTAACTGTCGCCTTGTCTCCAAGTTTCATTATTGATCCTTTTCCAAAATCTTTTTCTATTTTTTCAATTGCCAGCTTTAGTGCCTTATTACGTTCTTCTGTGTTATTCGTAAGTTCATCTTTTACTGCCATTTTTATTCCCTTATTATTCCCATACGTGGCGCTCTTTTTTCTTGTATAAACCTAAACCAACGTGCTTGTAGCTGTTTAAATCGTTTTTTAATTGATATAATTCCTTGTTTAGATCTATAATCTTTTGTTTTAAAGTTTCGTTGTCTGTTTTGCAACGTATTAATTCAACGACAACTTCATCCATACCTTCTAATTTTTCATCTATCACTTTGGCAATTTTATTACTTAGGGTGGTTTCCATGTTCTTTATTGATGCCAAAATGTTTGTTATAGCTGTATTTGACCTTTCTGCGGGGAATTTCATTGCCTTCTGAGCTTGTATTGCTCGTAAATGCTTTACTTCATCGTAAGAAAAATATGTTTGACCGCGTTCGTTTTTCTTTGGTAGAATTGAAGCTTGTCGACATAAATCTACTATCTCTTTATTGTCAGCATTTAAGATAGTTCGAACTTCTTGTGGTGATAAAGTCTTAGCCCTTGTTTCTTCTTTTATCATTTCATATCCCTCAAATTTTCCCCAATTATATTCTATTAAATTTAGTAAAAAAAAACAAATAATTAAATATATTCTTGTTACAACACTTAATATACAGAAAATAAATAATACTTTTGTATAGGAGGGCATTAAAAAAACCCTCTTTCAAGGGTTTTTAAATTAATTTCGTTATATTGCTTTTTGAACTTTACCGGCTCTTAAGCATGAAGTGCATACCTTAATTCTCTTCGTCTGACCGTTTATAACAGCTTTTACTGATTGAAGATTAGGTTCTTGCGTATGAACAATTTGCTTGTGCGAAAATGTTAACTTCGCTGCTTTAATCGGTTTTTTACCGCATATTTCACATTGTTTTGACATAATTTTAATTCCTTTTCTAGCTAGTTGTGTAATCTAATAATATATTAAAAATTTAAATAATCAAGATGCATGTTAAAAATGATTAAGGTTATCGGATTTTTTTTGCGAGGGATAATCCTGCAGGAAGATTAATAACCACATTTTCATAATCGGGATGATTTTCTATTGCATTTATATAACTTTTTGTCTTTTCTTCGTGTGAAAGTACGTTATCGCACGCGATAAATCCGCCAATATTTAAGTGTGGGTGTATGAGATTAAAATAATCCAAATATTCTTTTTTGTTTGCATCAACAAATGCAAAATCTATTTTATAATGTTCAGGTAAATTTTTTAGAATATCACAAGCCGAACCTTGTATTATTTTTATATAGTCACTTACACCACATTTTTCGAAGTTATTACGCGCTATTGAAAATCGTTTTTCCCAAAATTCTATAGTTATAAGATTCCCATTGTTTTCTTTTACTGCTTTACCAAGCCAAATCCCGGAATATCCGTTCGATGTTCCGATTTCCAAAACATTTCTACTATTTGTTGCTTTTACAAATGTATATAGGAATTCACCGGTTATTCTTGAAATATTCCAAAAATTTTTTTGTGTTTGTTCAAGACTATTTAGTATTTCTTCTGTTGTTTCATCAAAATATTTTATCATTTTTTAATTTTATCAGTTACAACGATTGCTCTTATTGGAACTTCTATTGCACTTGTTTTAACTATTTGTTTTTTCTTCATATCTAATACACAATATACTGAAGCTTTTGAATCGGATATAATGGCGAGACTTGTTGAGTTAATAGGGGTTATATTGGTTGAAAAGCCGTTAGTATTCAAAAATAATGAATCGGTTATTTCATCAGTTAAAGTATTTATTACCATTATATTATTTTCTTCAGCTCCAAGAACAAAAAGGTTATTTTCATATGCAATTAAATCAACGGGTTTTGGAGTAATTTTTAACTCGGCAATAAGACCGTTTGTCGGATAATCTATTATTGCGATATGGTTTTTGGTTCGACTTATTATGTATAATTTTTGATTATCATAAGCTATTCTTGAAACATTCGGGAACCTTCCTATATCTTTTAAAAGGTAGTTATTGTCTAATTCTATTGCCCAAATTTCATTTGTTTTTTTATCGGCATAAAAGATTTTTGTTCCGTCGTTACTTAAAGTTAAGCGTTCACACATTCCATTAATTTTTATTTGTTTTGAAAGCGTCATAGTTTCAAGATTAACTATAAAAATACTTGATTCTTCCGGACAAGAGACGTATGCTAATTCTTTTTCATTATCAATCAGAATTTCGTCAGGCTCGGATGTAAATAAAATTTCCTTTATTACGGCTTCATCAGCAAGTGAAATTACACTCAGACTGTCACTTCCAAATGATGTTACTAATAAGAATTTGTTTTGGTAGCCTTTAATGTTTTTTGGGACATAATTTTGTGTTAATGCATATGCAGGAGACTTATTTTCGGAATTTACTACCTGTATGTTTTTTGAATATCCGGTAGCAATATAAAATGTTTTATTTTTTAATTCAGGGATTGGAACTACAACATTTGGTGAGCTGGGATTTTTTGATTGCGGTACTGAAACCCTTAATCCTGGATCTTTTGCAAGAGAAATATTCAGATTTCCTATGATTCCCTTGTATACTTCAGGGATGACCAAACCTCTTGGCACAAGCATATCCTGAGGCAAAAGTCCGTTTCTTATTTCGTCAGGAATCGTTTTAGGAACAAAGACGGTGCTTTGATTTGACTTATCTTTGATAACTTTTAATAGTACATAATTATTGTTGAATACTATGATTTCAGGTTTATCAGATAAAGTTTTATTTTCAGGAAAAGTTTTTTTAATTAACACATCATCTTGTTCTGTTGTTTCCGCAGGAAAAAGCGGGAGGTACATTGTATTGTCGGGTAAAATTATTAAACCGTCAAATCGAAAATCGGTTTTAGGAAACGTTTTTTCAATGTAAGATTGCATTTGTTGAGGGATTTTTGAAGCAAATACAGTGTTTATTGTGAAAAACATCAACATTAATGTAATCAAAAACTTACGCATTATTAAAAACTCCCTTTACTTTTGCCATTAAAGATTCTTGATGCTTCTTATTGGTATTTATTTCGTATAATTTTTTATACAGAATTTTTTCCTCATCAGAAAGTTGAGTTGGTGTTTTTACGTTTACTACAACTATGTGATCACCGCGTTGATTTGGACGTGATATAACAGGTATTCCTGCACCTTTTATTTTTATTGTATTTCCGCTTTGTATTCCCGCTTGAATTTGAATTTTTTGTTCACCATCAAGTGTTTTGACGATAATTTCGTCTCCAAGGACAGCTTGAGCTGGTGAGATTTCAAGTATCGTGAATACATTTAATCCGTCTCTTTTAAAATATTCAGATGGCTTGACATGAAGTACTACAAATAAATCACCTGCAGGACCACCGTTTATGCCTGAATCACCTTCTCGTGAAACGCGAATTTTAGATAAATTGTCAACTCCTGCCGGAATTTTTATTTCAATCTTTTTCTCTTTTTCAATGCGACCTGTGCCTCTACAGATATTACATGGAGTTTCAATTTTTTGTCCTTTACCGTGACAATCCGGACAGACACTTATTTGTGTAAATGAACCCAAAGGAGTTCTTGCTACAGTCTGAACTTGCCCTGATCCGCCGCAAGTTTTACAAGTAACAGGTTTAGAACCTTTAGCTGCACCACTTCCGTTACATTCCGGACAAATTTCTAAGTGATCGAATTTTATCTCTTTGTTTGTGCCAAAAACTGCTTGTTCAAAGTCGATTTCAATATCAAGTCTTAAGTCGTCACCACGCTGTGGTGCATTCGGATCAGGTGCACCGCCTCCAAAACCAAAACCCATTCCGCCAAAAAATGAATTGAAAATATCGTTTAAATCCCCAAAACCACCGGCAAAAGGACCACCTGTGTCAAAACCTGCATTTTTTAATCCGTCCTCTCCAAAACGGTCATATGTTGCACGTTTATTATCATCCATTAATGTTTCATATGCTTTACCAAGTTCTTTGAACTTTTCTTCTGCATCCGGAGCTTTATTTACATCAGGGTGATATTGGCGTGCTTTCTTTCTGAATGCTGATTTTATTTCATCTTTTGTTGCGTTTTTCGATACTCCAAGTATTTCGTAATAATCTGTCATTATTCCTCAAATCATTTTCTTCTGCTTTTATTTGGCCGTGGCAACATTCACTAATGCCGGTCTAAGTACTTTATCACCCATTTTGTATCCCTTTTGAAGAACATTTATTATTGTATGTTCCGGGTGTTCGTTTGTTGGGGTCTGCATAATTGCATCGTGAAAATTTGGGTCGAATTCTTTACCTGCAGCTTCAATTTCTTCCATACCAAGTTTTTGAAGGGTTTCAATTACTTGTTTGTGGATAAGGTTAAAACTGTCTTTTACTTGTTTGCAGTCTTCAACATTCGCTAAAGCCTTTTCCCCGCGTTCAAAATTATCAAGAATGTCTAACATTTTCTTTAGGGCATTTTCTGCACCAAATTTTAGTAAATTTTCACGCTCTTGCTCTTGACGTTTTCTATAATTATCAAAATCTGCAGCAAGCCTTATATATTGTTGATTTAGTTTATCGTATTCATCTTGTAGTTTTGTTGATTCTGTTTTCTCTTCAACCGTTTCATCTTGCTCCGAAATGTTGCTGTTGTCAGAATTTTCTGTATTTGAAATTTCAGGCTCCGCATCTTTCTTAAATGGATTATTATGTTTGTGACTCATAGTTTCCCTCTCATTTATATTTTACATTATAAGTTATCAAAATGAATAAACAAGTTAATTTTATTATTTTTTAATATTTCCATTGAATTAATTTTTTATAGGCGTAGGTTGCAACGGTATATCTTTTAACTACTTGCATAATTGTTGAATGTGATGTATAATCATAAGAATAAAAGAAATAGAGTTTCTTTTAGTACTATCAAATCAGGAGATATACCATGTACGAAGATGAAAAATTAGTTTGTGAAGATTGTGGTGTAGAATTTATTTTTACTGCAGGTGAACAAGAGTTTTATGCAGAAAAAGGGCTTGTTAATAAACCTAAAAGATGCCCTGAATGCAGAAAAAAACGCAGACAGCAAAATAGAAAAAATAGAAAAATGTATGATGCAGTTTGCTCTAAATGTGGAGTTCAAACTCAGGTTCCGTTTAGACCGATCGAAGGAAAAGAAGTCTATTGTAAAGATTGTTTCGCTAAAATTAATGAGGAATAATTAAGAGGGGGATTACCCCTCTTAAACATTGATGCAATTGTTTAAATATTCAATGGTGTTCATTTTTTCATCATATAAATATTTTATAAAATTTAAGTATGCTGCATCGTATGAAGTTATGACGATGTTTATTTCAAATCCTTCTGTACAAAATGGTTCGTAATCATATACAACATAACTGTTATATTTGCTTTTCCATTCTTTACGTTCAATTCGGCTGTTATTTTCTTCTACTATATCTTCAAGCCAGCCTATTATGTTTTTGTCTACATTTTTCATTTCCAGATGATTATATTTCATGCAACTGTTTTCCATAAGCATATTAATTCTCCTGTTATATTTGAATTTTAAATGGATTTGCTTGTGAAATAATCCCCGAAAGGTATAAGCTCTTGTAGTTATATTTGCTAATTTTTCTTCTATTTGCCACTTGTAAGGTTATATGCTATAATCCTGATAAAGGAGATGTTATGAATTTATTACATATATTTACGGATATTCCGATTTTAATTGTTTTAACTACCTTCGTTTTTTCCATAATTTTTTGTATAACAAAGTATCGTTTTGTAAACAAAAATTTAAAAATATTTTTAGCATTTCTTGTTACTTTTAAAAAAACAGATTTAAATTTCAGGTTTAAAGAGATTGATGAATGGATGCGTGCTAATAAATATGTTTCAACGGCTTGGCATGAATTCAAAAATACACTGATTTTTTCTGAGTCCGTTGCTTTAAAAAGTGAAGATAATGATTTAACTTACCAGGATGTTTCTTCTACAGTTCAAAATATTCAGACTACGGTTGATCCTCTGTATTTTTTCAATGAAGAATCTTTGATTACAACCAAATTTAATTATAAGTTGTTACAAACAATACCAACTATATTGACGGGATTTGGACCTTTATTTACATTCTTAAACATAGCGATTGCATTTGGGAAAATAGATTTTTCAACTCAGGAAAGAACAATAGCTTCAGTTGCAGGTTTGATGAGCAGTATGCAAGTTGCAGCCCTTGTTTCTGTTATTGCAGTTGGTTCATCATTAATATTTCTTATAATAGAAAAAATTATGTATGGTCAGATGTGTGCAAAACCTTTGGCACAGGTACAGGACACAATAGGTTATTTGTTTGACAATATTTCTTCGGAAAAGTTTTTGTTTGAATTGTTGCGAGAAACCAAAATTCAAAATAATTCGGTATCAAATTTAATTGTTGCAATGCCTAATTATTTTAAAACAGCTTTAAATGCCGGTATCGCAAGTAATTTAGTTCCGTATTTAGAAAATTTAATTTTTGGAATTAATCAGATGAACAAACAATTAAAGGAAAATGCAAAATCCGGCGGTGATACGGTAGATGATTTGTTTTAAGGGATAAGAAATGGCTATTTCAGGTAAGAAATCAAAGGCGGCTGAAGCTTCGGATAATATATTTTGGACAACAATGGCTGATTTACTTTTGGGATTGGCGATTATATTTATGACGTTGTTTGTTCTTGCAATGACTGGTTTTTCGCAAAATTCTGTACATCAAAAACAAGCACAAATAGAAGCTTCAGAAGAATTGATAGAAAAACTAAATGATGAAAATATTAAAGCTGAAGTTGACAAAATGACAGGCGATATAAAGATTTCGGATTTAGAGTTATTTGATGTAAATAGTTGGACTCTTTCAGCAAGAGGGAAAAAATATCTTGATAAATTAGTCCCTATATACATAGATACAATATTTTCAAAAGAAGAGCTTATAGATGGTGTACAGAACATTGTTGTTCAAGGTCATACGGATTCCCAATCTTTTGCAGGGACAAGTTCTAAGGATGAGCAATTTACAAGAAATATGGAACTCAGCTTGAAGCGGGCAAATTCTGTTGCACAATACATGTTTAAAACAAATTATAATAAGTCTTACAGCGAGCAGTTGAAAGAAAAAATGATAGTTGAGGGTCGTAGTTTCAGTGAGCCGATATTAGATCAGAACGGTAATGAGGATTATGCTAAAAGCAGACGAGTTGAATTGAAATTGACAATCAAAAAATGGGATATTATGCAGGCATTGGGATTTTAGTATATGATAGACAAAAATTTAGTACTAGAAACTATAAATATGATAAAATTACATAATCTTGATATTCGGACTGTAACTCTTGCAATAAGTTTACGAGATTGTATTTCAGAGGATATTGAAACGGTTTGCGATAATATTTATCATAAAATTGTAAAGTGTGCAAAGAATCTTGTAGAATATGCTGAAGACTTAGAAAACGATTATTCTATTCCAATAATAAACAAACGAGTATCTGTGACTCCTATTTCAATAATAGGTGAATCTTGTAAAAATCCTGATTATGTAAAAATAGCAAAGACACTTGACAGAGCTGCAAAGGCAGTTGGTGTAAATTTTATTGGCGGATTTTCAGCGCTTGTAGAAAAGGGTTTTACAAAAGGTGATCGTTTATTGATAGATTCAATACCGGAGGCTTTGGCAAAAACAGAGAGGCTATGTGCATCAGTTAATCTTGCAACATCAAAGGCAGGCATTAATATGGATGCAGTTTTGAAGATGGCAGAAATAATTAAGAATTCAGCAGAACTGACGCAAGATAAAGACGGAATTGGTGCAGCTAAATTGGTGTGTTTTTGTAATTCTTCAAGTGATAATCCATTTATGGCAGGGGCATATTGCGGATATGGTGAACCAGAATGTGCATTAAATGTGGGTGTTTCTGGTCCGGGTGTTGTCAGAGCCGCAATAGAGGCAATGCCTGAGAATTCAAATATGAGTGATTTAGCAAATAGAATTAAGCAGATTTCATATAAAATTACAACTACAGGTGAATTGATAGGACGTAAACTTGCAGAGAAATTAAGTGTACCATTTGGTGTTATAGATTTATCGTTAGCACCTACTCCCGCTGAAGGAGATAGCGTGGCGGGAATTTTTCAGGCGATGGGGTTAGAACATGCAGGAGCACATGGTACTACCGCTGCACTTGCGATGCTTAATGATGCCGTTAAAAAGGGTGGAATTATGGCAAGTTCGCATGTCGGAGGATTATCCGGTGCGTTTATACCTGTTTCTGAAGATGCCGGCATGATTGAAGCTGCATCTAAAGGGTACTTAACTTTTGATAAGCTTGAAGCAATGACAAGTGTTTGTTCTGTCGGATTGGATATGATAGCAATTCCGGGAGATACACCTTCTTCGACAATCGCTGGAATTATTGCGGATGAAATGGCTATCGGAATGATTAATAAGAAAACTACTGCAGTGAGAGTTATTCCGGTTGTAGGAAAAACTGTCGGTGATAAAGTTGTATATGGCGGGCTTTTGGGTGAAGCACCAATTATGGCGGTTAATTCTCTGTCTTCAGAAAAATTTGTATCTCGCGGAGGGAGAATCCCGGCACCTATTCATAGTTTAAATAATTAGGAATTTTTTATGGCAAGAACATTACATGAATTATCAAACTCATTAAAAGAATTTATCTTTGAGAATACAGATGCTCACAATAATAGTGATTTTAAACATTATCGTTACAATAATTTAAAAATAAATATTTCTGATCCGCGAACTACAAAAATCCCGCAGGTTATTGTAACAATAGGAATGTCCGAAGCTTCATTCAGCCTTTTGACTGGTGAGAAAATATCCGGCGGCTTAGGACCCGATGAAAAATACATTTATCGCTGGATGGATAGAGGTTCTCATAAAGAAGAACTTAGAGAAGCTTACAGAAGAGCTGAAAAGCAAGTTGGAAAAATTAAAGGTGCAGAATAATTTACAAATTTTTCATCGATTTTGATCTTAATTGTCTGTGATATGTTATGGCAAATCTATGTGCTTCATCCCTTATTCTTTGAATTAAAAACAGTGCACTTGAGTTCCTTGGTAATATAACAGATTCTTGTTGATTTGGAAGAAAAACTTCTTCATTGCGCTTTGCCAAACTTACTATATCAATTCCTGTTATTTTCATTTCTTCAACTATTTTCATTACGCTTGACAGTTGTCCCTTACCCCCGTCGATTATTATTAAGTCTGGTTTAGCCCATTTTTTTTCTCCAAGATGTGATAGGCGACGGTTTAATACCTCTTTCATTGATAGAAAGTCATCAGGTTTCCCTTCTGTTGAATTAATTTTAAATTTCTTGTATTCTGATTTTTTTTTGGCGCCGTCAATAAATGTAATCATTGAAGCAACTGTATTTGTGCCTTGAATATGAGAAATATCGTAACATTCTATTCGGTGTGGGAAATTTTTTAATTTTAGTTTTTCAGCTAGGTAAGCACCTATTTGATTAAAATCTTCTTTAATTTTGGACATTTGGGTTATTTTGGCATTTTGTAAAACTACATTGACATTTTTGTCCGCAAGCATTTGAAGTTCTTTTCCTTGAATTGATTTGCCATAGCTTATTTTAACTTTTTTCCCTGAAAGAATTTCAAGCCATTCTTCATACAGAGATTTATCCCCTACAGCTTCCAGTTCATTGGAAACTATTCGATCAGGATAACCCAAAGTTAGCCGGCTATAATATTCTTTGAAAAATGTCGCAAAAAACTCAGTTCGATCTTCTTCTTCAGTTTCATACACAAAATCCTTTTTATCTATCAGGCGACCTTCTCTTATCATTAATATTACTATGGCAAGTAACCCTTCGTCTGTAGCGATTGAAATTATGTCCTCATTAAGTTTTGTATTTTCATATACTACTTTTTGTTTTTCAAGTGTCTTTTTTAAATCAAAATAACTGTCTCGAAGTCTGGCTGCCTTTTCAAATTGCAAACTGTCAGAATATTTCTTAATTTGTTCCATTAGCTGTTTCATCAATTCAGATTGCTTTCCTGACAAAAAAAGTTCGGCTTGTGCTACTACTGATTTGTATTCTTCGCTTGTTACTTTATTTTGACAAGGGGCAAGACATCTGCCTATTTGATAATAAAGACAAGGACGATCTTTAAACTTTGGAGTGCGGCATTGTTTTAGCGGAAATATTTTTTTTAAAAAATCTAATGTCGAATGCATTGCACGTATATCTGTATATGGACCATAATACCGCCCTTTTTCCGGGTTAAGATTTTTTTTACGAACAATTGAGATTCTTGGAAAATCTTCGTCGGTGATTAGAAAATAGGGATATTTTTTATCATCTTTTAATAAAATGTTGTAGCGGGGTTTATGTTTTTTTATCAAATGGCTTTCAAGAATTAAAGCTTCAACTTCAGTGTTGGTAATTATATATTCAAGTCGGTCAATCTGCGAAACGAGTACTTTCACTTTTATATTGTCTTGTTTTTTGTTAAAATAGCTTTTTACCCGACGTTTCAGTATTTTAGCTTTGCCTACGTATATTACCTCATTATCCTTGTTGTAGTATATGTAACATCCGGGTAATGACGGAAGTAATTTTAAGCTTTCTTTTAATTTGTCATTCATTGTTTTATTATATCATAGTTGGTTTAATATTTATAGACTTTTTAATGATAAAACGGTATATAATTAGAATTTTTTCAATTTTGCATAGGCTGCATCCATAGCTTTTTTACCCATTTTACCAAAGTCAATTGTATACATGATACTATCACCAACCGCCACTACATCTTTAATATGTCCTACACCAAATTTTTCGTGAAATACCCGTTCACCTTCGTTAAAAATATATTCTATAGTAGTGTTTTCTCTTTTACATTTTTTTTCTTGTTCTTGTAAAAGTTGTTCTTGAGTTTTGCGTTTGCGTTCTTCAACCATTCTTTTTATGGCATTATCTTTAAAAAAGTCTTTAACTTTTTCTTCATCACGCAGTTTATTTGTTTGAGACTTAACCAGAATTGTTCTGCTTGGGGTTCGGTTAAACGATTGTTCACGTTTTTGCGGTGCGATAAATCCTTTTCCAAATCCTGTTGAGGGCTTAATATAGCCATAATCGTCTGCTTGGACTGTAGAATAACTTCGTCCGGAATCACCTGTCTTTGCTTTCGTAACAGCATCACGAAAAGTTGAGGAATTCTCACTTCTGCCTTCAAATGTCGACATTTCAAGGAGTTTGCGCGGGATTTCTTCTATAAATCTTGAAGGATTATAATATTTGTATTCTCCCCACATTTGTCGACGTTTTGCGGATATAAGGTAAAGTTTTTCTTCTGCACGTGTAACTCCAACATACATAAGTCTTCGTTCCTCTTCTAATTCAGATAAAGAATTAAATGTTCTTTGATGCGGGAAAACACCTTCATCCATACCGGCAAGAAAAACGACCGGAAATTCAAGTCCTTTGGCTGAATGTAAAGTCATTAATGTTACGTTATTTGCGATATTATCCATACCATCAACATCAGAAACCAGTGCTACTTGTTGCAAAAATTCTCCCAAAGCATTGTTAAGTTCTTCAGGTTCAAATTCTTCAGCTACATTAACAAGTTCTTGAAGATTTTCTATATCAGCATCAGCTTCAGGAGTGTTTTGTAATTGTAATTCGGCAAGATAACCGGATTTTTCGATTACAAGAGTTACAAATTCTCTTAAATTGTAGCTTTTTTCCGCATCTTTAAATCGCAAAATTAATGCGGCAAAATCTTTGAGTTTGTTTTGTGTTTTGGAAGGGATTTCACTATCTTCATCCAGTTCTAAAATAGCCTGAAATAGGCTTAAATCTTTTTCGTCAGCATATTTTTGAAGATTTTTTACAGTCGTTTCTCCGATAGAACGTTTTGGAACATTTATGATTCTTCTCAAACTTTGTGAATCATCAGTATTGTATATTAACCGTAAGTATGCAATTATATCTTTTATTTCTTTACGGTCATAAAATTTTAATCCCCCGTAGATTTTGTAGGGGATGCCGGCAGCCATGCAAGCCTCTTCCAAAGCTCGGGATTGTGAATTCGTGCGGTATAATATTGCGTATCTATTGTAATCACCGCCGCTATTTTGTTTTATTTTGCTGACAATGAAGTTAGCTTCATCTGCTTCATCTTGTGCTTCGTAATAATCTATCAGTTCCCCGTCGCCTTTTTGAGAATATAAAAATTTCTCTACTCTTTCTACATTGTTTTCTATAATTGCGTTGGCAACGTTTAAAATATTTGCTGTAGATCTGTAATTTTGTTCCAGTTTTATTAACTTGGCGTCTTTGAAATCTTTTTGAAAATTAAGGATGATAGTATAATCAGCGCCACGCCAACTGTATATTGATTGATCTACATCACCTACAACACATAAAGAACGCTCCTGCGGAATTATTCTTTCCATATTTGTATAAAGCATATTAACAAGTTTATATTGAGCAAGGTTTGTATCTTGATATTCGTCCACTAAAATATGCTTAAATTTCTTAAAATAGTATTCTCTCACTTCGGAATTTTGTTCGAGAAGTTTTACCGTTAATAATAACATATCATCAAAATCTATTGCGTTATTGTTGTTTAGAATATTTTCGTATTCTTCAAAAATTGAAGCAATTTTTTGTGATTTGAAATCACGGGCAAATGTCGCAAAATTGTATGCATCTTGCATTTTGTTTTTGGCATTTGAAATAACTGCTTTAACAAGTTTTGGCTGGTAAATTTTGTCATCTATATTTAACTTTTTTATTGCTTGTTTTATGACGGCAATAGAATCTGTTTCATCGTATATGGTAAAGTTTTTATCCAATTTTTTCCCTGATTGAAAATTATAATTTTCAATATTTTCACGTAAAATCCTACCGCAAATCCCGTGAAAAGTACCTACCCACATGTATTTTACGGTATCTTCACCTAAAATACTTCCTAAACGTTCTTTCATTTCTCTTGCAGCCTTGTTTGTGAATGTTACTGCAAGAATGTCGCGAGCTCTTGCATAATTATTCTGTATCAAATATGCAATTCTTGTAGTTAAAACCTTTGTTTTGCCCGAACCTGCACCCGCAAGAATTAATAAAGGACCTTTCACTGTCTCGACGGCATCTCTTTGCTCCTTATTAAGATTTTCTAATATATTTTCCACAAACCCTATTCCCAAAATCTGTTTTTCATGCTATAATACATCATAATCGAAAAAAATATTAATTGCAAAAGGTAGGGAAAATGACAGAAATTTTAATGAGTTCAAAAGAGGATGATAAAGAAAAACAAGGTTCAATAGTTGTGCCCATAGATGATGATATGGATACAATCAAATCAGACTCGCCAAATACTGTCGATGAACTCGCGATGGAACTTGCTACAATTAAACAATCGGCCAAACGTATTGCAATTATCGGGAGTCGTAACCTGCCTATTACTCATCAGCAAATGATAGAAATCCTTGCAACCGCTTTGGTAAGACAAGGAAATATAATTATTACATCAGGCGGATCATCAGGTACAAATGCCGCAGCTATTCGTGGTGCAATGAAAGCAAATCCTGATAAATTGAAAGTTATTCTTCCGCAAACTATTGGTCAACAACCATCTGATGTGCAGGATCAATTAATAGGTGTTCCCAATATTGTTGAGCACGCTGACCGCGCAATGATGACTCTTGCTGATGCTTCCAGAGTTTGTAACAGAGAAATTATTGATGACTGTAATCAGTTGATTTGCTTCCTCTCTCATACCAGTAAAACCCTTCATAATGCTGTTCAATATGCTGAAGAAGGACATAAAGTTATTACTGTATTCTATCTCGATTAGGGCTTTTTATGTTTAAGAAATTAACCGGAAAGAATCCGCGTGAGTACGAATATGCGGCACGCCATATTATGGATAACACTGACGAAAAACTTTTCGCCGAACTCGTTGAAAAGGATAGTTTTTTGTTTGATTTTATTAAACAAAATGTGGCTCAGCGTCTTGAAAAAGCAACAAATGATAACAATTGGCATTCCCTGTTAGCTTTTTTAAAATATTACTCACCTTCTTATGAAGAATTCATTGCCTCTACTTTAGCGAAATATGCAGATGAAGATTTGACCGACAAAATGCTTGAATTGCTGGAAAATGGTTCTGAAAGTGAAAAAACCTATGCAGCAAAATTTTTTTCCTATGTCCAAGATCCTCTTGCAATTGAAAGTTTAAAAAAAAATCTATATACAGAAAATGAATATCTTAACATAAATTGTGCTGTTACTCTTTCTAATATGTTTGAAGATAGTTCTTATAATGAAGCTATAGAAAAATTGAAATCATCCGATGATTTTGAAAAACTGGCTGCGGTGAAGTTTTTGACGGCATACGGGAAAAAAGAAGCATTACCGTATATTGTTGATGCTATGAAAAACTCCGCGTTGGCTGAGAATATTGCCGGAGAAATCCCATATTTGATAAGTATTTTTGATGTTCTTGATAATAATTTTGAAGAAGGGCTTCTAGTTATTAATTATATTGTCAATGGGTTAGGAGAAATTTTAGCGCTTTCTCAAGTATTTGATTTTGAACTATTTGACGTATTTGAATATGTTGAGAAAAAATGTGAAGATTCCCGTGTTGCAGTTGTATTACTTAATGCTATAGAAAAATTTGAAATATTAACTGAAAACGATGAGTATCTTTTTGATGAAGATAAAAATACCAAAAATGAAATTTTTGATATTAAAAAATTATTGTTAAATATTGATAGAAATTTTTTGCTGTCAAAAGTAAATCTTGAATTAAGAGAAGATAGTTTTTTTGTTTATACTGCCTTGGATTTTGCTACTGATCTAATCGCAATTCGAGAACTTTTAAAATCCAATAACCAAACCTTAATCCTCAAAACGGCTGAAGTGTTGAAATCATTAGGTAATCTTGATGATACGGCAAAAACAGTTGCGTTATTGAAGATTAATGATGATAATATAAAATCTATAATCCGTGCATTGTAAATTTATGATATAATCTAGATATGAACTTTGAAGAAAAAATGCTTGATTTTGATTATGTTTATAACGGTAAAGTAATTGATGTGCGCCGAGATAATGTAGAGATTGCAACCGGGAAAAAAACCGTTCGAGAAGTTGTGGAACATTCCGGAGGCGTTGTCATAGCGGCACAAAAAAGCTCGGATACTATTTTAATGGTAAAACAATATAGATATCCTATAAAGGAGACTGTTTTGGAACTTCCTGCCGGTAAACTTGAAAAAGGTGAAGATCCCTTTTCTGCGGCTAAAAGAGAGCTTGAAGAAGAAACAGGGTACAAAGCTAATTTATGGGAAGATTTGGGTTACATAAATACTACCCCGGGTTTTTGTGATGAAAAATTATATTTATACTTGGCTAGAAATCTGGAATTTGTTGGGGAACATCCTGATGATGGAGAAATTATCCAGTCTTTTGAATTAGAACTGCAAGATGTTTTTGAAAAAATTAAAATGGGTGAAATTAACGATTCTAAAACAATTTGTACATTAATGAGGGCTTTTAAACTATGATAAAAATGATTGCAACAGATATAGATGGAACCATTTTGAAATGGAGTTTTGAATTTAGTCCTGCGGTTAAAAAATGTATAAAACAATTGGATAAAAACGGAATAAAAATTGTACTTGTAACCGGAAGAATGCATAGTGCAACTGTTCCTGTAGCACGTGAACTTGGGCTGCATACACCTATTGTTTCATATCAGGGAGGATTAATCAAAGATGAAACTGGCAAAACATTATATCAAAAAGATTTGCCGGCAAAATACGCAAAAGAAATAATTAAATGGGCACATAAAGATAATGTACATTTAAATTTATATATTGATGATAAATTATATGTGGAACAGGATAATGAGATTGTTAAAGAATATACGGATGGCAGATTTATAGATTATACTGTTTGCTCATTTGACAGTTTGAAAATTGAAAATGTTAATAAGCTTCTGGCAATTGATTTGAAAGATGCAGAAAAGGTTACGAATTGGGTAAACGAATTAAGTACTAAATTCCCTGATTTATATATCGTTAAATCAACGCCATATTTTTGTGAAATAGGCTCAAAAGAGGCAAGAAAGTCTTCCGGGGTTAAGTTTTTAGCAAATATGTGGGGCATTAAAAAAGAAGAAATATTGACGATAGGTGACCAAAACAATGATATAGAACTTTTAAATGCAGGAGGCTTAAAGGTTGCTATGGGTAATGCAACTGCTGAACTTAAATCTGTTGCAGATTACATAACAGATACTGTTGAAAATGACGGATTTGTCAAAGCTGTTGAAAAGTTAATATTTTTGGGGGTTAAAAATGTATAGAATAGGTTTGGGTTACGATATTCATAAATTAACAACAGGGCGTGAGCTGATTATTGGCGGAGTCAAAATAACCCACGAAAAAGGGCTTTTGGGTCATTCTGATGCTGATGTTTTAATTCACGCTATTATTGATGCAATGCTTGGTGCCCTTGCCCTTGCTGATATAGGGACTCTTTTCCCGGATACAGATAAAAAATTTAAAGATATTGACAGTACAGTTTTACTTGAAAAAGTTTATCGGAAAATTTCTGAAAAAGGCTGGCAAATTGGTAATATCGATAGTAATATTATTGCCCAAGAACCTAAAATGATGCCTTATATACCTAAAATGAAAAAAGTTTTGTGTAAAATTTTGGAAATTCAACCTGAAGAGCTTTCTATTAAAGCTAAAACAAATGAAAACCTTGATGCGGTTGGAGAAAAACTTGCTATAGAAGCTCATGCAGTTGTTATGCTGAAAAGATAATTTTATCTAAATTTTCTCATCATTGACATTGCTTTTGTCACAGCATGTTTACCCATTTTGCCGCCAAATCCGCTCATCATTTTTTTCATATCATTCATGCCCTTCATCATCATACGCATTTGTTCAAATTGTTTAATATAAAGGTTTATGTTATGCATGTCAATTCCGCAACCCTTCGATATACGTTTTTTTCGACTTGAATTTAAAAGTGCAGGATTTGAACGTTCTTCAGGTGTCATACTTTGGATAAATACTTCTATTTTTTTAAATTGTTTTTCACCTTCGTGTGAAAGTTTTTCACGGTCATCTTTTGAAATTTTCATCCCGGGAATCATTCCCAAAATTTGATCCATAGAACCAAGCATTTTCATTTGTTTTTGCATTTTTAGGAAATCATTGAACGTAAATTCGGCTTTAGCCATTTTAGCTTCCAATTCACGTGCTGATTTTTCATCAAAAACTTCCTGTGCCCTCTCAACTAAAGAGACTATATCTCCCATTCCCAGAATTCTTGTTGCCATACGCTCAGGATAAAAATCTTCTAATGCATTAAGTTTTTCACCTGTGCCCGTAAGTTTTACCGGTTTCCCAGTACAATAAACAACACTTAAAGCTGAACCCCCGCGGCTGTCACCGTCAAGTTTAGTTAAAACAAGTCCTGTTAAACCTATTTGCGCATCAAAATTTTCAGCAATATTGACTGATTCTTGACCTGTCATTGCGTCTATAACAAGCAGCTTCTCTTGAGGAGAAAACATCCTGTCTATTAATAAAAGTTCTGCCATCATGTCAGTATCTATTTGAAGGCGGCCTGCTGTATCAAGAATTAAAACATTATATCCGTTTTCTTTTGCATAAGTTATTGATTTTTGGACAATATTTTTTACATCGTTGGTATTTTCTATTGAAAATACTTCAACACCTATATTACTTCCCAATGTCTTTAGTTGGGAAATGGCTGCCGGGCGATATATATCACAGGCCACTAAAAGCGGATTTTTACCCTCTTTTTTAAGTTTTACTGCTAACTTCGCGGATGATGTTGTTTTACCTGATCCTTGAAGACCAAGCATCATTATCATTGAAGGGTGCCCAGATAAGTTAAGTGGAGATTGTTCCTTACCCAGTAAATTTACCAGTTCATCGTGTACAATTTTAATGAGTTGTTGAGAAGGGTTAACACCTTCGAGTACTTTTTCACCTTCAGCTTTATCTTTTATTGCTGAAATAAATGATTTTACAACTCGTAAGTTGACATCGGCTTCTAAAAGCGCTCGTCTTATTTCACGTAACGCTTCCTGCATGTTATCCTGTGTTAATTCTGTTTTGCAGGTTTTGCTTATTATGCTTTGTAATCTGTCACTTAAACTTTCAAACATTATAATAAAATATTAACACAAAAATTAAATATCCGCTGTACAATTTGGACATTTTATTGCTCGAATATCAATATCTGTAAAACATTTTGGACATAGCTTGGTTGTTATTTTTTCCTCTTTTGTCCGAAATTTATTTATAGCTTTTACAATTATAAATACCGCAAAGGTAATAATTATAAAGCTTATTAACGTATTAATAAAAATACCATAATTTATAGTAACTGCACCTGCATTTTGAGCGGCTTCAAGTGTTGGATATTTTGTTATTTTACCGTTATAGTCAGGCAATGTTAAATAAAGATTTGTAAAATCTACTTTACCCATCATCCACCCTAGAGGTGGCATGATTATATCTTTTACTAATGAGTCAATAATTTTGCCGAAAGAAACTCCTATTATTATACCTACTGCCATATCTATTACATTGCCTTTTATTGCAAATGTTTTAAATTCTTTTAAATTTTGTTTTAATATTTTTATCATATACTCCTCCTTTTTGCATTTTAAGCATAAACATAAAAAAAAGCTATGTACTGAGGTGCATAGCTGTTGATTAGGGATATGTGTATCTTAGTCTCTAAGGAGTATGGTTTTATATTAGCAAATGACCTATAAAATAAAATCATTCGTTTTATTGATGTTTTAAAAAATTTGCTAAATTTTTTTTAGTGATATAATATTTGTATCCTAAAGCGGCATCGTCTAGGGGTCAGGATAGCAGATTCTCATTCTGTTGACACGGGTTCAAATCCCGTTGCCGCCGTTTAGTTTTTGGATTTTAGGCTAATAATTTGTTAAAATTTGGGTTTTATCAGTTGTAAATTTTTACTGTTATTTATTCTTTTGATGGTAAAAACGTAAAAAATATGTTATAATATAACAAAAGTTATGAGGTGAATATGAAAAAATTATTGGCATTAATTCTTGTAATATGTTTAAACATAATTCCAGTATTTTCATCCAATATAAATTACGGTTATAACGCTGTGGGTGACTATGTCCCTAAATCTATCGGCAATAAACAGATAAATTACGGTTATAATGCTGTGGGTGACTATGTCCCTAAATCCATCGGCAATAAACAGATAAATTACGGTTATAATGCTGCAGGTGATTATGTTCCTAAATCTATCGGCAATAAACAAATTGATTATGGCTATAATGCAGCAGGTCAGTATGTTCCTAAATCTATCGGTGAAAAAAAAATAGATTATGGTTATAACCCTGCAGGGAATTATGCCCCAAAATCTATCGGTAATAAAAGAATAGATTACGGTTATAATTCAGTCGGTGATTATGTACCTTTGGATATTGATTTTTAATTAATCGTTATTATTAATCGGTAAATTGTCTAATTATATATACTTTTTTAAAGTTTATGATAGATAAATGAAAGATTCTTTTTGGTATTATTCCCTGAACAAGTCCCCATTAACCCCTCCGGCATGGGTTTTTTCTGTAGTGTGGCCAATTTTATATTTTATGATGGCATTATCATTTTTGTTTTATGTTAAGGATGGATTTTCTTCAGATAAGATTTTCCCGCTAATTATATTTTTTATTCAGTTATTGTTAAATTTTCTCTGGTCTCCGGTCTATTTTGGTTTGCATAATATAGAGTTTGCATTTCTAATAATCTTAGTTTTGATAATAATGGTAGCAATAAATATAGTATTATTTTATAAAAAGTCTAAAGTTGCGGCTTTTTTTCTTATTCCTTATTTTTTATGGTTAATTTTTGCCGGATATTTAAATTATGAAATTGTTGCGTTGAATTAGAAGTTTTAAATTTTTTAATTGTAATATGGCAAAATTTTTTTTTACAAATTTTTAAACATGTGTAAAAATCATGAATAATATTAGTTTTAACGGAAAATTTGTATCAAACATAAATATTAAAAAAGCTGGTGCTATAGCTAATGAATTCAAAACATCTATAGTTGAGATAAATCCTTACAGTAAAAATGATTTAAAAACTTTACTAGAAGTTCATGAATTATGGCGAGGTCATTTTTCTAGACTTGTATATGAAGAAGCTGTTAAAACTTCCATAGATAAAATATTTTCGGAAGAAAACAAATTTTTCGTTATGACAATGCAAAGAGGAAATTTTGATGTTTTGGATGGAAATGATATATTTGCTGAAGCAAAAATTATTTTAAATAAACCTGAGAAGAATTATGTTTACATTGATTATTTACAAGTAAATCCTGAAGATGTGTATGGATCAAATTACAGGGTATATAAAAATATAGGAACAAGTTTTCTTAACTTTTTTAAAGAAAATTTTAATAGAAAAACAATACATTTACATACAATTGAATCAGCCAGAACATTTTATATAAAAAATGGATTTCAACAAGATCCAAAGGTTAGTGATCATCTTTATTTCAAGGCGTAGAATATTTATATATGTGAACCGTGGCTATGAAGAGATTTAAGATATTGAGTTTTATGTAATTTACATAAGGAACACACAAGAAAAGAGCCCTTTCAGGCTCTTTTAAAATGGAGGAGGAGGTGGGATTCGAACAAATATTTTTGCTTTTTGTAGTTTCAAATTTCATCCCGTAACCGCCAGTATTGTTTAATCTTGAAAGTTTGTTCTTTTAGTAACTTTCAATAATTTTTAGGGACTATTTGTAAAATTAGTC
>CALUQI010000022.1 GCA_944322875.1 Candidatus Gastranaerophilales bacterium
TGTACTTGTACTGAGGACAAATGTAATTGTCCGCCTGAGTGCAATGAACCTCCTAAAAAATAGAATATTATTTTAGGGTTAAGGGACAGTTTTTCTGTCCCTTTTTTATGTATAATGAAAATATGAAAAAAGAGTCTAAAAAAAATATGAACAACAAAAAATCAGAAAATCCGAATCATAAACATGAAATACCTCGTTTAAACAGAGCAATAGGTCAGTTGGAAGGTATCAAAAAAATGATTGAAGAACAACGTTATTGTCCTGATATTATTGTACAACTCAAGGCTGTACGTTCTGCAATTAAGCATGTTGAAAGTAATATTTTGAAAACACATCTTGAAGAATGTGTTGCTAAGTCTTTTTCTGATTCTGAAATTGCTAAAGAAAAAATTATGGAAATTAAAACCTTGCTTGATAAAATGCAGGGCTAATGAATAATGTAGATTAAAAACAAAAAATAGACTGTAGAAAATTTAAAGAACAAGTTGTCGAAAAAAATCAAACCATGTGGAACATGAAATCAAACAATGTGTTCTTTTACAGGTGAAATTGTAAAGTTTATTGTGATTGTGCTATACAAAAATCCAATATTATTTTCAGTGTGACAATGTATATATGTTGTTAATTCTATCTTGATTTGAATTACATATTTCCCTAAGATGAAAAAATATTTAGTTCAATTTGCTTACTGTAATTATTTTATCTTTTTTAATGAAGATAAAAAGTTGTTGTTTACTATGTCGCCATCAACTTTTGTTAAAAATATTTGACAGTCTTTTTCATCTGCGTCAATCGGCGGTAATTGGGAAATTTCTGATGCGTAATAGTTTGCATCGTTGCGGCTGCTTAGTGGTATCCTGTTTGCTAAGCTATTTAAAGAAAAATTCCTTAAAGCACCAGCAAAACCTTTATTTTTATTGCTAAATTTCGTGTATATTCTTAGTATTGCATCACCGTCTTCAATATTATAACGGCCAACTATATAACTACTTAATTGTGGAGCGGATGATTTTATTTTTAAAAGCTCTACTACGTTTTCTTTTAAATATAATTCGCCGGTAATTTTGTCAAAGTTCCCTTCCGGAATGTTTACTATATCAGAAATTGTTGCCGGACTTATCATAGCAATTGGGTTTCTGAATATTGCTGCAAATTTTAATATATATTCAATTAATCCTATTTTTTGGATTGTACCATTTTTTACATTAAATTTGATTTCACCATTTAATTTCAGTGAATCATCTGTGTTTAAATTTATTATTCCGCTTGATTTCCCGGATATTTCTCTTGGAAGGTTCAATAATGATGTCGATATTATGTCTGAATTGACATCTTTTATTCCTAGAAGAACTTTGTATTTATGTTCTTTTAAGTCACAAAAAACTTTTAAAGATGAAATACCTTCCGCTATATTGAATCTGTTTGATTTTAACTCCAATATATTATTTTTATCCAATGTTAAATTTGCCGTCAAATCACTGAAATTGATATCTTTGTATTTCCCTTTATCAAGTTTTAATATACATTGTTCAATAATTAAATTGTTTACATCAAATACAACAGTTTCAGTATCACTTGTTTCATCATAGTTTTCATAATCGTAGTTATAATTGTTTGTTATTTCAGTTTGCTTTACTGCTGAAGTGTTTTGAACATTGAAGGATTTCATTACTCTTGCAACGTCTATGCTATCTAAACCAAAGTCTATATTCTTTACTATTACCGGATATTTTATTTTGTTATCTATAACTCCTGAAAAATTATATTTAGACCGCTTGTATCGACCTTCCGATTTTATATTTATATTTTCTTTGTTTGTGCACAATTCTCCACTCTTTATAAATATACGTTGCGATGGTATAATTATTTTTTCAGCTTTTAGATATCCTTCAAGTTTTGGGATTTTTCCGCCGTCTGACATTGTAATTTTCCCATAAAATTTACCGCCTTTAAATAATTTTTGTCCGATTAGTACGTTCAAAAATTCGCTTGGAAGCGGGTTGGGGATTTCAAATCCTAGTTTTTGGACTACTGGAAATTGGTGTGAAAAGTCTACTTCGCCATCTAGGGTTAGTACAGGTTTGACTTTACTTCCACGAATAATTTCTTGTGCTATGTAATAACTTATGTCGTTTATATTTAAAATATTATTTTCAAAATGTAACTTAGCTTGAACAGCTCGATCATATCCCGTAGGAGTTAAAGAAGCTCCATCTACAAGAATGTCTTCTCCCTTTGAAAGTTTTGAACTCCAAATTATGTCAATTTTGTTGTATATTGAGTTAATGTTAATTTGCGTTCCGGCGGATCCGATTATTTTAAAAGGAAAACCAACCATCTGTGTAAGATATTTTTCTGCAAATTCGTTTGTTGCGGTTGTTTTTACTAAAATTTTTGTGTCACAAGATTTTGTGTAATCTTTTATTACTCCGGTTAAGGTCATTTTATTTCTCTTTTGTGTCCCGTAATACCCCGCAAAATCTTGAAAATTAATATCTGTGGAACTTAAATTAATGCGTCCTTTGGTTACTGTAATGGGAATGTTTGCCGCAGGAACTACTTTTAATTTTAAGTCGTTCATTTTGATTTCACCGTCTAAACCGCTTTTTTTGAATGTTATATTAAAATCAAAACTGCCTTTTATGTCTTTAAAATATGAAAGAATTTCGCTTCCATTGTTTATTATAAGATTTGAACCTGTGATAAGTATTATATCGTCAATGTTGATTTTTTTTGAGGTTAAGTTTACGTTTAAACCTTCTTTCCGAGAAGCCGAAGCATTGATATGTACATCGGATTTGTTTATTTTAAATATACAATCCTTAATCAGTAGTTTTCCTTCTTTGATGATTACTCTATTATTGTCACATATGTTGAAGTGTATTTTTCGATTGTTTTTCTTTATTGTTGTATCTATATTGAAATGAACAAATCTCTCGTATTTTTTATTATTGTTTACAAATATCTTATCTGCTTTGATTTCCATGTTTATGTCCGGTGCGGGACTGTATATTATCGTGCTTTCTCGTAAGCCTAAAATGGAATCATAAAAGTCTAAAACCCATTCTGATTTTGCCGTCGATTTTTGCTGCGGTATAAGTTCCATTAATTTGTTAATATCCGCATAGAAATATTTTGTTAATAACTTATTGATTATGATTTTCTTTTGGAAAACTTCGTTTAATGAAAAACTTGCATCTAAACCCTTTATCTCAAAAATCCTTGTCTCATCTTTTTTAATTATAATTTCATTAACTTTGATAGATATTTCAATACCGGTTTTAATTTTTGGGTCTTTTATGATTATAGATGCTCCGGTTATATTTTCTAACTGCTTTTCTATTACAGTTAATGTTTTTGTACTAGAAATTAAATATGGAAACAAGAATAGGTAAAATATTGTCAATAAACATATTAATCCGGTTAATATTCCTGCAAGTCCGAGTATTATTTTTCTCTTCATTTGTTGTGTGTCCTCATTAAAAATTATAACATAATAAATTTTATGTTATTATTTGTATATGAGAAAGTTTTTTTTAAACAGATGTCTAATTCTCTTTTTTATTATTTGCACTGCTTCAAGTGCATTTGCTGCAACTAATGTAGTTGTTAAAGAAAATAATTTGTTCGGATTGTGTGATTCCCAAGGTAAAGTTTTAGTTGCGCCTCAATATAAAAAAATGATTAAATTAGGTGAATCTTCTTTTATAGTCCAAAAAAAAAGTAAATTTGGCCTTGTTGATATAAATGGTAATATTCTTATACCAATTAAATATACCCATGTTGAAAGAATTTTAGGTAAGTATCTTAAAATTGGTCGTTCTGGCAAGTATGCGCTATATGATGAATTCGGAAATGAGCTTTTACCAAGAGAATATTCTTCCATAGATTTGCTTTTTGGTGAAATGTTCTTAATTTGTAAAAATTTTAAATATGGTGTTGCGGATAAAGAAGGAAATATTATTCTAGAAAATAAATTTGATGATATATATATGCCAAAGCCTTACATAATGAGAATAAGTTACAATGGACAATGGTATGAAATTGAACAAATCAAAGGTGATGAGTTTAAATTGCCAAGGGATATAGAAAATATTAAAGAAAATCAAAATTTTAAAATTTCTGAAATAATATCTAATCCGGCAACTGCGACCGGTTATTCGGTTGTAACTTTTACTGATTATATTTTGAAATTGTTTTCATCAATTTCTCCAGCGCATGAGCAAACTATTGATGAGCTGATGTTTTCTCAAGGTGCAGAGACTGTTTCTATATTTATTAAATTAACTTGGCTGCCAAAGTATCCATTTGCTTATTCAAGAAATTATTTTAATACTTTAATCACACCTAACAATGGTCCTTTATCGGAAATTAAATATGAATTAAAACGCCAATTGCAATAAAAGGAGTTATGCATGAATAAAGTTGAAATTTTCACATCCCAAAGTTGTCCATATTGTATTAAAGCTAAAAAATTGTTACGAATTTTGAATCTGAAATATGATGAATACGACGTCTCAGATAATTTTGAAGGTGTAGTTGCAGAATTAGAAAGACGTTTTGGGAAAAAAATTATGACTATACCGCAAATTATCATTAATGATAAATATGTGGGTGGTTTTGACGATCTAAATGCTTTGTATAAATCAGGTGAATTAGAAAAATCTTACCTTACCGAATAAAGTTAGTTGTAATTTTTTCTGGAGGTGTTGGATGCTTTATGCCGTTATTTTTAGCTAAATCAATACATTTTAATATCCATGCCATGTTCCGCCCTAATGTTTGCAGAGTTTGAATACCTTCTTTGTCTTGTAAAACTTCGTCAGGAGTATTCCCGTGAACCATATTCCAATAATTTGACGATATAACCGGCATTTGATTTATCGTAAAATGTTTTGTTATTACGTCAATAGAAGCTGTTGTTCCTGCCCTTCTTGCGGAAACTATTGCTGCAGCCGGTTTGTATGAAAATGCACTGCTTCCGGCGTAAAAAAGTCTGTCTAAAAATGATAATAAACGACCACTCGGGTGTGCATAATATACGGGTGAGCCAAATATAAATCCATCTGAATCTGATGCTTTTTTGATTACTTCATTAATCAGATCATCCGAATATATGCATTGGTTACCTCCATTTTTACAATATTTACAGCCTGTACAATCCCTTATTGGAAGATTGCCAAGTTGAATAATTTCTGTTTCAATATCCTCAGAGTTTAAAATCTTTGTTATTTCATTTAAAGCCGTATATGTACAACCATTTTTGTTTGAACTGCCGTTTATTAGTAAAACCTTCATGTTTGTTCCCCCGATATTTCTTTATAAATTTTGCAAGGATTCCCTATTGCAATTTTGTTTGAAGGAATATCCTTTGTTACCACACTTCCTGCACCTATTACACAATTATCACCTATTGTTACACCCGGTAAAATGCAAACGTTACCACCTATCCATACATTATTTCCAATTTTAATCGGTTTAGCATGTTCTAATCCGGTATTTCTCTCTTTTGAATCAATTGGGTGTGAAGCCGTATAAATTCCACAATTTGGACCAATGAAAACATTGTTACCAAATTTAACTCTTGCACAGTCTAAAATTACAAGATTATGATTTGAATAAAAATTCTCTCCAATTTCTATATTATATCCGTAATCACAATAAAATGCAGGTTCTATCCAAAAATTAGTACCGGTTTTTCCGAGTATTTTTTTCAGGATGTTATTCATTTTGTTCCGATTTTTAAAAGAGGTCTTGTTGTATTCCAAACAAAAATCCTTGCAACGAGTTCTGTCTGATAACAGTTCTTTGTCTGTTGCATCGTAAGGCAAACCATTTTGCATTTTTTCACGTTCATTCATTATTTTTGTCTTTCTTCAAATTTTTGAAGAATTCCTTTATCTTGCGAATACTTTTTTGGAATATATTTTCGTTTGCAATTCTTTCTGCTTCTGCTTGTGCCGCTAAAATCTCTTCTAATGTTGCGTTCGGATTCTCAGCATCTGCAGGCGGAAGTGTTGCAACAAATTGTTCAGCATTTTCTATGTCCGTATTTGTTGCTAACCATTTAAACGATTTTATAAGTGATAACGGTTTTGTCGTGTCTCCTGCTATTATTACTTGAAAATTAGTTGTACTCATCTTATTGAAATCTTCAACAAAATTCGGAATAGCAACCATTTCGTCTTCCGTTATAGCTTCTGTAAATATTGAAAACATTTTTGCCGCTGCAACATTTAGTCCGGGTGTAGCTTTTACCAGATTAATAGGGTTGATAGCTGCTATTGGCCCCAGCATATCAGCTACTTTTGAACCTAGTCTGGCTCTTAATTTCATATCTGCTTCATTGTTCAGTATATTCATATCTCCTGAAATATTCATGCACATTACCGGACCTACTGAATTTATCGGGTCTAGTGTAGCTATACCGTCTTTCATTTTAATATGTCCGCTAAGTTTGTAAAAATGAGATGTCTGAATTGAAGTTAAAGAATTTATTACACTGCCTAAAGCTGTTTGAAAAAACTCAGATTCTCTAATATTTTCTGCCAGGATAAGATTTTCAAGTCTGCCAAAAGGACCAAATTGTCCGTCGCTAATATCAAAATTTATGTCACCTTGAATACTCCTTAGTTGTTCATATTGGTTCTTGGCTGCACCATCTATTCTTAAATCCGTGTTAAATGCCATTGTTCCGGATAGTGTGTCGTTCATGTTCATAATTTCTTTAAATGTGCGTTCTACATCAAAGTTTTTTCCATTAACCTTGATGTCTAATAGCATGTTGATAAGGTTTACAGAGATACGTCCGTCCACTGTCCCGTTAAGAATTGTTGTTCTTAAATTATCTAAATAAAAATTGTTTTCACGTAATGAAATATCACCTTTCGTATTTGTTAGTCTTACTGGTGGAGATGATATCCTTTGAAGATTAATTGAACCGTCTTTTAATAATATTGGAATTTCTTTATTTGTTGTTTTATTGGACGGTGATGGGGCATACTTCATTGCAACATCATTTACTTTCATAAGTTTTGGTATATCTATGTTTTTTGATGATATATCAATGTTGTTAAGAGTAAATACTGACGATGGCTCAATGCTTGCATTGCCGGCAACTTGTATATCTGAGCCGTTAAGTATTAAATCTTCTACCGTTATATACAAAGTTTTTGCTATAAATTTTAAACTTAAAGTTTTCATTGATGTATACAGTTCTGGAATTGATAAATCCCATATCCCAAATTCACCGCGATATTTAGGTGATAACGCTCTGCCAAATATAAGAAGTTTCCCGCCCAGTTTCAGATTCGATTTAGGAAATGCGTAAAGTTTCATATCCAAATCGTTTGGAATTGTTATATGTATTTGGTTTATGAATGGTCTCGGTGTGTTTAGTCTTGTTATTGTGCCCCAGATCGTAGCGACCTCTTTTGCTCCGTCCATATTAGAGCTAAGGTCACTCGTGAAAAGAGTCGGTGTATCTTTTGAATATAGACCCGTTTCTCTTATGTTTAATCTGTTACCTTTAAATGTTATCTTTGCTTGCAGTATGCTTTGTTCGTCCTTTATTTGTTCTATATCAACCGGTGTTATGTAGTTTAATTTATCAGATTTTGTTTGTAATATTAGATTTTGTTTTTTATCATTGCCGTTTAATCTGAATTTTAACGGAAGAATTCCCTTTGAATTAATAAATATGGCAAGATCTTTACCTAAAAGCTGTTTTAAGTCGTTTGCATATAGATCACCGTCTCCGGATATATTGATGATAGGTCTGCCAGTATATTCAAGTATTGACCCGTCTATGTTTATTCTGGATGAATTGTTTAAAATTAGCCTTATGGGAGACATTTTTATATTTTCTTCATCCACAATTATATTTAATTTCGGATTCATTATTCTTGAATTAGTCTCAGGAATAAATATCTCTAAATTGTCGTTTGCTATAGTTCCGTTTACTGTCTTAAAATCGCTCGAAAGTTCAATGTCTAGTTTCCGATCTTTAATATTAAGATTGTTGTCTTTGGTGCTTAGTTCAAAATCGGTTAGAATTGTTTTTACTTCGGAAATGGTTTTTTTAAGTTCCCCTATAAATTTAACATCTAAAAATAAATTACCTGAGCTTATTTCATAATTTTGTTTTAATTCAATTGGTGCTAATGCCGCGAATAACCCAGGTAATGGCAGCTTATCTGCATAAAGTGAGATATTTACCATTGATTTTTCATTTATTTCACCTTCTGCTCTTAATATCGAGTTGTTTAGATATAAAAATGTATCTTTTATCTTAAGAGTTTTGTCGTTAAAAAGTATATTGGCATTAAAATCTCTCAAGGAAAGTCCGAGTTTTTTATTAGTAAAGTTACCGTTTCTTATGAGTATGCCACCATTTGATTGTAATTTTTTAAAATCGGTTTTAATTTTTGCGTTTGCAGTTACAAATCCAGAAGCATTTAAGGATGCAAGATCATTTTTTATATTCAATGTGTCCATTAGTGCTTTTGTTAAAACAATTACATCTTTAAAATATATCCTTTTGGAATTTACAACTATATCAATTTTAGGATGTTTGCTATAGTTTACGCTACCATACAGCATTATGTTTTGTTTTTTTGCTAGGTTCATGTTTGTATTTAAAAATACGGAGCTATTTTTGAATCTGGCTCTAAAATAACTTTTAGGAAGTTGATATCCGGAAAGGTTCATTGTTAAATTTTCAATATTGGTGTAACCCTTAAGTTTAATGTTACCTTTTTTTGTTTGACGTATTTTTATTTTTGAATCAATGTCTGTTTTAAGATTATACTTTTGGTATGTCAAAACAGGGTTTATAAAATCCATATCGGCTCTGTAATCAGGATCATCATCTTCGTCTATTTCTGCTGCTGGCGGGATAAATGAATCTATATCAAGTTTCGCAGTTATATTTTTACTATTATCACTTGAAAGCTCTGCATTTGTTTTGATTTTGAAAGTTTTCATATTGTTATATGACGCAAAAAGCTCATTGCCTGTAAATGCAAGATAATGGTTTGTTTGTGTGTCATTAATTTTTAAAACGTAGTTGTTAACGTTAATATTAGGAATTTTAACTTTTATCCAAGCAGGGTTGAATGTTAGTATGGAGGTTTCTTTAGCAGGGGCTAATTCTTTTTGTCGTTTTTGGTCGTTTATTATATTTTGTACGATTGACATTATTTTGTATTGCGAACCGTCTTCGGATATGTCCATATTTACTGTAGGTTTATCAATTTTGATTTCGGATACCCTTATTGTTAATAAGATTAGATTCGGCAGTGAAATTTTTGCACTAACTTTTTCGGATTCTATGAAATCAGATTTGTCAGGAAGTTGTATTGTTAAATTATTAATTTTTACTCCTGCTTCCAATGCCGGTGTTGTATATAGTTTTATATCTTTAAAATCAATATACATCCTCGCTTGATCTGAAACCAGTTTCTGAATATTTGCTTTATATTGATTTAAATCAATTTTTCTGGGAATTATGAATAAAAATGCCAAATAAGCCATAACAATTAACGTGATTGTTATAATCCCTAATATCTTAAAAAAAACTTTCACATTACACTCCTTCTAACTCATAAGATTATTATCAGATAATTCTTTATTAAAATAAAGAGAATTTAAAAAATTTTTACATAACTAGATATTTTGTGTGTGGGTTTAGCTATCTGCTAAAGCGGCTTTCAGATAAGAAAAGAGCCTTATAAAAGGCTCGTTGGAATTAAGAATAGCTGGAAGTATGAAAAAGATTTAATTATATTAAACATTCTTTTTATTTTATATACAATTAGCCATTAGGTTAATTGTTTTTGACAATATGAAATTTTACATTATGGTCATTATGGTAATGGTTAAAGTTTGAATACTTTTTGATAATTGTTTTATGGAAAAATTTAGAGTTTTGGCGGCGCAAAAAAAAGTTTTGCATATTGTTTTTGTCATATTGATAGTATCTTTAAGTTATGTATTATTTAAAATTATGACAAATATATACATAACGATTCAATTCGATGAATTGGCTCCTTTTGAAAATAATATGCCTGTTTACTATAAAGGATTTAAGGTTGGTTATACGAGAAGTATTAAACCAAGTAAAGATTTTAAACATACACTTATAAAAGTCACTTTGGATTATAAAGATTTACAGTTGCCCAAAAATACCACAGCAATCGTGAATACCATAGATAAAGGTGAAAAAGAAGGTAAATTTGATTATATAGAATTAAAATATCCTGATTCACCTTCAATATATTTTTTGAAAACAGGTTCTGTAATAAAAGGTAAGACTTTGCTTAATTGGGATACTCTAATAGCACAACAAGCAGAAAAAGGGACACTTGATGATATAGGCGGGGGTGTTAATGATCTGTTGGAAAGCCTAAAAGAAACAAGTGATTCGCTTAATTCTATATTTACTACACTGAATGAGATTTTAGCTGAAAATAGAACTAATATTAATAAAGCTACAAAAAATATTTCGGATACAACTTCAAATCTTAAAGATGTCTCAAATAAAGTTAATAATGCTATGTCACAGGATAGTTTAAATGATACTACTGCTGGGTTGGGAGGTTCTTCAATAAATGTGGAACAAGCTACCGAAAATTTGAAAGAAATTACACAAAATTTGAATCAAATGATGCCATATATAGATGCAACTATTATGGATGTTAATTCAACAATCTGTAACGTTAATCAAATCAGTGCCGGGGTTTTGGAAACCTTGCAAAAACGTCTTGGATTAATGAAATTACTTATTGGTAAACCTATCAGTAAAGAAAAATGTTGTCCATAATTTTTTGTGTTAAGCTTATTCTATGGATATTTTGACAAACCCTATTATTGTATCGGTGACATTGTTATGTTTATTGTGCCTATGCAGAATAAATGTGCTTCTTGCGATAATGATTTCGGCCATAGTTGCCGGATTGACTGCTCATATGTCTATTGTTGACATAATGAATGTTTTTGTGTCTGGCATGGGAGGAAATTCTGAGACGGCTTTAAGTTATATATTGCTTGGTGCTTTTGCTGCATCAATGACTCATACCGGTCTTGCTCCAATGCTTACAAGAAAAATTGCTGCCGTGATAAAATCCAATAAATATCTGCTTATTTTTATTTTAACCGGTATTGCAATTCTTTCTCAAAATCTTATCCCTGTTCATATTGCCTTTATTCCGATATTAATTCCTCCACTTTTGAAAATTATGAATAAACTCAAAATTGATCGTCGCGCGGTTGCTTGTGCACTAGCTTATGGTTTGAAAATGCCTTATATAGCTGTGCCTGCAGGTTTTGGATTAATATTCCAAGGGCTTATTGCAGATAATTTAACTATGAATGGACTTAATATCTCCAAAAGCCAGATTTGCCATTATACCTGGATATTAGCTTTGGCAATGACTGTCGGACTTATTATTTCTATTTTTGTTTCTTATAGAAAACCTCGGATTTATGTTGATGTTGATATAACAGACGGTGATGATGAAACCAGTTTGGAATTCGGTAAAAAGCATTATATAACCTTGTTTGCTGCTATTATGACCCTGTTGGTACAGCTTTTGACAAATTCGTTACCTCTGGGGGCACTTGTTGGTTTAGGTATTATATTCGGAACAAAAGCAATTGATCACGACAAAATGGATAAACTTATTAATGAAGGTATTGGTATGATGGGATATGTCGCCTTTGTTATGCTCGTTGCGGCAGGTTTTGCAATGGTGCTTAAAACTACAGGTTCTGTCGATTCGTTGCTTAATTCATTACCTCAATTTATGTCCGGAAATAAATTTTTTGCAGCTTTATCTATGCTCATTATTGGGCTGTTTGTAACTATGGGAATAGGTACTTCATTCGGAACTATCCCTATTTTAGCGGTTCTTTACGTTCCTGTTTGCGTTAAGTTGGGCTTTAGTTTGCCAGCAACAGTTATTATTATTGCAGCTGCTGCCGCACTGGGTGATGCTGGATCTCCTGCATCAGATACTACTTTGGGACCTACAGCAGGATTAGATGCTGATGGTCAGCATAATCATATTTGGGATACTTGTGTTCCTACTTTTTTGCATTATAATCTGGCTTTGATTTTGTTTGCTATTATTGCAGTCGCTGTTTTTTGATAATTTTAGTAAATTTTTACCCCGTTTTGATGGCAAAATACTTTATTTTATGTTATCCTCTTTGAATAAGGAGTGTTTATGTTTGAAAAATTAGAAAAATATCAATTGTTGTTTCTGGCGATTATTTTTGCTTTTGGATTCTTCCTTTCCACAAAATATGCTGTTAATTCTCTTTCTCGTGAAGGTATCTCAGTTACCGGTTCGGCGTATCAAATTGTTAAATCGGATTCGGGCAGGTTGTCTTTTGTTATTAATACTCAGGCATCAACTAAGGCTGAGGCATATAAAATTTTAAAAGAACAAATGCCTGTGGTTTTTGAATATCTTAAATCTCAGGGAATAGCTAATGTCGATCTTAAAACTTATAATGGTTATTATTCCTACAAATATAACCGTGTTACAGGAAATTATACTAATGAAGTCGATTATTACAAGCTATCACAACCTGTTGATATCTATTCTGACGATGTGAATAAAATTAAAGAAATATCAATTGATATCCAAAATCTGTTAAACAAGGGAATCGATATTCAAGTTAATCAGGTATCTTATTTTTATTCAAAGTTGTCTGATTTGAAAGTTAAACTTTTGGAAGATGCTACTACTGATGCAAGACAACGTGCATCCGCCATGTTAAAAGCTACACACAACAAAGTCGGAAAAATTCAATCAGTTAAAATGGGTGTTTTTCAAATTACGGAAGTTGATTCTACCAATGTGAGTGATATGGGGATTAATGATACTTCAACTATTGATAAGAAGGTTACGGCAGTTGCTAATGTTGTATTTAAAATAAAATGAGGTGAACAGTGAAAAAGATTTTATTAATATCTGCTACATTACTTTTTTCTAACTTTGCGGTTTGGGCTAACCCTAACCCTGACATGAGTGTTGGCGGGATGCCGTTTCAGCTTATGAGACAACAAACATTTCAAAAAATGGAAATGCAGGATTACATGAGGTTTAAAGATGCTAATGATATGCCTGTTGAACAACGTATGGATAATCCAAAAAAAATTCAATCTGAATTCGAAATAAAAAATTTGAAAAAACCAGCAAAAATCCAGTTGGGTCAACAGAAACAGGAAAACCCTTCCGAGATGGAATTAATTCAAGACGAAGGTAAAATTAAAATTAGACATGTTGATAACTAGTTGCTCTCGCCTGCACGATATCCGCATAGGATGTATATCAATGGAAGTATTTGGCTTACAGGAAATTTTTTTAGTACGGGTATGTCCGATAAAGCCATTATACCAATTGCATCATCAATGTTTGCTAGTGAATCTTTAAAAGAAAGTTTTCTGTCTGGAACTTTGTCAAACGGATCACATATAAAATTAGCAAACTTTGCGGCTAAAAACATCCCACCAACCAAACCAACAGCCGTTGTTCCTATCTTTATTTTTAAGGTGTTAAGTTTAGGAAATTGCTTAATTAGTTTGCTTAAACCTGTTACTATTATCGGCGGCAATACTACATTGGAAAACTGAAATATACCTTCGTTTAGTTTTTGTTTCTTTTCTTGTTTATTAGTTTTTATTATGCCTCCAAGGACACCGCCAACAATGCCACCTCCCCCAACGCCTATTAATTCTGGTAAATGGTATTGAAGTTTGAATATATTAGTTTTTTGTTTTTTGGCAAACAACATTAAAGGAATTGCTGTACCTATTGTGGCGCCGGCAAATGCTCGTATTGCTTCATGAGTTTCATTCTTACGGGTTTTGTGGTATCTGTACGATAAATATGCGTTCTTAGATTTGCTGTTGCTGGAAAATGAATTTAAGGTTGTATATTTGGAAAAATTGTTTATTGATGTTACCATAATTTCTATCCTATATTACACTTGTAACATAAAAAAAAATAAAATCTAGCTCATTTGAGAATTATATTGTCTAATGTTAATTAATTCATAAGTGTTATAATTAAAAAAAAGGAGGCAGTATGCAATTATTTGTCAGATGGTTATGTTATACTTTCGCTTTAATTTTTACTTCTTGGGTTATACCCGGAATAGAAGTTTACAGTTTTTTGAATGCTATGTTTGTGGTTGTTATATTGGCTATTATTAATTCTTTTATTAAACCTTTAATACAAATCATAACTTTGCCTGTTAATATAGTTACATTGGGGCTTTTTAGTCTTGTTATAAACGCACTTCTTTTTATGCTGGCAGGAGTAATAACACCCGGGTTTGAAGTCGAAGGATTTTTAAGTGCTTTTTGGGGGTCTATTATTTTATCTCTGTTTACGCTTGGGATTAGTAGAATATAATTTTACCCTATTTCCGGAACTTTGTAATCAGATTTGGGCATATTGTTTTGATCTCTTGTTATAGGTTTTTTTATTTGTGGTTTAGGATTAGTCTTTTTTATTTGAGGTTGCTCTTGGATCGGTTCTGCTTCCGGAATTGGAATTACTTGAGGATTAATGTTATCATGAACTCTTGTTTTATTGGTTATTGTATATGCACACATTATTATGATAGTTAATGTTATTAAAATCCCTAAAACTTTGATAATATTCTTTAACATTTTGCCTCCGGTTGAAAAATGTCGGAGAAGGGGCTCGAACCCTCATGAATTTCTTCATACGCACCTGAAACGTACGTGTCTACCATTCCACCACTCCGACAAGAATGTTTTCCTTAATTATAATACAAAAATATTAAATTTTATTATTTTTTTTGAAAAATTTTATCTGCTATCTCTGCTGTGTATGTAGAAAAGATTGGTAATATACCATAGTATATTCCCGCGAATATTAATGTCGGACGTATTATGTTAATTCCTTCTATATACTTATGAAGTTTTGGATCTAACTTATTTATTTGTGAAAACTTTTTAATAAAGTTAGTTGTCTTGCATTTTATTACTTTATCTAACATATATCCGCTTGCTATTGTTATTCCGGTTGAAATTAAATTATTGTATATTAATGCTTTTTTTCTGTTTTCTTTGATATGTTTGCTTTTTGAGGTTTGAAATGCGAAAGATGCCGCCAAAAGTGTGTCTGTACCGGCCGTTATATGTTTGGCAATATTTTGTTCCTGATTTTGATGTCTTTTTACAAACCTCTGTAATGTATTAGTATTAATTATTGCACCTAATTTTGACGGTAATTTATCTGTTATTTTCCCCGTAAATGTTAAATTATTACTTCTTTTCTCATTTTTTTGTACATCTTTAGAAGAAAATTTGAATAGATTATCCATGATGAATGGAATTAGTGCAATTGTAAGTATTGATTTTGGAATTGCGGTTACAAATCCTGTTCCTAGTTTTAATATTTGCGTGGCAAGTTTGTAACTCTTTGATTTTGCCAGTGTTTCAGAATTCGTGGCGAGATTTAAGATGGTACTCTGTTTTAAGTATTTTTCAGGAGTCTTATCTATTTTTTTTACAGCGTTTTCTATTGGTAAAGCTACTGCTTCTACTATGCCAAATTTTATGAGTCCTGATGCAATTGAACTCGCACAAGCATACTGTTTGTTTTCTTCTTCTGCTTTCGGGGTCTTCATTATGGCTAATGGTCGTATACTTAAGGCCATGGCAAGAGATATTCCGGCAGAAAATGAAGTCCCGTGTTCTGCAACTTTTTCCAAACTCTTTAAAAATAGTTTATTCTTTAATAAATTGTTTATATTTGGGTTTATTATATTTTGTACTCGCATTTTTCCCTGCCTTTTATTAGTAGACAACACACAAACTTAAAAGTAAATTATTTGTGTAGAAATTATTTTATTTTATAATAATTCGTAATGAACCTAGTTGAATTTGTAAAATCAGAATTTAGTGGCTGGCAAGGATATGAAAAAATAATTTTCCCACTCGGGATTTTATTTATTATAATGCTAGCCTTGTACGCAAAAGATGATAAAGTGGCAATTGTTTCAGCTGTATGTGGAATAAGCTATACAATTTTAGCAGGTAAGGGGAAAATATCTTGTTTCTTTATAGGACTCTGCGGAACTTTTTGTTATTCATTTATTGCTTATAAAAACGGGTTGTTTGGAAACTTGATGTTGTATTTATTATACTATTGCCCAATGCAGATTGTTGGAATTTTTAAGTGGAAAAAACATTTGGATATTAATACCAAAGTTATAAAAAAAACTTGTCTTGTAAAATCAGAAAAGTTTTATTATTTATTTTCTGCTTTGCTTTTGTCAATTTTGTTTATGTGGATTTTAAAATTTATGAATGACGCAAATCCAATGATTGATTCTATTACAACGGTATTTTCAGTTGTTGGACTCATTTTAACTGTCAAACGCTGCGTTGAACAGTGGTATATTTGGACTATTGTTAACGCTTTATCTGTGATTATGTGGATTGAAGCTTATATGAACGGTTCTAACTGTTTGGCTACTATTTTTATGTGGGCTGTATATTTTATTTTGGGAATATATTTTCTTTTTTGTTGGAATAAGGAGCTCTCTCAAGTTATCAAGTAATTCTGCAAAAAAAACGACTTTTGTGACAAAGTCGTTGGAAAATCAATAGGAAAAAGGAAAAAAGGGAAAGGAAAATTTGTTCTCGGATTACCCGAATGTTTTGAATGTACTTTCGGTGTTCTTTTGGATAACTTTTTCTACAGAATCCATTTCTGTTTGAATTGCTTCTTGTTCTGTATCCAGTTGTTTTAGTCTTAATTCAAGATTTTTGTCTTCAGCTTGGATAATTTCAATCTTAGCGTTGATGTCTTGGATTGATTGGTCATATAAATATTTATCATATTCATATTGGTTCATTGCATCTTCATATGCATCTTGGTCCGTTACAGTTGTTGTAGTTAGTGAATATGTTGTCATAGTTCCTGATGTATTTGGAATTGATACTGTTATGTAACGTCCTGTACTGTCTTTTTCTACTTGACAATCTGTTATATTTTTTACTTCAACGGTTTTGGTATCAGATCCCATTGTATAGCAATCAATTCCTGACACAATATTGCCATTACCGTCTCTATTACCATTGTATAAATCATCGGCTTTATAAAAATACGGTTGCCATATTCCTGTTGAAGAGTTTTCTACGTATCTGATTACCCAGCCTGATGCAGGTGTACCATATTTGCTGTTTAATAATGCTAAATATTGACTTTCTTCCTGTTGCAACTTGTAAATTTGTTCAGGCGAAGATAATAATGAATCTACATATTCATCATTGCTTGTTAAAGTTTCATCCGGTGAAATTGTTACAGTAGTACCGTCGACATCTGTAATGTCTTCACAATATACATAATCCCCGGCAGCGTTTACTGCTGCATAAACAGTTATTGGTGTGCCGCCGTTAGAATATGTGAGTGGAATCGGTGAACCAAGATTTTTCCTTAAAAGTGTTGAACCTACGTAATAATTATCATCGTTGGCTATGCCTACAACTCCTATATCTTCTGCGGTAATAACGCTTGTGCCTGCTGCAATAGGTGAAAAATCATCTTCATATTGTGATAAATAACTTAGTGTATATTTACCGTTTGATTGTGCAATTAAAGCTGTTATTGTATTTGTAAGTGCACCATCACTAAATGTGTATACTGTTTTGGTATAACTGTCAACTGATGGAGGTGTCGGCACAGACATACCAAGCAAATCATTGTAATAATTTGCGGATTGGTTGGACAATGTCGTTCTTTGTTGGTTAATCTGCTGACCTTCAAATTCAACATTGTTTTTTCGGGCTGTTAGACCTAAAAATCTGGCTTGTGATGCCGCCATTCCCATTGTTGAGTTCCTTTCTGAAAGCTTTTATGCTTACACATGTCATGTCGGTAATCTCAACTCATTTCTTTAATTTTTAAGCATTAAATGTTACGAAAACTTTACATAACTAATTCCTAAACCTGTCAGAAAGGTAGCTTAATATTGCTCCGCCGATTTCTTCATTGGGGTCAAAATGCCCGTTAGGTAAAGGGTTTATTGAATTTTGAATCAGCATTTTTACAAGTGGACCGAATGCATCAGGAATTTGTATCTTACGATATATTCCTGCCAAAAATGTCTGGATATTAGGTGATTTTGTATTATTAAAACGTGATAGTACCGGATACATTTTGTCTATGTTTTTTGTTCCACCATCAATCATTCTATCCAATATGTATAGAGTTTCCGTAATTTGATTCTCGTTATTTGAATGTTCCAAAATATCTGATAAATATGGTAAAGCAGTTTCTTTTTGTTTAACAAAATAATCTACCTTATTAGGATCTGCAATACAGTAATTCCTGTATTGATTAGGCATTTGAAAATTATTGTTATTGTTTATGGGTTGAATATACAAAATATTATCTCCTTATGAGTATACAAAAGGTGCACCGTTTTTTACTTCAAAAAGAATATTTTCGGCCATGGTTTTTAATTCTTCTTTAGATTTACCGGCGTCTACTTGTCTGTAAAATTCCTCCACAAGAGGTTTTATTGCCGCATCTTTTTTGGATTTAAAATTCCTAAGTTCAGTTGATATAAGTCTTTTTTGAAGTTGTAATTCGGTATCAGCATTTATCTTTTTTACTTGAACATCTTTTATTGCGTCTCCTAAAAGTTTTCCTCCGTATCCTATTGCGGTTACGCCAGTTATTCCGAAAAATAATTGTTTAAATTGTGGATTTGATGTGTCTAAAAGCCAATTGTAGAAAAATGCACGATAGTCATCTACGTGTGAATAAAATGATGGTTTGGGAGTCCCGTTACCACCCATTGCCTCGTTTACTTTAGTTGTTGACGTTTGTATTTCTGAAATAACATCTTTTGTGAAATTTTCAATATCTTTTCCGTCCCATTTTAAATCCTTTGTGTATGATTTTATTTCTTCAGAACTTAAACCTATTGTTTTAAATAAGTGTTTTAAATTTAGCTTGTCTTTTTCCTTAGTATTGGAGGTAGAATTGTTTATAATATCCTTTATTGTTGCTTTAGTTTCTTTTATATACTTTTCAATATGCATTTTCCCTTTACTTAGATTTTGCATAGATATGAAACCTAATGCTATTATTGATGCGAAAGTACTGAGACCCAAAAGTGTGTATTCCGCCCATTTTTTTTGTTTTTTTTCTTGAGCATTTTTTGTACCTGTAAAGTTTATCGGATTTGATTTTTGTCTGCCGAAGTTTGGTAATATTTTGTCATCTGAAAGATATTTTTCAAATTCAATAGCATACTTTGCCAGCATACTTCTTACAATTTGCATCTTACCTGCAAATGATTGTGTTTCGACATCAATAAGATTTTCTTGCAGATTTTTTTGAATATCAGCTTCTCTTTTCTTTACCCATACATCTTTAAAACCGTCAAAAAATGTTTTACCCATGAATGCCATTGCCGAAAGGGTTAGAACCCCTATTCCGGCTAAAATTGTTTTTTGATTTGGTGCTTGAATCATTTGGTATATTGCTTGATGGGTTTCTTCATTTAGGGCAACGTTTCTTGTTGTTGCCGGAAGTTTTTTTACGTTGGAAATATTTAAGTTTATTTTTGTGTTCCGTTTTATAAACTCTGTTAAAAGTGCTACTGAGCTCATTACTCCTAAAACTATTCCGCTTATTGGCAGAATACTTTTGTTTGCGGAAACTTCTTTTTCTGCCAGTTGCCTAGGAAGTCGGGTGTCATCTGATATGATCAATGTGTCACATGTCTCATTTAAGCTGATTCCCTTAGATGATTCTTTACAAAAATTATTTACTATGACACCCTCTTTTGTATAAGCATTAGTACGTTGTTGTAAAGGTGTTAGGTTCCTATTTTGACGGTCTGTTTCCCCGTCCCTAAATTGATTAATTTTCATCTTTTTCGCTTCCTGATATTTTTTTATAAAGTTTATTTATAAATGTTTTAAGTTCAAATGTTCTTTTGGCTTCTTCAATTTTTTTATCTTCATTATTTTCAGGTTCATAAATTCCAAAAATGGATTTTATTTTCTTTTTTAATTCCTTAAATTTTTCGGAAACTTTTTTGGCAACTGCTGTTTTTAGTTCACCATATATTGCGGTTAGTTTATCTGTTATATCTGCCAGTTTTTGACCTGCATTTTGAATAAAATTAGACATAACAACAGGTAAATTTCTTAAAAAGTTAAACCCTTTTGCGATTATGTTATTCATAATAAAAGCAAGAGGTTTAGCAATGATTGTTGGCATTGAATTTTGGATACTGGCAGCTAATAAGGCAGCTTTTTGAGCTGCATTAGTCATCAAGTTTTGAAATTTTGCAAGTGCTTGCACGTGGGCCTGGAAATCAGCTTCTCTTGCTTGTTTTGCTGCCTTTTGTGCTTTCAGAAAAGCCCCGATGGCTGCACATTCATTCCAACTCATTTCTCCGGGTTTTGCTGAAAAATCCGCCTTTTTCCCCACTCCGCCACCTGACATACCGTTACATATTGGGCATGCCCCAAGCGGCAGCCCGTGTGGACATGTCCCTATTCGTGTCTTTTGTGTGTTTAATGTCCCTAAGTGCATTAAAAAGTCCTCGCTAAGAGGACAACTGAGTAAATAATTAATCCTCTAAATAGCACGTAGAAGATTTTATTTCTCGAGTGTTCCGGCTTTTACGGTTGCGGCTACAGCTGGAGATGTTCACTCCATTTCCTCTTTATGTTGATATT
>CALUQI010000023.1 GCA_944322875.1 Candidatus Gastranaerophilales bacterium
CACCAAGAAATTTTTTGTTCACTTCCGAATCAGTTACGGAAGGACACCCCGACAAAGTTTGCGATCAGATTTCTGATGCAATACTGGACGAATTTTTATCAAAATACCCGCAAGCGCGTGTAGCTGCTGAAACAACAGTTACAACCGGCATGGCACTTGTATGCGGAGAGATTACTGCTGACTGTTATGTAGATATTCCTTCAGTTGTAAGAGATACGATTAAAAATATCGGATATGTAGGACGAGAAGGCGGAGGATTTGATTACAAAACCTGTGCAGTATTAACAAGCATTGATGAACAATCTTGTGATATTGCCGGTGGCGTAAATAAAGCGTTTGAATCACGTTCTGAAAACGCAGATACATCAATCAACGAAACCGAGAATATAGGTGCCGGTGATCAGGGAATTATGTTTGGTTACGCTTGTAATGAAACCCCTGAATTAATGCCATTACCTATAAGCCTTGCTCACAAACTATCTTACAAACTGGCTCAAGTTCGCAAACAAGGTACTTTGAGCTATTTAAGACCTGACGGCAAATCTCAGGTAACTGTTGAATATGTTGATGGTAAACCGTCAAGAATTGATACAGTGTTGATTTCCACACAACATGATCCCGAGATTAATGGAATTTCAGATAATTCTAAAGTCCAAGAAATTATCAGACGTGATATAATTACTCATGTTATTAATGAAGTATTTGCTAACGAAACAATAAAACCTGATTCAAATACAAAAATTTTAGTAAATCCATCAGGACGTTTTGTTGTTGGCGGTCCACAAGGTGATGCTGGTCTAACAGGACGTAAAATTATTGTTGATACCTATGGCGGTTATTCAAGACACGGAGGCGGCGCTTTTTCAGGAAAGGATCCCACAAAAGTTGACAGATCTGCAGCTTATGCAGCAAGGTACGTTGCTAAAAATATAGTTGCCGCAGGACTTGCTGATAAGTGTGAAATTGAGTTAGCATATGCTATCGGTGTTGCAGAACCGGTTTCAATAATGGTTGATACTTTTGGCACAGGTAAGATTTCTGACGATGAAATTTCTGCACTTGTTTCTAAAAACTTTGATTTAAGACCTGCTGCTATAATAAACCAATTTGATTTACGTGGATTACCAAGTAAAAATGGAGGTAAATTCTACCAGTTATTGGCAGCATACGGTCATATGGGAAGATCTGATATCTTTGTTCCTTGGGAACAAACCGATAAAGCTGATTCTTTGAAATCACAGGCTTGTCTGTCAGGTTGCTGTGCAAGATAAATTCAATAATACACTATTAAAAAAGAGGACTCAGTCCTCTTTTTTTATTTCAAAATTAGATTCATTAATCGTTTGTTTTTTTATCAAGTAGGCACTTATTAAGGCCGTAATCGGAACACAGATTAATATAGCAATACTGCCTATTAACGCGGAAATAATCTCTGTTGAAACCTGATTTAAATTGAAAAATTTTATCAAATCAATATTGTTTGACAAAAGCACCAAGGGCAAAGAACTACCTAAATAAACAAGAATTAATGTATTCGACATTGTACCAATAATATCTTTACCCACATTCATACCTGATTTAAACAATGCTTTAATATCCAAATTTCTGTCAGTATTGTAAATTTCATTGATTGTACTTGCTATAGAGACACTTGTATCCATTACGGCACCAAGAGCTGCAAGCATCATTGAAGCCGACAAAATCCCAGTAAAATCTAAATCAGGCCTTGCTGTATACAAAAACATAGTTTCTTCACCTGCAAATCCGGTTAAAGAAGCTAATTTTATTGAAAATATTGACAATAATGCTGCCAATCCCAAACTAAAAATAGTTCCGACGATTGCAGAAGTACTTTTTCTATTAAAACCACCTACCAAATATAGAGTTATTATTGTTGAAAATATACAAACAATTAGTGATGCTAATATAGGCTGAACTCCATATAAAATCATTGGTGTCATTACAAAAAATATAAGCGCGACTGTAACTAATATTGATAAAAAACTTAGAACTCCTTTTCGCTTGCCGATTAACAATAATATCGCAAAAAATATTGCGGTGAAAATATAAACAGCGTTCACCCTTTCTATATCAGAAATAAAAAAATCAATATCTTCTATATCTTCTACAAATTCAACCTTTGGTTCCAAATGTAAAACAACTCTATCACCGCCGGATAACATTATGTCATATGCAGGATTACCTGTAAGCATATTATCCAATTTAATTTCAGAACCCTTAAATTTTCCGCTCAAAATCTTAACTGTAACAAACTGTTTTGTTTGATTTTGCTCCGGTAAACTGTCAACATATTCAACCTTTGAAACCAAACCTCTTTCTGCAGGTAACACATCATTTGCAGCATAACAAAATGTCTGACACAAAAAAATAACTAACATGGTAAAATATATTGATATTTTTTTCATCTAAACTCCTTAAAATAAACTTTTCTGTTCTAAAGCAGCATGAGATTTATAACCCAAATGTCTGTATGCCGCCGCAGATACTTTCCGCCCCCTGGGTGTCCTCTGTAAAAGACCTGCCTGTAATAAAAATGGTTCGCACACATCTTCTATAGTTCTTACATCTTCACCAATCGCTGCTGCTATTGTTTCAATACCGACCGGACCACCGTCATATTTTTCTATTATCAATTTTAGAAGAGTCCTGTCTGTGGTATCCAAACCATATTCATCAATTCTCAAAAGGTCTAAAGCTTCATTTGCAATTTCTTCAGTAATTCTCCCTTCATATTTTACAATTGCAAAATCACTAACGCGTTTCACCAGTCTGTTTGCAATTCTTGGAGTACCTCTCGAACGTTTCGCAATCGCTAATGCACCTTGTTCATCTATATCTATATTTAAAATCCCTGCGGTACGATTTATTACTTTTGACAACTCTTCCTCTGTATAAAATTCCAACCGGTGTATTATTCCAAATCTGTCACGAAGAGGTCCTGAAAGTTCCCCGGCCTTTGTGGTGGCTCCTATTAGAGTAAATTTAGGTAAAGGTATACGCATAGTCTTTACAGTTTGACTTTTTCCAGTTGTCATATCCAAAATAAAATCTTCCATCGCAGGATATAAAATCTCTTCAGCCACCTTGTTAAGTCTGTGTATTTCATCTATAAAAAGAATTTCACCGCCTTTTAAAGACATTAGTATACCTATTATGTCCCTCGGACGCTCAAGAGCAGGAGCTGATGTTATCTTTATATCTACACCCATCTGCGCTGCAATTACCCCTGCTAACGTAGTCTTTCCCAGTCCCGGAGGCCCATAAAATAACAAGTGATCTAAACTCTGGGCGCGTTTTTTGGCCGCAGCTATTGATATCTTTAATGTTTCTTTTAATGCTTGCTGCCCTATGTATGTCTCAAATGTCTTTGGACGAATACTGTTTTCAAAATTTTTATCTGTTTCTATTGTTTCAGGTTTTATTACCGGATTGCGTCGTTCAGTCCCGAAATCTTTATCATCTGATATTATACTCATAATCTCATATTAACATAAATTGGTATAATAGAAAAGTTTGTAACGGCATAGTGAATTTGTTGTTTATTAATAGCTATTATGTTATAATCCAACTATGGAATGTCCAAAATGCGGATTAGAAATAGATGACAAAACCATTGTTTGTCCAAACTGCAAAAAGGTGCTTAAGGTTGTTTGTCCTATATGCAAAACTATTAACGAGAGTAACACCTGTAAAAAATGCGGTTATGTCATAATTACAAAATGCTATAACTGCGGTAAAATAAATCCCACATCCAATGGTAAATGTTCTAAATGTAAATTCTCTCTCGAAAAGAGTGTTATTCTTAATGAAGCCAACACCGATGATAATTTTGTTATGCTGACAATTGATTTCCCCAATCTTTCCGAAATGAGAGACTTGCTTGGTTCAGCAAAATTGTTCAATAAATTTAAAATTAATTTGGATAAGTTAATTCTTGATTACGTTAAATCTATTGGATTAAGAAGACAAATCATCGATAAAACCTATGTTATAAGATTCTATAAAGATTATACATTTAATGGTTCGGTCAATACTGCTATTAAGGCTGTTATTGATATTCTTAACCTGATAACTAGACTAAACTGTAAATTAACACGACGTAAGAATATATCTGTCAGATGTAATATGTTTTTATTAAAAAAGTCAGTACAGGGAGATCCTAACGACTATAAATCAGGATTTAATATAAACATGGTTTATCAGCAGTCTAAGGATGAAGAAAAAGTCCTAAATTCATTCCAAATAATAACAGATTCAAGCATTCATGAAGCTTTAGAAAAAGATTATAAACTTTCACCGCTTAATTCAACATTAATTAACGGTGAAATGCAAATGTTTTATGAATTAGACTTAAAAGATTCAATAGTAATTGATCCTTCTTTATTTGAAGATGAAGATGATGAAAATGAAATTAAAGTCCCAAATTTCGTCCAAAACATGCTGATTGAACAAGATAAAACTGATGGTGAAACTTTGCTGAAAGCCGAAACCCCCTATGATCCTGATGCCGTATATGAAATGGACACTATAAATTTCAATGAAATAAACTGTGATTTCATACGTACAGAAAACATTGACGTATTTTATCATATTGTAAATAAGTTACAGTCTATACCATTGGGAATTCTTGCTATAAAAACACCTCAGATGTACGTACCTTATTCTTTAAAAATTATAAATGAAATTAAAGAATTGAATATTTATAACAACATTATTTCAATAACCTGCTATGAAGAAATGAAATATTCACCTTATGCTTTTTTCAGAAATCTTGTTTCTGCAATATTTGAATATACAGTTTCTCAAAAATTATTTAATAATAATGATTTTTCTGCATTTGCGAATATAGACCCTAAAAACATGATTAAAGATTTGATAACTCTCTCTGAAAGAGATCTAACTAATGCAATAGATACTCGTAATGAATTTTTTGATATTTTCCTTACTCTTTTGAAAGTCATACCTAATACACTAATTTTTATCGAAAATTTTGATAAGATTGACCTTAGTTCTTACGATGTATTGAAATATTTGTTTGAAGCATTTGATCAATTACAGATAAGTTATCTTATTTCTTATGATAAAGATTTTTCATTACATAAACAATCACACTTTTTATTAACAAGACCATACTATACTGAAATATCTCTTAAACCTACACCTTTTGAAAAAATAATTGAAGAAAATAAAAACTTCTACCGTAATGTTATGAATGATTTTTATTTTCACCGCATAGCTAAATATTCTTGCGGAAGTATCCTGTTTTTAGACATCGCAATACAATATCTTATTGAATCGGGGGTATATAAATATACCGAAGATAGTGTTGAAATGATTAACCCCAAAACTATTATTATACCTTCAAACTTAAATAGATTAATGCGTAGAAGATTAAATTTACTTAAAGATGATCCGCCGGCTATGAGATTTTTGGCCTCTGTATTGCTGCTCGGTACAAGAATTGATGTTGCTACTATTGACAGTTTAGGATATGAAAATACTGAAGAAATAATAAATAAATTATCTGAAATGGGATATGTATATTTCTACAATAATTGTATGTATTTCCCTAATTATAATCTCTTAAGAGAAAATTTACTTGAAGTTATGAACAAAATAGATTTACAAAAAATTGCAAGTGAACTGTTCTCTAAAGTATTTGTAGATAATATGCCAAGTCCGGTAAAATCATATCTGTATACGTTATTATCCGATGAAAGTAATGCATTTTTAGAATGGGAAAAATTAGCAAAAGTTAATCTGTCTTTGGGAGACTTTAGCTCTTACTTAAACTGCTCTACCGAAATTCTTAAATTACTTGAAAACAATAAAGCACCCGAAAATTTTGCAGAAGACGTAGAAGAATACAAACTTAACCTGTATAAAAATATATCAGAAAACCTTTATGAATATATACCCGACAAAACTCAAGACATAGCAGAATTAACCCTGAAAAATCTCGAAAAATCGACAAACATTGATAAGATTGTTCTATTGTGCAGCAAAATGATTCACGGAGCTCTTGCTTCAGCTAAATACACACACGCACTATGCCTTACACATAAAATTTTATCACTTATTCCTAATGCTTCTTTGGATCCGGATGCACCTAATTTTAATGTTTATTTCTTCTTAATGTCTTTGATCCATGTAGAAATTCTTTTTAACATTGGAGCTATGGAAGATTGTATAGATATTGGTTATAAAGTTCTAAACGTTATTACAGATGATAACATAGCAAAACTTAAACCTGAATATATATCAGAGGAACAATTCAAAGAGATGATTATAACATGCACCGGATACGTTGCTTTAGCGAATGTAATACAATTAAAAGGTAATGTAGCTGAATTCTTAAACATAGTATACTCTTCAATTAAATTTATTCCAAGGTCTTACGACCTAATGATTAAGGTTCAAGAATTACTGGCCGGTAAAAAAATTACAATATCGGAAGAAATGATCGGTAATGATAAGTTTTCGAATATCATCTATCACATACTTAACGCTTTTGTAAATTCCAAAGATATTCCTAATCAATTTGCTGAGGAAATATATCAAGCAAAACTAAGTGCCGGACACAACAATCTTCATCAAATTGAACTCTTCTGTGATTTATTAATTGGCTATACATATGTCAATCTCGGTTATTATCAAAAAGCTGCTTCTATTTTATACAAGATTATTAAATCACTTAAAAATCAAGGAATGTATTTACTTCAACATTTAGGTTGGTATTTTCTTAGTGATATGAACATCAGGTTGCGAAAATTTGATGTTGCTTACGGAATGCTTAACAATTCAATCATACAACTTGAAAAATATGGTAAAGCCAGCGACTTTGTCATAATGTTGTTCAAATACAATATGTTTAAAATAATGATGTACATGGGTAATGTAGACAAGGCACAAGTATGTTTAAATCAAGCGTATTATCTAAAACAAAAACATGATATAAACTTTGATTTTGATATAAACCCTGAAGACTATTTATTCAATACAGAACCTCCGGTTGAGGAAGAAATATCTGAGAATTCGGATACAGAATTATCGGATAAAATATCCCCAGAAGAGTTATTTTCTTTAGACAAAAATTCAAACAATGAAAGTGAGGAATGATGAAAATATTATTTGCAGCAGCTGAAGTAGCACCTTATTCAAAAGCAGGAGGTCTTGCAGATGTCGTGGGCAGCCTGCCAAAATATCTTGAAGATAATGCTGAAATAGCTATTTTCACACCTTTACATGGACTTATTGATGTTAACAAATACGGGATTAAAGAACTTGAAAATTCTGAAATGTGGTTAACATTTGGAAACCAAGGACATAAGTTCAGGTTATTTATGTGCAAATTACCTGATACCAACATAAATATATTTTTCATACATAACGATTGGTATTTTACATGTTTTAAAGAGGTATATCCCAAATGGCTTGATACAAGATATGAGCACGAAAGATACGTTGCCTTTTCTCTCGCCGTACTAGAATACGCAAAGGCTCTAAATTTTAAAGCCGACATAATACACGCAAATGACTGGCATACAGCAATGATACCAATATATTTAAAAAGTAATTACAGATACGATAAATTTTGGGAAAATACAAAAACAATTTTTGAAATACACAACCTTGCCTACCAAGGAGTATGGTTTGAAGATATTCTTGATTTCGCAAATATGAGAAAAGATATAGTTTACAATCCAGATGGAGTCGAACATTTCGGAAAAGTTAATTGGATGAAAGGTGCAATAAATTACTCTGATAAAATCATAGCAGTTTCACCAACTTATGCTAAAGAAATTCTGACTGAAGAATACGGTGAAGGAATGGATTACACTCTAAGAATGAACCAAAGCAAACTTGTTGGAATATTAAACGGTATTGATTACAGTATTTTTAATCCTAAAAACGATAAAAATTTAAAGGCAAATTACAGCGAATCCCAAATTACTAACAAAGAAAAAAATAAAAAGGCCGTCTGCGAATATTTCGGGTTAAAATATAATTCCGAAAGACCGCTCATAGCTTTTATTTCACGATTAGTCAAACAAAAGGGACTTGATCTTATAAGAGATGCTGAAAATTTAATGCAAAGCACCAATGCTGATTTTGTTTTTTTAGGAAGCGGGAACAAGGATTATGAAAATCTACTTATATGGCTTTCTAACAACACGTCCAATATAAGGTCATACGTTGGTTATGACACAAAATTAGCAAATCTTATATACGCAGGCAGTGATTTTTTCCTTATGCCATCAAAATTTGAACCTTGTGGGTTAAGTCAACTCATCGCAATGCATTATGGATCTTTGCCTATTGTAAGAGCAACCGGCGGACTTGAAGATACCGTTATCGGATACCCTTTAAATGACTCTACAGGATTCAAATTTTGGAGATATGACAGTTGGGATATGATGCAAGCTATATATTGTGCTATGGATGTCTTCAAGGATAAAATGACATTTAATATCATGCGAAAAACAGCTATGAAATCTGATTTTTCTTGGTATAACAGCACTTCAAAATATCTTAATATATATAAACAACTTGCTGGACAAAATATATAAATAAACATAATATATTGTTGTTATGTTCAAAAATGATTATGTAAAACTTCACATATCAGTATTACTTTCAGGATTTACCGGCGTCTTTGGTAAGCTTATTGAAATGAATGAAGGATTACTGGTTTTTTATAGATTATGGTTAGCCTTTATAATATTCTGTATACTATTGCTGGTAGCTAAAAAATTACCGCGAGAAAATTTTTTAGACTCCGCTAAGATGATGGGAATAGGTGGACTTTTAGGATTACATCTTATACTTTTCTACGGCAGCATAAAGTATGCTAATGTGTCTGTTGGTGTTGTATGTTACTCCTTGGTCGGATTTTTCACGGTAATTTTCGAACCAGTAATTGAAAAAACAAAATTTTTATGGAGTGATCTTTTTTACAGTCTTTTAGCTGTTTTAGGCATAGTTCTGATATTTAACTTTGACACACAAAACAGATTTGGTATAATACTTGGAATATTGTCTGCGGCAATATTTGCACTATACACCATTTTTAATAAATTAATTAATAAATCTTCAAAAAACATGTTATTTTACGAACTCGCCGGAGGGTGCGCAACGTTAACCTTAATTATGCCAATTTACCTTTTGTTTAATCATGTTGAAACTATAATTCCAAGTCCAACCGATTTTACATATTTATTTATATTAGCATTTTTCTGTACAATAGGGTTATATATTCTGCACATTCAAGCATTAAAAACCATTCCCCCATTTACGGTATCTTTATGCGGAAACCTTGAACCACTTTACGGAATCGGCATAGCAATTTTGTTTCTTGGTGAAGCCAAAGAATTAAATCTTGCATTTTACATCGGAATGACATTGATTTTATCTTCAGTATTTCTGCAATCTTATTTGAAGGCTAAGCCTAAAGTAAGACATAACTAATTATAAATTTTTCTATTCAAATCAGATTTTCTTATTCTAACATTTAGTGGTGTAATTTCAACAAGCTCATCATCCGCAATGTATTCAAGGCATTCTTCAAGCGCCATTTGCTTGTGAGCCTGCAATGTAACCATAACATCAGCCGTTGCACTTCGCATATTGGTCAGTTTTTTAGTTTTGCAAATATTAACAACAATATCCTGCGGTTTGTTACATTCACCAATAATCATTCCCCTGTAAACTTTGGTTTTAGGTGTTATGAAAAATACCCCTCTATCTTCGTACTGAGCAAGGGCATAAGGAATTGCCTCACCTTGTTCGTGAGCTATTATTGACCCGTTTCTTTGGCGAGGAATATCTCCTGCATATGGTCGGTAATCCAAAAACGTATGATACATAATTCCTTCACCACGAGTCATACGTATAAATTCACTTCTGAATCCAATTAATCCTCTCGCCGGAATATGAAAAGTCATCGTAGTTCTGCCTTTATTATTTTGCATTTCTTTCATTTCGCCTTTTCTGCCGGAAAGTTTCTCAATACAACTGCCGGCGTATCCTTCAGGGACATCAACTATTAAATTTTCATAAGGCTCACAATGTTTTCCGTCAATATTTTTGTATATAACTTCAGGTTTAGAAACTGCAAACTCATAACCCTCTCTGCGCATGGTTTCAATTAATATTCCAAGATGCAACTCACCACGACCGGAAACTCTGAAAACATCAGTTGAATCGGTATCTTCAACACGTAAACTTACATTTTTTTCCAATTCATTGTATAATCTTTTCCTTAATTGACGAGAAGTTACAAACTTACCTTCAGTACCGGCAAAAGGACTGTCATTTACCGAAAAGTTCATCTGCAAAGTCGGCTCGTCAATGTGGATTAAAGGTAATGGAACAGGATTATTTAAATCACACAGGCTTTCACCTATCTGAATATCTGCAAAACCTGCAATTCCAACTATGTCACCTGCTAAGGCCTCCTCTATTTCTACTCTGCCTAAATCCCTAAAGCCGAATAACTTTGTTATTTTTCCACGTTCCTGAGTACCATCTGCATGAACTAGACATACCTGTTCTTGCGACTTGATTTTACCGTTTGCAATACGACCTATTACTATACGTCCGACATATTCATTATAATCCAAAGATGTAGCCCTAAATTGGAATGGAAGTGATTCATTGCATTGAGGAGCTTTTATATTTTCCAATATACAATCCAGAAGCGGAATCATGTCTTTAGGTTCATCATCAAGGTCCTTTATAGCAAATCCGTTAAGACTGCTTGAAAAAATGAACGGGAAATCAATTAAATCATCTCTGTCAGTAAGCTCTGTAAACAAATCGAAAACTTTATCTAAAGCTGTCAAAGGTTCCGCCGCGGGTTTATCAATTTTATTAATAACAACAATTATTTTAAGCCCCAATTCAAGTGCTTTGGAAAGAACAAAACGTGTCTGAGGCATAGGACCTTCTGCTGCATCAACAATTAGCAACGCACCGTCTACCATACCTAATACGCGTTCTACTTCACCGCCGAAATCTGCGTGACCCGGGGTATCAACAATATTTATTTTACAATCTTTGTAGTTTATAGAAATATTCTTTGATAAAATTGTTATGCCACGTTCTTTTTCTAAGTCATTGCTGTCAAGAACTCTTTCCTCTATATGTTGATTGTCACGAAAAACTCCTGCCTGCTTTAATAAACAATCTACAAGTGTAGTCTTTCCGTGATCGACGTGGGCAATAATAGCTATATTCCTTATGTTATTATTTGATTTCATAATCTGATATATCCTTACGGGTGTAAATTGTACACCTTTATAATAAAATGCTGATAAAAAATTTTCAACAAATAACTTTTCATAAAATAAGTTTCAATCTCAATATCAATCCGGAAAATCTATACAATTTACGCGGTATTTACTAAATTTTTCGAACTTTCTGAAATTTTAGATGCATAATTAACTAAGGCTTTGAAGACAAAAGGATGAACATCAGATTTTGCAACATCTTTGTATATCAATGCAAGAGCTTGATCTTTTTTCATAGGTGCTTTATAAACTCTTTGTTCCATCAGTGCCGAAAACTTGTCTGCAACAGTTAAAATCTGCAGATTTATATCTGCAAAAAAGTCTTCGGGAACTTTAGGATACCCTGTATGACTTGCATTTTGGTGATGATATTTTATAAGATTAAGTGTTTTAATATCAATTCCCGAACCTTTTAAAATTTCATAACCTAACTCTGAGTGTCTGTGCATAATCGACTTTTCTGCAGGGGTAAGTTTGCCTTTTTTATTCAAAATTTCTTCAGGAATAAGTACTTTACCTATGTCGTGGAGATAAGCGGCATCTTTGACAGCTTTGGTATCAACATGCATTTTTAAAGCAGCAGGAAGATTATCTATAATCCCCGCAGCTATAATTTGTGTTGTTTTAGCATGATTTTCTAAAAGCTCATTCAATTCTTGCATATTTAACTTTATTGGAGCATTCATTTCATTCATAATTTCTCTAATTTTTGGATTTGTGGCTATCGCATTTTTTATATAATTTTCCGATGTAAAACGGCTGACAGATTTTTTTTCAAAACTGTCAGAACTTTCATAATTACCTAACCCGAAACGGATAGGATTTATTGATAAGTTTGAATTGAATGCGTTCACACCTAACGCACGTTTAATGTCAATTCCCATTTTCCACACAAAAATAATCTACACTACTGTTTATATAAAGTTTTTTTAAAAGTGGAAATTGCCCAACTTAAAAATTATATAAATAAAAATTAATATATTACTTTTTGTGTTATAATTACGAATTATGGAAGACATTAAAAACGTAATAATATGCGGACTTGGAGCTGTCGGCAGTATATATGCAGAGAAAATAAATAACGCAATACCACAAAATTTAAAAATTTTGGTAGACAAAGAAAGATTTAAACGTTATAGTAAAAATCCAATAATTTTTAATGGCAAAGAATTAAATCTAAATTACATACTGCCTGATGAAAAAAACTTTAATGCTGATCTGATAATTATAGCGACAAAATTTGATGGTATATATGAAGCCACGAAAAACATTGAAAATTTTGTTAACGAAAACACAATAATATTATCCTTACTTAATGGGATATCTTCTGAAAAAATAATTGCTGACAAATACGGATGGGAGAAAGTACTTCTTTCTTATTTTATAGGTCACAGTGCAATGCGAGAGGGGAGATTTATAACACACGACGGCACCGGTGAAATTATTTTTGGTGCAAAAACCAAAGACAAAACTAAACAACAAAAAGTGCAAAATTTCTTTGATAAACTCGGTATTAACTATCAAATTCCGGATGATATTGAACATTCATTATGGCTTAAATACATGATGAACGTCAGTACAAATCAACCTTCGGCTATTTTAAGAATGACTTTTGGAGAAATGAACGCTAACAAAAATTTTATTGAGTTTGCCAAAAAACTTATGTATGAAGTACAAATGATAGCCAAAGCTGAAGGAGTAAATAATACTGAAATTATGATTAACGAAGCTCTTGAAGCTATAACAAAAATGTTACCTGAAGGTAAAACTTCCATGTTACAAGATGTGTTATCCGGCAGAAAAACTGAAGTAGATATGTTTGCAGGAACAATAATAGAACTCGGGAAAAAACACAATATAGAAGTACCATATAACAAATTTATTTATGAGATGTTTATGATACTTCACGAAAAATTCTACCTTAAATCAATTGTTTCTAAGTAATTCTTCTTGAAATTTCAGGCTTTTTTGCTTATTAACTTCTATATCATTAATTGTACTATTAACCTGCTCACTTCCAATATTGTAATTATATTTTTTAGACTCTTGCACTTGAATAAGAGTAGTATTCAAAAATATTGCTACAAGAATACTTAGCATTAAAAATCCTATCAAAAGTTCTATAACTCCGAACCCTCTTTTCACAAATTACCTCAATTTATTTTTATTTATAAAAAGTCGCACAGCATCATCAATATTTTCAGGAGTAGAAAGTGAGTCAAACTCATCAAACTTATTACATTTTGCACCCACAAAAAACCTATTATACAAAGAAAGTCCTGCAAAAATCACAAATGAAGATAATGCCACACCCGCCATTGCAAATATAAATTTCAGTGCAGCTTGTTTAATAGAGACAGACTGAGCACAAATTCCCGGTTCTGCGGTAATTAAAATTACCGCAGCCAAGATTATAAAATTAATGACTAAACATTTATGCTTCAACTTTTTCCTCACTTTTTTTAGTTCTTGGTTTTCTTGTTGTTGTTCTTTTACGCTTAGGCTTCTCCTCTTTAGGCGAATCTGTAACTTCCTCTTGCGGTTTGGAATTAGATTCACTTTTAGGAGCTTCTACAATCGGCTTTATTTCCTCTTCCGGTTTTAATATTGTTTCTGCAGTCGAAATATCATTTTCTGCTATCATTTCTTTATTTTTTGCAAACTTAGTACGCCTATTATTTTTTCTCTTATTGTCACGTTTTATTGTCTCATTATTTTGTGCTACTTGAGCCGGATTTTCAACCTCAATAGTTACGGATTGCTGTTTGGGCTCAGAAACCTGTTCTTGGTTAACCTCCGGCAATTTATTATTGTTTTTATTTTTTTTGAAGCTGTTAGAGATAGGCAGCTTGGTCTTTGCCTGTTTGGCTCTATATTCACCTTCAGCGGTAGGGGTTGCAAAATTAAACTCATTCATAAAATATCCGCTACCTTGGCAATGAGGACATTTTTTAGTAAATATTTCAGAAAGCGACTGCCCTTGCCTGTGTCTGGTAAGTTCGACAAGTCCCAAGTCAGAAAGCTGACCAACTTGAGGTTTTGCCTTGTCTGGTTCTAATGCTATCTCTAATTCTTCCATTATTGCAAGTTTGTCTGCACGGGAAATCATATCTATAAAGTCTATTATTACCATTCCGCCTATATTTCTTAATCTTAACTGACGAGCAATTTCATGAACAGCTTCTATGTTAGTTTTCAAAATTGTTTCATCTTGGGTTGCCGAACTGGTAAATTTTCCGCTGTTAACATCTATTACGGTCAAAGCTTCAGTTTGTTGGATAAACAAATATCCGCCTGATGGCATATTTACTTTTACATTCAACGCCGCCTTAATTTCTTTATGAATGTCCATTGCTACAAGTAACGGCTCCATACCTTTATACAAAGTAACCTGAATATTTTTGTTCATGTGCCAATTCTGTAATATGTTTTGAACTCTGTTTAGTGCGAATGCTGTATCAACTATAATTTCTTTTACATCATCCGTACAAGCTTCCCTTATAACTCTGTATAATAAATCTTGATCTCTGTATATAAGATTTGGAGGATTTAATGTTTCTGCGGACGTTATAATATTATTCCATTTTTCAAGCAATATTTCCAAGTCTTCTTGAATATCGGCCTCGGACTGACCTTCAGCTTCGGTACGAATAATAACTCCGACTCCTACCGGTTTTATCAAGTTCATTATCGCCTTAAGTCTTGCACGTTCTTTGGAATTCTCAATCTTTTTACTTACACTGACTCCCGGTTCATAAGGCATCAAAACCAAAAACCTTCCAGGGAGACTTATCTCTGTTGTAACTCTTGGACCTTTATGACCTGTAGGTTCCTTCACTACCTGAACTATTAATCTTTGTTTAGGTCTCAATTTTTCCTTTAATGTACCTTTTCCCATTACGTCTTCCGCGTGAAGAAAACCCATTTTGTCGGCTCCGACATTCACAAATGCGGCGTCTATACTTGGTAATATATTGTCGACAGTTGCCAAATATACATCACCTAAAAGAACATCACCCCGATGAATGAAAAAATCTGTTACTTTTTTGTTTTCCAGAACTGCAGCTATATTGTCTCTTTCGGCTATAACTATTTTCTTTTCTATCACTGCATTTTCATTTTGCTGCTTGTTGCGATTGTTGTTTTTGTAGTTTCCCATAAAAAATCCTTCTATAATTCTTCTAAACTCTCATCATAAAACTTTGTTCGCGTAATATTAAACGGTATATTTTCTGCAATAACATTCATCAAAACATCCGCTCTTAAAGATTGTATTCCGTCTTCAAAGTTTTGACCTGCTTTCAATATTATAAACAGACTGTCATTTTCAAATCGGTAAGACTTGATTGATGGTCTTATGTCTGTTTTTTTTATTAAACCTTTTTTGTTTTTCTTCTCAATACAAATTTTATCGGAAGACAAAACCTTGTTTGTATTATACACCAATTTATCAAAATCGTAAAGAAGCGAATCCAATATTTCTACCTTATACTCAGCCCAAAATACCGTACTGTCTATCGATTTTGCTTTTTTATCAAGTTTTACAATACTTATTATTTTAGATTGCTGCGGCAAAACTGATTCCAATTTTTTTTGAAGCTCAAAAGGTGAAATATCATCATACAATTCTATATCGGCAAATTCCGTCAAACTTTCTGCAAATAAAGGTAATGCAACACCCATAGATACTTTCATGGATGGATTGTAGCCCTGAGAAAATACTATATTTAATCCGGTTCTTGCCAGTGCCTTTAAGAAAGTATTTTGCCAATCCAAGTGTGAAAAATATTTCAAAATCCCACTTTTGGTCAACTTTATTCTATATCTGAAACTTTCTTTTGAATCATGATGAGTAAAAGCAGGATCCTCATTAGGGATTTTTGCAAGCATTTGAGCTTTTTCAGAAGCCTTAAAAGATTTTGCCATCACCTTATGTGTCTTTAAATTTTGACATACTCCGCAATTCACACATTTATTTTCACAAGTTGCTACAACATGTGGAGATTCTACAGTTACATCCAATGCCTTTTTATATTCATTTATTAACCATTTTTTATCTATACCGGTATCAATAAAATCCCAAGGCAATTCTTCTTCTGTTTGGTATTGTTTTTCTGCAAGATAATTCAAATTTATACCAAGTTCTGAAGCTGTTTCTTGCCAAACATTCCTATCGAAATACTCACCCCAAGCATCCAAATAACATCCCTTTTTGTATAAAGATTCTACGTACTTACATAAACTTAAATCACCGCGAGTTAACACCGCCTCAAGCTGGGATACAAATTTTTCATGATAATTTATCTTCACACCCTTTAAATGTGAAATCTTATCCTTCAAGTAATGGATGTGCTCGGTTACTTCATCAAGATTCATCTGAGCACACCATTGAAATGGAGTAAAAGGTTTCGGAACAAATATTGAAAGCGTACATGTTATATCCATGTTATGTTTCAAGCCTTTTGCTTTTTTCAATATTTTTGTACGATATTTGATTTTAGATAAAAGCTCTGCCATTTCATCCATGTCGGCAAGTGTTTCGGTTGGAAGACCGCATATAAAATAAAATTTAACCCTTGACCAGCCGTTTTCATACAATGTTAATACTGCGTCTATTATTTGTTCTTCAGTAATATTTTTTTTAATAACATCACGAAGTCTTTGGCTGCCTGCCTCAGGAGCCAATGTCATTGTTGATTTTCGAACACTTTGGACAAGATTTGCAAGTTCTAAATTAAAACCGTCTATACGCTGGCTTGGAAGCGAAACTGATACTTTTTTGTCATTGAAATCCACCGTCAGTTCTTTTATTACCTCATTTATATTTGAATAATCATTTGATGATAAAGAAAGAAGTGAATATTCATCATAACCCGTGTTTTGAACGAGTTCTTTTGCAATTTTGATAATATCTTCAGCTTCTCTTTCTCTTACAGGCAAAGTAACATGACCCGGCTGACAAAACCGGCACATTCTTCCGCACCCTCTTCTTATTTCAACAATAGCCCTATCATGTACAGATGAAGAAAACGGTATAGGATATGATTTTAATGCACGATCATAATCCAAATCTGCAATACGTTTTTTTACGTTTCCTCCGGTTAATAATGACCATCTGCCAGAATTCTCGCCGTCCGTAAGTGCTCTTATCCTGTCTTTTCTTGGTAATCCTTTAGTTCTTTCCAAAATTTCACAAACTTCTATAATACTGTCTTCGCCATCACCTATCATAAACACATCTATAAATTCTGCCATTGGTAATGGGTTATAAGCACAAGGTCCTCCACCTATTACAATTGGATCATTATCGCTTCTTTCAGAATTTTTATACGGGATTTGTGCAATTTCCAACATCTTTAGTATAGTCGGATAAGACATCTCGTACTGAATAGAAAAACCAACCGCATCAAAATCTTTTATTGGCATTTTACTTTCCAAGCCATAAAGCGGCGACGGTTTGAAATCAGGTTCAGGAGCATAAACCCTATCACACATATAGCCTTCGTGACGATTTATAAGCTCATACAAAACTCTTACCCCTAAATTACTAATACCTATTTCGTATTTATCAGGAAATGCAAAAGCAAAACGGACTTTTGAACTTTTGAAATCTTTATTGTGAGATAAAAACTCACCGCCAACATATTGGTACGGTTTTGTACTGTTGTATAAAGCTTCGTGATATTGTCTAAAAAAACAGTTCATGCCAAATCTTCCGGGAAATATTTGTCTATTTCTACAATCGTTCCATCTAAAGTGTTCTCTTCGAATGATTTCATGAATTTAAATAAGTCTTTATTAGGTACATCATAGTTATAAAGGTACGTTTCTCCATCAAACTCCCTCATTACTCTAACTATATAATGACATTTTTCGGCGTATTTCTTTAGATGTTCCGAATTAAATTTTTTTCCGTTGGTGTCTTTGTTTATTTTAATATAATTAAATCCAGCATAGTACTTAATTTTCTCATCCGAAAAAGGAATTCTACCATGCTTTGAGAAAATATTAATAATTTTTTTATTAATATCATCAGACATTTTTTACCTGTTTTAAATAATCTATTATATCTAAAGCCAACTGTTTTCTGATTTCAACAGGGGAATTTTTAAGATATTCCATAGCATGCGAAACCTTGATATTTTTATCATACCAACGACGCATGATATAGTTATACTGATCTTCCAAAGACATCTGAATATCAAAATCAATATCTTTTAACTGATCTATTATATACTCTGCACATCGTACTTGAATATCTTCATCAGCCTTTTCCATCATTTCAACAGCCCTGCTGACTGTGATATCTAAGTCATACCAACGTTTCTTCATGTTTCAATTATAATATGGCATGGTAAATTTAGTCAACATAATATTTTTTTTGCCAATTTACACAAATGTAATATAATGTATATATGAAAAAGATTCTTGTATTTATATTAACTTTTTTCCATTTTGCGAATATATGCGTATTTGCAACAGAGCCACTACACGGCTACATTGAAGAAAGTGAAGAATATAAACAGTTGCAAGATGAGCTGTTCACCGGCAAGGTAGAACATCTTGAACGCAAAGACATAATAAACATGTCAGTAACACAAGTTCTTGACAGTTCTTATTCAATTGAAGGAGACGAATTTTTTGCACAAGTCACTTCTGATGTTTACGGCGACAAGGGTATTATTATTCCCAAGGGAACAATTGCTCACGGGAAAATTACCGAAACCGGCGATGCAAAAAGACTTGGCAGGCAGGCCTGGATAGAACTTTCATTTGATTACTTAATAACACCCGATGGACGAGAGATTCCAATAGAAGGTAAAATGAGCACAAAGCTTCATCCGATTGTCGAAACTTCGAAGATAATTGCACAAGACGTAGGATACACAGCAGCAGGAGGTGTAGTTGGTGGATTTTTAGCACTTAATTGGCTTGGATTAGAAGCCGCTATAGCTTCTCAAGGCTATACTATAGCAGGCGGTGCAGCTTTGGGTGGTGCTGTAGGACTTGGAATGGCATTAATCAGAAAAGGTAAAGATGTTTTAATAGCACCGGGAGACGAAATTAAAGTTAAAATTAACACGAGTATTCCTCTACCTGTGTATAAATCAGAAGCTTTAAAACAAGAAGAACTTTTGTATCCCGGACTGAATATACTTATTACAAATGTTAAGCATGAAGAGGACCCTTTCGGTGAAATGAATACGATTACTTTAACACTTAATATATCGAACATGTCCGATAAATCATTTTCAGGATTTGATATGGCCCTCATAAATGACTATAATTCTTCATTCAGACCTTCTGTTTTTGGGGATACTAAAATTATGTTCAAAACAATTAACCCTGGAGAGAGAGTTGCAGGACAGGTCTCTTTTTCTGTGGATAATATTCACAGAAAATATTGGTTAACATTCTTCGACAGAAGGTCTGGAAAAGCTATTACAAAAATTTCAGTTGATAATGCTTACAGAAATATGTCAAGAAAAGACCAGCAAAAAAATGAAAAAAAACGCTTCAAAAGAAATTATAAAAAAGATGTCGATTTGTTTAATATAGACTAATTGTAAATTTTTTTATAAGTCAATTGCAAATAAGCTGGTTTGTGTTACAATTATAGCAGTTTTTATTTTAATCAAAGGTGATTTTATGACATGCGGAAAACTGGAACTTGATATATTGAATTCTATATGGACTCTCACTGCACAGAATGAGGACTTTGATATCTCTATACAGGATGTTGTTGATTATTTAAATAAATTAGGTATTAACAGGGCTTACACTACAATAAAAACAGTTATGGACAGACTTACTGTTAAAAGTGTCCTTGTTCGGTACAAATCAGGCAAAAAGTTCTTTTACAAAGCTGCTATGGATAAAGAAGAAATGGCTGCTGATGCAGTAAAATCAATAACTAATGATTTCTTTAACGGTAATTATTCTGAATTAATAAGATTTATAGAACAGAATTGTAGTGAATTCCAACTCGGATAAAATTAGTATGACTACAATTGAAAATAGAAAAAAAGTAGCTGAATTACTTAGACGCGTGCGATTAGGAGAAATACACGTCCGCGATGCTTTGTTAAGATTCCCTGATGAAACTGAAGATAAGAGTATAATGGCATCT
>CALUQI010000024.1 GCA_944322875.1 Candidatus Gastranaerophilales bacterium
TTTAGTTGTTTTTTTTATTTTTGTGTTATATTGTCATTACGAGGATTTTTTTGAAAGAAGATTTTTATGAATATGGATAAAGAAAAACTCGTTTCTTACATTAAGAAACTTGCCGAGCCTAAAATACTTGTTGTTGGTGACTTGGCTATTGATGAGATGATATATGGTGACGCCGAACGTATTTCAAGAGAGGCACCTGTTTTAATTCTCCAGCATACAAAGACGAAGCTTATTTTGGGCGGTGCATCAAATGCTGCTAATAATGCTTCATCTCTTAATGCCGGCAAAGTTGGTGTTGTTGGAGTTTGCGGTGATGATTATCAAGCTGTGCAACTTAAAGAAACTTTAGCTAACGCCGGTATTGATTGTAGTTATTTGGTTACTGATTCACAAAGAAAAACTACAACTAAAACAAGAATTTCAGGTTCTATTACTACCTCCATTACTCAGCAAATTGTACGTATTGACAGACAAACAAATGCGCCGGTTTCAAAAATTACTGAAGATAAAATTATTAATAATATTGAAATTGCTATACCTATGTATGATGCCGTAATTTTGTCGGATTATCACATTGGGACGCTAACTAAAAAGATTGTTGAGGAAACCATTAAGCTTGCAAATAAGTATAATAAAATTGTGGTTGTTGATGCTCAAAAAAATCTTGGATTATACAAAGGTGTTACTTCTATGACACCTAATTTGCCGGATACCGAAAAAAATGTCGGATTTAATATAATAAATGATGACGACCTCAAAAAAGCAGGTGATAAATTGCTTTCTGAAACTAAGGCAAAGTCTGTGTTGATCACTTGTGGTGCTGACGGTATGTTTGTCGTCCAACCAAAGAAAGTTTATACAAAAATCCCTGTGTTTAATAAGTCTGAAGTGTTTGATGTAACAGGTGCCGGAGATACCGTTACAGCTGTTTATACTCTTGCATTGGCTGCAGGGGCAGACTTTGTCCATGCTGCTATTATTGGTAATATTGCTGCCAGTTTGGTTGTTCGTCAGTTCGGTTGTGCTACTACTACTATTAATGATTTGCTTGACGCCGTTAATAAGCTATAGGAGAGATTTTATGCAAAAGTTATTGATGTTTATTAAAAAAATAAGACCTGTTGATTTTATTATTATTTCGGGGTTAATTATTGCGTTGTTTGTTGGTTTTTTCACGTTTATGAATTTTAGACAAACTGCGGATAAACAAATTGAAGCTACTTCTAAAATAAGATTTCAGGTTTATATAAGAAGTGTTACGCTTACGGGGAATAAAATCCCTTTACGAAAAGGTCAAAAGACATTTATCAGTATTAGAAATGTACCTTACTCTGATTTGGACATAGTAGATGTCCAATTTGATAGAAAGAAAATAGTTCTTCCCACTTTCAATTCTAAAAAGGTTGTTGTAGTCGAAGATGTCTCGCAAGCAAGTTTATTTGATATTATTGTTACGCTCGAAGATACTGCTAAAATTACAAAAGACGGAGCTGTTGTCGGTGGTAATAAGATTAAAATGGGCTTGCCGATTACCCTTGAAGGTGATGACTATAAATTTAGTGGTATTGTCTCCAATTTACAGCAAGTTGTTCCTGTATCACAAGAACATGATTTGATTAATAATCCGAGTACTACATACGATGTTCAGTAATGTGTTATTTAAAATTCAAGATAAATTGAAATATCTGTATTATAACAGTAAGTTCCTGCAGCATATTGATTTTTTCATCCTGTTGTCAATTATTGCTGTTATTGTTTCTTCTGTGTTTTTTGATTCGGATACTATTGGCTTTGTTGCCTTATGTGCTGTGTTTCTTACGATTGTTAAAATGATAACTACTCCGAATGAAAAATTTACATTTAATAAGTTCGAACTTTTTTTGGTGACATATTTCATGTTTGTTATCATAAGTTTAGCCGGATCCTCATTGTTTGCCTTGAGTTTTAAAGGGTTTTTAAAAACATTTACTTATATAGGTTTTTATTTTTCTGCTGCTCATTACTTTAAAAATAATCGCTCAAATGCTTTCTTGGTTATCTTTATAATTGCTTTGTGCACGACTTTTGAAAGCTTAGTAGCTCTGGTGCAAAATTTCCACCACGTTGAAGCTATTTCTACCTGGCAAGATACCTCTATGCTTAATCAAGATGAAATTATGACCAGAGTCTATGGTACTTTGAAACCTTTTAATCCAAATCTTTTGGGGGGATATTTTGTCGCAGGTATTCCTTCAATTTTAGCAATATGTGCCTTATCTTTCTATAAAAGAGATTTAAAACGTGTGCTGGTTTTTGGCATCTTTTTGCTTCTATCTGTTTTAGGACTTTTTTCTACAGGGTGTAGGGGGGCGTATTTGGCCTTGTTTGTTATATTATTGCTTGCTTTTGCTGTTTCCGTAAAGTTTTTGGGAAAATCTTATAAAAAAGTGTATTTTTCCATAGTTGCTGCTATTACTGCTGTGTTTACATTCGCATTCTGTTATATTAGTTCTTTGAGAGCAAGATTTATATCCATTTTTGCTATGCGTAATGATTCTTCTAATTCGTTTAGATTTAATGTTTATCATTCGTCTTTGGAAATGTTTAAAGATAATTGGCTTTTGGGTATTGGTGTCGGAAATAGAAATTTCAGGGAAATATATGGACTGTATATGAAAACAGGGTTCGATGCGTTAAGTGCATATAATATTTTTCTGGAAATCGCTGTAGAAAGCGGTATTTTCGCCTTGCTTGCTTTTTTGGGTTTTTTAATTTTGCTTATAAAAGATTCTTTAAAATTGATTTTTAATTCAAATAATTTTGAACAAATTATTTTTGTAGCAACTGCCATAATATCAGTAATTGCAGTCATGTTTCACGGATTTGTGGATACAATATTTTTTAGACCACAAATTCAGTTTGTTTTTTGGACTATGGTTGCTGTTATATGCGCTAATATTCACAAATCTTGTAGTGAAGATGTTTTATAATTAAAGTATTTTATTAAGCTTTTATAAAGATATGAAAAAGGTGTGTTAAACTTAAATTGTGGAATATTGAAGAAGGAGATATATATGATACCTATTTTAGATTCAAAACGCCAGTACGCAACTATAGGTGCTGAAGTTGAAAAAGCAGTTTGTGATGTTTTACGCTCAGGTTCTTATATTCTTGGTCCTAACACCAAAGCTTTGGAACAAGAATTAGCGGATTTCATAGGATGTAAATATACTGTTGGTTTAAATTCCGGAACTGATGCTTTACATTTGGCGCTTAGAGCTTTGGACATAGGTCCCGGAGATGAAGTTGTTACGGTTGCTTTTACCTTTGTTGCAACTACTGAAGCAATAGGTATTGTCGGTGCTAAACCGGTTTTTGTTGATATTGATAAAGATACCTTTAATTTGGATGCTTCTAAATTAGAATCTGTTATTACTCCAAAGACGAAAGCAATAATCCCTGTTCACCTTTATGGTCAACCGTGTGATATGGACGTAATAATGGATGTGGCAAGGCGCCATAACCTTCATGTTATTGAAGATTGTTGTCAGGCTATAGGAGCTTTATATAAGGGTAAAATGGTTGGTACATTCGGAGATTTCGGCTGCTTGAGCTTTTATCCTACTAAAAACCTTGGCGGAATGGGTGATGGCGGCTTGATAATGACTAATGATGAAAAATTAAGAGATAGAGTTATTGCTTTGAGAAACCATGGCGGTGCTATTCGTTATCATCACGATGAAATAGGTGTTAACAGCCGTCTGGATGAAATTCAGTCAGCAATCCTTCGTGTTAAATTGCCTCATGTTAAACACTGGAATGAAATGAGAAGAAAGCACGCTTATTATTACAATGAATTATTCAAAGATTGTGAAGACGTACAAACTCCTAAAGAATTGAATGACACTTATTGTGTTTATCACCAATATACAGTCAAAATTCCTAACCGCGATGAAGTGCATAAAATGCTTCAAGAAAAAGGTATCGGTGCTATGCTTTATTATCCGATTCCTTTGCATTTGCAAAAAGTTCATGAATATTTGGGTGTGGGAAAAGGATCTCTTCCTGTAACTGAGAAAAATACAGAAATGGTTATCTCTCTTCCTATGTTCCCGGAATTGACAGAGGAAGAACAAAGAACAGTTGCTAGTACTTTGATAGATTGTATTAATAAATCTAAATCTAAAGCTATTGCTTAATTAATAAAAAAAAGACACCGTTAAGGTGTCTTTTTTTATCCTATTGCAGTGAAAGAAAATCCTTTTGCAAGTTCATTAAATGGGTTTATACCAACTCTGCTGGTGTCTGCGAAGGTTTCATCCGGATTAAAACGTTGATTCTTAGGAACTTGCGCACCCTGTTCCATTTTACCGACTCTTGTTACGTCTCCAAATGAATAAGAAGGTGCTGCCCCCTGCATTGGAGACATCATCGATTGTTTTATCCCTGCCAGATCTTTTATGTCGTTTAATCCACCTTGATTGTATGCCATCTTAACCTCTTAGCCTATCCAAATTTTTGTTGCGTCTGGATAGTATCCGTTTTTATTGAAAAATTTCGCATCCTTGAACGTAGCATTTCTGTTTGATAAACCATCACTCTTGCCCAAAGTTATTTCGTTTAAACCTGAGCTTCGTCCGTTAAAAAAGTTATCAAAAGCTGCATTGCTTATTAATTTTGTTGTGTCACTTTCTGCTCCGGTAAAATGCTCATATTTTACCTTGTTAAATCCCGACCATACATTGTTTAGTCCGCTTGTCATAGTTTTTCCTTTTTTATACTCTTATATATATAAAGTATATATTGGGTAAATAATTGCCTTTTGTTAAGAAAAATAACTATCCCCATGTCTATTATTCCCTTTTAAATACTTGAATTTCGCTTATATTAAGTTTTGTAAAGTGTAAAAACTACACTATTATTGCGTTACAAGATTTTTTCAAAAAATATTAAAACATTTTGTTGACTTTGAAAATTTTATATGCAATAATAGTTGAGTAAGATTTAAGTGTAGTCGAAACACTAAATATAAATAGATTCATTAACCCCAAAACATATAAACTCCTAAATAATAAACACTAAAAGAGACCATTAGGATGCAGAAAACGACCCACTCACTTGTGAGTGGTTTTTTTTAGTTTAAGTTTATATATTTATTGTTTTGATATTATTATCAAATTACGTGTGTAATTTTCTTCAAGTGGTAATTTGTATTCCAAAATGTCAATTATTTTAGCTTTATATTTTTTTAGGATTTTTTGAGCATTAATAATTTCTTCATTTGTTTTTCTTGATTTATATGCAATAAAATAACTGTTAATTCCCATTAGCGGGAGTGCATATTCACAAAGTTTGTCGAGAGATGAAACCGCGCGTGATGTTATTATAGAGTATTCACCCTTAAGATTTTCTATTCGATCGCATATTGTTATAAGATTTTTTAAATCAAGTTCTTTTTTAATATTTTCAATTGCATTAATTTTCTTTTTTATACTGTCAATTGCTGTTACTTCTATTTCAGGGTATGCCATTGCAATCGGAATTGCAGGGAATCCTCCGCCTGTACCAATATCTAATAAACTTGTTTTTTCTTGTATTACAGTGTATTTATTGAAAAAATTTTCTATCGCAAGACTGTCAAAAATGTGTTTTTCCCACAGATACTTTTCATCATTTTTTGATATCAGGTTAATTTTAGAATTTTCTTCTAAAAATTTTTTGATATATTTACTGTAAAATTCTTTAGTTTTCAAGTTTATTAAACCTTTCTTCGCCAAGTCTTACTTTTATATCCTGAATGCGGATCATAATTTTTTCGGTATTTTCTTTATCCATTCCTTCTTTAGCAATGTCGTATGCAAGTTTGTAATTTTCAAGAGCAAGTTTATTTTCATTATTGTTGAAATAAAAATCTCCCAATGTAGTAGCTGAAAGAATTATATAATATGGTTCTTCGAGTATTTTAGCGGTATTTAAGGCTTTTTTATATAATTCAGTTGCTTTAATAGGGTCTTTAGACGAATAAATCTCAGCAAGTTTTAATGAGGTATTGTACATACCGTTTAGGTTTTTGGTTATTTCATCAAGCTTTAGACTTTCTTTAAAATATTTTATTGCAATATCACTTTTGCCGATATCGTCATATAACATTGCAATATTAGAATATGCAGATGAAAGATTGGGATTTTTACCAGGATCCGAATCCAATTCTATACATTTTTTGTAGTATTCTAAAGCAGTTTTTTCATCTTGAAGGTCTTCATTTATTGAAGCAAATTTAAAATATAATTCCGATAATACTTTTTTGTCGATATTAACAGGATTTATTTCGAGTGCTTTTTTATAGTATGTATATATTGAATCCGTATTATTACTCAAGTTTGCAAGTGCATTGATAACTTTTATTTTTAAATTATCTGAAATTTTGTCTAAATCTATTTCATTTAAAATATTTTGAGCTAGATCACGCTTAAATGTCATATAGAATATATTGGCGATGTTATATTTAATCTCATTGATTTTTTCAAGATCCCCAGTCGATTTGTAGAATTCTTCTGCCATATTGAAATATTTTTTTGCATCATACCAATTAGAAATGTTTTGGTTGGCGAAAGCAAGTTTAGTATAAATAGAAGGCAGGTAAGTATAAAAATCTTCGTCATTTTTCAACGTTAATGCTTTAAGGTATATTTTAATAGCCTGTTTAAAATTAAAAGATGCTTCTTCTTGTTTAGCTTTATTCATAAGCTCTGTTAGAGATAGTTTGTCGTAATTCTTTTCAATTTCTGCTTGTTGGAAATTGTAATTAATGAAGCTTTTAATAGAATCAGCTATTTTATCCAAAACGCCAGTATTATCGTCGTCAAAAATAAACGACATTTTTTTGATTTTTTCTTCAGTTTTTTCTTTAGTTTGACTAACATCAGTTTGGTAACCTGTTTGGATTTTATCATTTTGTTTTCCATAATCAGATTCTTGCGATTGGCTAAACATCTTTTTAGGAATGAAATTGCTGTGATATTCAATTTCATTTCTCATTGTTTGTCTTGAAATAAGGAGATCTCTTTCCAGTGGCTTCAAAGGCAGCTGTGTATTGTAAAGATCAACACAACCTTTATGAAGTTTAGTCGCAACGTGTTCCGGAATTGAATTTTCAGCAATTATTTTATAATATTCGGGAAGGCATATATATTCACCAAACCTTGTTAGTAAAAGGTTGTCCGAAAAAAATAAAAATTTATCTTCATTCCAAAGTTGCAAATTTTTCAAAAGTTTAATACAGACAGGGTGTCTCATTATTGTTAAAAACCTGAAGAGGTGTCCACTTACGGGATCAACTAGGGATAAGGCTTCTCTTAATATGAAGTCATTGAATGTCATAAAACTTTTTGAAAATCCGTCTAAAAAGTCCACCAGATTGAGGTTCCTTAATTTCATAATTTTCATAGTTAAATAGGTATAAAAGAAATATCCTCTTGTATGTTTATACAGTTCATCAGACAAGGGTCCAACCTGTTTACAGTCTTCGTGCCTTAAAAATTTTTCGAATATACTTTTATCAAGTGCCAGCACATTTATTTTGTTATAAGCTATTTTATCAAAGTCTGGTAATTCAAAAACTCTGGAAATAATTATCACTTTAATATTCGGCAAATTGCACAGGTGAAATATAAAATCTAAAATTTCCGGTTTGTTAGATTTTAAAATTTCCTCAAAAGAATTGATTATTATGACTATTGGCTTAGTAATAGCTTCAAAGTAAGAATTTATTTTTTGTGTAAAATTTTCAGATTTAGTTTTCTGTACGGAAATTTTACCTAAGGCTGATAATTTTTGAAATTTTTCATAAAGATCTAATAAAATATCATCAAGGATAGTAGTTTCATAACAATCATATCTTAGAGATAAAGAATCTTCGCTGAGACAAGAAAGACAATGAGTTATTAAAGAAGCTTTACCTGTTCCCATAAATCCGTTTACCAGTAATAATTTTTTGTTGTTTTGCAAAAAATCATACACAGTCTCGATTTGTCTTGTATTATTTTCTATAAGAAATTGGTTAATACCGCTGATTTCATTTTTAAACAGATTTTTTTTGTCGAAAAATAGGTCAATAAAATTACTATTCATAGTGTTATATTAATTGATTTTAAATTTTTTTGCAAATTTATTTTAAATAATTGCACTTTCGTTTTTTTAATAGTATTATGTAGTAAACGGGGAATGACAATGGAATTTTTCAGAAAGAATCAAAAAATAATTGTTGCAATAATAGCAGTAACTTTTATAGCCTGGACGGTTGGTATAATGTTGCTTCCTGTATTAATAAAGTAAGCAAATGGGAAAAACAAAGATTTCAAAAACAGCTATAGTGACATTATTGGCGGTATTTATAATCGGTTTCATAAAAATACCGTTGGCTTGTGGTGCTCAGAATGTTTCCCAGCAAAGGAAGCAGACACAAGCAAAGATTCAACAGTTAAAGCTTTTGGAAAGTGCTGAAAAAAATAAGCTGTACAAAAATCAAAGAAAGTTGGAAGATACATCAAACGATCTTCAAAATTCAAAAAACAGGTACAGTAGCATTGCGTCAAAATTAAATCAAATGGAAATAGAACTATCGAGAGCTAACACAGAGTTCACTCAAGTAGATAAAAATCTTAAGGAGCGAATAAGGCAAGTTTTTAAAGCTCAACGTACAGGTATGTTTGAATTGATACTTTCAGCGCGGGATTTGAATTCTCTTTTAGATGTAATATATTTTGAACGTTTAATAATAAAAAATGATTACAAGCACATGATGGAAGTAAAGCAGCGTGCTGCTAAGTTATCTCAGATGAAAAAAGATATTGAAACGCAGAAAAAGCTGTTGGCACGTTCTATAGATGATATAAATTCACAGCAAAGAGATATAAAAAAAGCCATAGCACAAAATCAAAATATGATAAACAAGTTGAAAACAGACAGACGTTATTATGAAAAAACAGAACGCGAACTGGCAAGGCAATCTGAAAATCTTCAGACAATGATAAGTAAAAAACCCCAAGACACAACAGTAAAGGTAACATCTTCGGGTTTTATAAAACCGATTGGCGGAAAAATTACGTCTCCTTTCGGATGGCGTACTCATCCAATATTTAACAGCAGAAGTTTCCATTCCGGTGTAGACATAGGCGGACCTAACTACGGTAATATAATGGCATCAAATGCCGGCAAAGTTATTTATTCAGGTTGGTATGGTGGGTATGGAAAAGTTGTTATAATAGATCACGGCACGATAAATGGTAATCCTATGACAACATTATATGCACATATGTCGACAATAAAAGTAAAACAAGGAGACTATGTAAAAAAAGGTCAGGTAGTTGGTTTAGAGGGCACCACAGGGTATAGTACCGGTCCTCATTGTCATTTTGAAGTTCGAATAAATGGGAAACCAAATAATCCGCTAAATTATATATAAGAAGGTAAAAGTTGAAAAAGATATTAACTATAATTTTCATATTCATATTAGCAGTTCCGGCATATTCCGCCCAGCAGGTTGAAGAGTTATATGGCGATTTGCGAGATATAGACCAGAAATTTTTTGAATCTGCAATTATTCCGGAAGCTAAAGTAAAAGTTGAAAGTCAAGAATCATCTTCAACATCATCTTCTAAAAATAGTGAGCATATGCCATTTTTTAAACAAACAAGAGTTAAAATTCAACGAGCACTAAAAAAACGTGATTTAAGGAATGAAGAGAAGCGCATCCAAAGAGCAAAACTAAAGGATGAACAGGAAAATTCAGATACAGAAATTGACAGCAGAGTGCTAAAGCACATAAATTCAGACAATTCCATGAAATCAGATATAGAAGGAGAATTGGAAAATGAATTTATAAATGAGGATGGAGAATTAGTAGATGAATATGATGTATATGAACCACGAAATGAAAAACCGGTAAGGAACCTAAGTAAGAAGAAGTCACTAAAATCAGAAGAACGGCCCGATGAAGCTTCCGAAAATCCGGCATTAGTCGGCGGAGTAAAAGAGCAAGTGACAGAAAAAGAGATGGTATTGGATTGTGACAATGTAATCATGAATGAGAGTACCGGCGATATAGAGGCAGTCGGAAATCCGATTTTAACATTTCCGGCTCAAAATATAAGGCTTACTGCAGATTCTATGACATATAATACTGATTCTAATATAATGAAAGCATTTGGTAATGTAGTTTTGACGAAAGATGGCAAACCAGTTTACGGTGATTATATTCAGATAAATATGAATGAAGAAAACATATTTATGGAAAATGTAACAGCAGCCCCTACAGCTATGAAAATTCAAGCAAAAAAAGCTATAAGCGAAAATGGTAAATTGATATTAAATGAAGGAAAAATGTATTCTGAAGAATCAAACGAGTTTCGATTTATAACCCGTATGATAGGTCCGGACTTTACAAGAATGATAATTGATGAAAAAGATCAGAACAAATTATTATCAGGTGAACACGGGAAATTGCGAGTTGTAGCCTCAGATATAAAAGTAAAAGCTTTGAAAGATCATGATACTGTTCAGTTCAAAGATGTAAAACTATATTATAACGACAGGCATCTTTTTAATTTACCTTCATTCACAGCACACACGAATAAAGAGCAAGAATATGTAGAGGCAAATTATCCGGAACTTGGTTCTCAAGCAAGATTTGGGATGTTTGCCGGTCCTGGTTTTGTATTTGATGCACCTTTTGGTTCGGTGATAAAGGTTATTCCATTGGTAAATTACAAGGATAAATTTGGTATAGGTGGTGCTATTAAATACAAGACGGCATTTAATGAAACCAATTTTATGTATGGTTCAGGTGCGAATGTTTTTGTCTTAAGAGGTAAACAACAGTTAGATGATAACTTATCATTGCAATATGGTTCAAATGCGTATATGGATGATTGGTTTTTAGGTCGCAGAATGCCAAAGTATTTAGCCGAGCTGGTTTATGATAAGGGCAAAACAGTACCTGATTTTTTGGCAGAAGGCAAGAATTTGACATTCAGACATAGAGCATCAGCGGCATTTGCTCAAGACGGCGAATGGAACATGTATTCGGAAAATATTAAGAGCACCGGTATTTCAACAACCAGGTTTAGATATATGGCAGAGGCTAATCAATCTTTATACAAATACGTAGATGAAGAAAAAAGACGAGCCTTTGAATTAAGTATGGTTATGCAAGGTTCGGCAGCTGTGTATGGAACAGGTGATACTCAATTTATTGGTCGTATCGGTCCAAGAATCCATACTCAATATAAGTATTGGATGCAAGATATTGGATATTTTCTGGCAGCATATTCAGATGATACTCCAATGCCTGTTTACGATATGTACCGTTACGGCAGATCAAATGTATATATAAGAGAAGCGTTGAGGGTGAATAAATATTTGAGTTTAGGTTGGGCAGGTTCAATAACACTTTCAGGTGATTCTCCAAACGGAGAGTTGTTTCAGGAAAATGCTTTCATAGTATCTTTGGGACCAGATGATTTTAAGGTAAATTTGGGTTATGACTTCATGCGCAGGACGACTTATTTTACTGTAGCAATGATGATAGATACTAAGGGAACAACCGTAGAATTTGATAAGATGGAAATAAAAAATCCGGAACGTTTAGGAAAGTCCGAAAGAAAAAAAGAAAATGATGATGTAGCGTTTACTAAATCTACGACAACCGCTGTCACACCGATTCTTCAATATGCAGAGGTGATAGATATAGAAGATCCCAATAAGGAAAGTATATAATGAACATAAAGCAATTGAAAAAAGATATAATACGATATGGTGCAATAGCGGGGCAAAAAAATTTAACTCCCGGTGTATCAGGGAATATTTCGGCCAGATGTGATGGGAATATATTGATAACATCATCAGGTTCGGCGAATGGTTATTTGCAAGAAAATGATTTTGTATTGATAGATTTTGAAGGTAATGTAATCAGCGGTGATAAAAAACCTTCAAGTGAGAAGATGTTGCATGCCGAGTTTTATAAAAAGCGCCCGGATATAAATTACGTATTCCATGTACATTCTCCCTATTTAAGTACTTTTGCGACATGCGCAAAAGCATTAGACGAGCCGGTGATGGCTGAAAATGTGTTTTATTTTGGAAAAATCCCTTTGGCTGAATATGGATTGCCGTCATCAAGAGATTTAGTAGAAAAAACATCAATATACTTTAAAGATTATGATGCGGTGTTGATGGCAAATCATGGATTTATAGTAGGTGATGCAACTTTAAAAGGTGCTTATTTAAAGTTGGAGTTAGCTGAGTCATATGCTCAAGTGGTGTTTAATTCAAAAATGTTGGGTGGAACCGTACTATTAAGTGACCTACAGGTAGAAGAGATAAATATGTTGAAAAGAGGTAAATAATGTCGGTAATGTTAGAAAATAAACAGGGATTGATAGCAGGTGACGGTTCGTTACCGGTGAAAATGGCACAGCATGCAAGAGAAAATGGATTTGATGTTGTGTGTATTTCTTTGGCTAGTGATAATGTGAAACAATTAAAAAAATATTGTTCAAAGGTATATTCTTGTCACCCTGGGGAAATAAATAAGATAGAAAAAATATTAAAAGATGAAGAAATAAAACAAGCTACTTTTTTAGGAAAAGTGCATAAACGCGTACTGTTGCAATTGTATAAATTTGATTCAAGAGCTATAGAACTTCTGAAATCAATGAAACGATTAAATGATGATGAGGTAATGCTTTTAATAGTTAAAGAATTTGAGAAAGCCGGTATAACAGTATTAGATCAAACAATATTTATAAAGAATTTAATGATACCGTCAGGAGTTTTAGGCAGACATAAACCAACCGAATCTCAATTGGAAGATGTAAATTATGGTTTTTGGCTGGCAAAAGAAATGGGCGGTGTTGATGTAGGCCAATCAGTTGTAATAAAAGACAAAATGATAATGGCAGTTGAGGCTATAGAAGGTACTGATGCTTGCATAAGAAGAGGTTCAAAATACGCTAAAAAAAATGCTGCAGTGATAAAGGTTTCTAAACCAAATCAGGATAAAAGATTTGATATACCAGCAGTGGGTCTTAGAACATTGCGGACGATGAAGAAATATAAAGCAAATTTATTGGCAGTAGAAGCAAATGAAACTATAATTGTCGATCAAGAGCAAGTGGTAAAATACGCAGACGATAATAATATAGTAATTATGGCAGTGTAAAATATGAAAAAAATTTTTATTATAACAGGTGAATATTCCGGAGATATACACGCATCTCATGTAGTGGATGAGCTAAAAAAGTTATATCCGGATTTGCTGATTGAAGGAATTGGCGGTGAAAATTTGAAACAGTCCGGCGTTAAACTTTTTTCTGATCATAGGAATATGTCGGCTGTAGGTATTTCTTTAAAGATAATATATGATCACTTAACTCTTGGCAAAAGATTAGTTGATTATTTAAAAAATACGTATAAACCGGATTTGGTTCTGTGTGTGGACTACGGAGTATTCAATTTAAATGTGTCAAAATTTTTAAAACGAGCAGGAATAAAAGTATTTTACTATATACCTCCTCAGGTATGGGCAAGCCGCAAGTGGAGGATTCATACAATCAAAAAATATATAGATAAGGTATTGTGTATTTTCCCCTTTGAAAAGTCAATGTATGAGAAATATGGAATAAATGCCGGTTATTGCGGCCATCCTTTGGTTTCCCAGTTGCCCACTAAATCTGATAAAGAAGCGTTTTTTAATAAACACGGTTTGGACATAAATAAAAAGTTAGTATCTGTTTTCCCGGGTTCCAGAGTATTTGAATTGAAAAATTTGATGGATGTTTTTGTGAAAACAATAAAATATTTAAAACAACAGCATCCGGATTTACAATTTTGCATTTCCCATGCACCTAATTTATCTGATGAGGTTTACAATAAATACATAAAAGATACCGAGTTCAAAGTTATAAAAGGTGAAAATCATGCACTTTTGAGTTGTTCGGATGCATTGATTCTTGCTTCGGGAACTGTAGCGTTGGAAGCTTGTTTATACCAAGTACCTATGATTATAGCATATCGAGGCCCTTGGTTATTTTATTTTATTTATTTGATTGTCCGGTGTATAAAAAAAGTTTCTCTGCCTAATATTATTGCTGATAAGATGATTGTACCAGAGTTTATTCAGGGGAATGTTTCGGTCCATCGTATTGCATATCAAATAGAAAAAATATTGTATAATAAATCATATCGAGAGGATTACATAAAAAATTTATCTGAGGTAAAAGATTTATTATCACCTCGTAATTCATCAAAAGAAGCCGCAAAATATATATATGAAGAATTATGTAATAAATCTTAATTAAACTGTTAAAAATATGCAATAATATTATTTTTGTAGACTTATTATATATGGGTGTTCATATGATTAGTGGTGTTAAAGGTACCAGTGTAGATAAAAATAATATTTTTATACAAAATAAAGGTAATGAAAATTATTACCTTACTTTAGAAACAGCCAAAGATATATATGAAAAACATGAACATAATAAAGAGAAAAATGGAGTAAAAGTAGGTATAATCATTGCATCTAGTGCTATAATAGCGGCACTTGGGATTTTTGCGTTGACGAAAGGTTTGCCTAAAAATACCTATCGAAAGTTACAAAACTTGAGTAACAGATTAGAGGACAAAGTTAGTAGAAGAAAATTGAATGGAGAAGAAGGATTTATAACTTCATTTTATAACTATTCATTAAAAAAAGCCGTATTATTTGCAGAAAAAGCAAAGAGTATTAATAATATAAGTTCATTTAAGGATTTATTTTTAACAAAAATAATGTTTAAAAGCAAATATACAAAGTATATTTGGACAAAGATAACATCATTATTTGAAAATTTAGCGATACGGTCAGTAAATTTGGGTTATGACGTTTCGGATAAAAATTTTTCAAATTTGTTGGATAGTTATTCAGCGGTAAATAAAAAAATACTAAAAAGTTATCCTGATAGGTTAGTAACCATAAATAATGTTACAAAGACCACTAAAGAGTGGATGTCGGAAGTTTCTTCAAGACAGTCAAAAATAAAGGATATTTATGTTAAAGGTTTCGGTACAGAAGCAAGGAATGCAAGATATCAAAGGATGAAACAAGCTGTAGAAGGACTGGATGAAAAAGTTTGGGAAGTCATGAAACAGCCTGTTGACGGATTGAAAAGTAAAGTCTTAAAAAATTCCGCGTCAGTAGCAGATAATCAAAATAGTTCAAAATTGTATACATCGTTCATAGCGGAAGATTATTTGGCGGCGGACAAGTTGGAAATATCTCAAAAGACAAATGTTTTACGACATTTGATTACTCACGATGTTTTAGACGGCTATAAAGCTTCAAAACAAGTTTTAGATAATATTTCAGCATTTATATCTCCTCAAGATAAAATTTCAAATGATTTATTAAAAAGATTACGATCCCACTTGATTACATATAAAAAACTTTCAGGACCATCAGAACAAATTCTAAGATCAAAGGTTAATGCTGATATAATAGAAGATCTCAAAATGTTATCGTCAAGGCTTACAGATTCTTCAAAGATATTTGATTATAAACGAGATACAGTGAAACAGGTAGGCGAATACATAAGTGAATTGCAAGAAATTTTGAGTAAAAATTCAAAAGGCGAACTACAAGAAATATTAACGATATATAAATCATTTTTACCAAAAAATGAGTATGTAAAAATTCGGAAGAATACTAATGCTGCAATATCAAAATTGGATAAAGCAATAAATACAGAAAATGATTTGTTCTTCGACAAATTACGAGACTTGAGTTTAGGCTCGGGTCCAACGGACGCTTTATCATTGCTAGGTGCAATTGGAGGTGTGGGATTAGGTTTAACGGAAGCAGAAAATAAAGATGAACGTATCTCAGCGTTACTGAAATACGGAATTCCGGTAGTAGGTTCGGTAGCAACATCTATTGTGATGACAGTATCTTTGGTTGCCGGTTTTAAATCACTTGTGATAGGTTCTTTATCAGGTCTTATAATCGGAGATGCCGGTATGCGATTGGATAAATTAAGAAAACAGTATAATAAAAAGAAAAATGATAATAATAATGCAGAGATGGTAAAAGCTAAAATTGATAAAACTTTAGCATAATAATTTGTGCTATAATCGTCGTATGGAAAAAATGATATCTATTCGAGAAAAATTAGAACAACGAGAACTTAACAACTTGAGTGAATATGCAACGAAAAGCAAATTTTCAGCAGGCAGAAAGAAAGCAGTTGCAGAGTGTTCTATGAGAACATGTTTTCAAAGAGACAGAGATAGAATACTTCATTCGAAAGCATTTCGACGATTGAAGCATAAAACTCAAGTTTTTTTATCTCCGTTTGATGATCACTTTAGAACAAGATTAACTCATACATTAGAGGTTTCTCAGATAGGTAGAACTATAGCGCGTGCATTAGATTTAAATGAAGATTTAGTAGAAGCCATATCATTGGGGCACGATTTAGGTCATACACCATTTGGACATTGTGGAGAAGGTGTTTTGGATAGCCTAGTAAAGGGCGGATTTCATCACAATATTCAGAGTGTTCGCGTTGTAGAAGTTCTTGAAGATTTAAATCTTTGTCGAGAAACTATAGATGGAATTTTAACTCATACTTGGGGATATAATCCCAAAACTCCGGAAGCACAAGTGGTTCAACTTGCTGATAAGGTGGCGTACATTAATCATGATATTGAAGATTCAATAAGGGCAGGAATTATAGTTGAAAGAGATTTGCCAAAAGATTGTATAGAGTATTTTTCATCTGTGCAGTCGAGAAGATTAAATAAAATGATAGAGGAGATAATAAAAAATTCTATTGAAAAGCCAGTAGTGTCAATGAGTGAAGAGGGTTGGTATTACACAACAAAGTTAAGAGAGTGGATGTTTGAGAATGTTTATATAGATTCTCCGGCAAAGCAAGAAGAAGATAAGGCACGCAGGGTTATCAAGGACTTATTTTATTACTATTGTGATATGCTTAAACCGATTTGTGAAGAATCAAAAATAGAAAGAGTAGTTACCGATTATATTTCAGGCATGACAGACAGATTTGCTGTTGAGCGTTTTAAGGATCATTTTGTTCCAACAGGCCTTAAGTTGTCAGCAAGAGAAGATTATTTATTCAAGTTGGCAAAAATTATGGGATAATAGGTATTTACCTAATAAACATGATAGAGTATAATTGTTGTATGAAGAGAGCAAATTTATTAGGATTTGATATAGATACTTATTGTTTTGATGATGCAGTATTGTTTGCCAAAAGCCTTACAGGTCAGGTTGTTACGATAAATCCTGAGATGATTGACTATGCATCGAAAAACCCAAAATTTAAAGAGATAATTAGCCAAGCAGAATTGGTAATTCCTGACGGAATAGGTATCCAGATAGGATTGTGTATAAAAGGATATAAAGTTCGTCGTATTCCGGGTATAGAATTTGCTAAACGAATACTTAAGGAAACTTCCGGTTCTCCTGTGGCATTTGTAGGTGCAAAGCCAAATATAGCGGAAAAAGCAGTAATAAATTTATCTAAAGAAATCCCAAAATTAAATCCTGTTATCGTACAAGACGGGTATTTTAGTGATACAGAAACTATATACCAAAGCCTTTTATCAAAAAGGCCACGAATAGTTCTAGTTGCTTTGGGTTCACCCAAGCAAGAGGAATTCATATATAACCTTAAGAAAGACATGCCTTATGCATTGTTTATAGGTATAGGCGGAAGTTTTGATGTTTGGTCTGGCGAAGTAAAACGAGCACCAGAATTTTTTCAAAAACTCGGTCTTGAATGGCTGTATCGTACAATAAAAGAGCCCAAACGTTTAAAACGTATTTTCCCCGTATTGCCGTTATTTGTTTTAAAAGTTTTAAAATCGGAGTTTAATCATGCTGTCAGAAATTGAAGTTAAAAAATTGGAAAGTCTTGCCAATGAAAACAGAATAAGTATAATTAAAATGGTTTATGAAGCTAAGTCCGGTCATATAGGAGGGTCATTATCATCAGCAGATATTATGACTGTGCTTTTCCACAAGTGCATGAAACATTGTTTGCCAAGTGGTAATATTGATGATTACAGGACAAGGGATAGATTTGTGCTATCAAAGGGTCATGTCTCTCCAATATATTATTCGGTTTTATCACAGCTGGGTTTTTTCCCAAAACAAGAGCTTATGACGTTCAGAAAATTAGGTTCAAGGCTTCAAGGACATCCATCTTTAATGTGTCTGGGTGTCGAGGTCGCTACCGGATCTTTGGGTCAGGGGTTATCAATCGCGTGCGGAATTGCAATGAGTTTAAAGATGGACAAAAATCCTGCAAATGTGTTTGTTCTGACCGGTGATGGTGAACTTCAGGAAGGTAATATTTGGGAAGCTTTCATGCAAGCTCCACAAAGAAAATTAGATAATTTAACGGTGATTATTGACAGAAATCGTCTTCAGATAGATGGTTGTACTGAAAATATAAAGTCTTTAGATCCTTTGCAAGATAAGGTTAAATCTTTCAATTGGGATGCAGTCGAAATTGATGGCCATAATATACAAGAAATATATGATGCAATAGAATATGCGAAGACAACTAATAAACCGACTGCAATAATAGCAAATACGATAAAGGGTAAAGGAGTAAGTTTTATGGAAAATAATGCATCGTGGCATGGAAAAGCTCCTGGTAAAGAAGATTATGAAAAGGCACTTGAAGAGTTACAAGGGGATCGATTATGATATATGATTCAATTAAAAATATTGAAAATTATGTTGAGATACCAAATGACGTTTCAGAGTTTATAAAGAATATTTCAGCGGAGATTCCTTGTGGGAAACATATTATCAACGATGTTGATTACGCAAATGTAGAAGAATATATGCCCAAAGATTTTAGTGATTGCAGGTTTGAGTCTCATAAAAAATATATTGATATTCAAATGGTTCTGTCCGGAATGGAAAATTTGGATTTTACTAATGTAAATAAATTAGTTGAAAATAGTGTATATGAAAATGATGTAGTGTATTATACCGAGCCGTCTTTTGCGGTAAATAGGTTAATTTTGCAGGAGGGGAATTTTGTACTTTTATTTCCGGGAGAAGCACATAAGCCTCAAATCCGGTTGTCAAATTCATCTCAAATGGTAAAGAAAGTTGTTGTTAAAATATTAGTGTAAAATGCTTTCTGAGCGAATCCGTTTTCAGAACAACAAAAAATGCCGATGGCCGGAGTCGAACCGGCACGTGGGGTGAACCACACCAGATTTTGAGTCTGGCACGTCTACCAATTTCATCACATCGGCATAGCTTAAATTTTCAACAACTTCATACTAGCAGAAACATTTTCAAATTTCAAATAAAATTTTTACTTTTTTAAAATTATCCTTAATATACAACCATAACTCCAATTAATGTTTTTATTGTTTAAATTAAATTGGCGTTGAGGTTTTATGAAAAAAATACTAATATTTATAGGATTTACTTTAATATTTCAAACACTGACTTTCGCATCCGCAACTGTAACTGGTGGTGTTTCAAAAGTCGATTTGAACAAAACAAATGTGGTTCTTGATTCTTCCACAAACAGCCCTGTAGGAAACGCAAAAATATCTTTGCCAAAATATAATTATAGTACTTACACAGACGATTATGGCACTTTTGATATAGGAAAGGTTAAAGGAACAACTATTATGTCAGTTGAAAAACCTGGTTATAGACCATTTTCATTGACCATTAATGAAAAAATTGCCGCTAGACCTCTTGTTTTAGGTATCGAAAAAAGTAATATTTCTGATGTTATCATAGAATCAGAAATGTTCCATTTGGGAGATGATAATTTTTCGGAAGATTCTTCGGGTGCCGGTGCTTTTAGGCTCAAATCAAGTGGACCATATTTTAGTAAAAGTTTTTTATTGAATGGAAATGTTATATCATCTAATAATTATCTTGTGATTGGTTCAATTATCGGTATTGATACATTGATGGCAAGGTCAATGGGACAAAATAAGATAGTAAATTCTTACGCAAGTCCGCCTGAAATATATTTTAATGGCTCAAAAATTGCTGAAATTCAGTTGAATGGTGATAATCAAAAAATTCGTATTCCTAATAATCTTATAAGATTAAACCAGTCTAATGAGGTTACAATTAAAGCAGGAAAAAACCTGATGCAAACTGCTTACGTGGATTATGATGATATTGAAATTGCAAATATCTCAATCGTGTCAGAATAAAAAAAAACGACCAATCGGTCGCAAAGGAAAAAAGGGGAAAAAGGGTACGCCGAAAATTCTAAAAAATGAATAAC
>CALUQI010000025.1 GCA_944322875.1 Candidatus Gastranaerophilales bacterium
TTTGGTCGCTAATCTTAATGGGCCGGTATTGCAGGGAAATGCAACGGTTCAATCATTTAAATCGGCGGGAATTGTTGCTGAAAATATAGTTACCAGCTTTTTGTTGAAAAATTATAATGTGTTTTATTTGAATAATCTTGCTGCGGATGCTTTTAACGGTAAGGTTAATGGTGATATTAATTATACTATTTCCAACGGTAAAGTTAATATAAAACTAAAAGGTACAGGTTTGAATGCTTTGAAAGCTATTGAGGGAGCTGCAGGTTTGAAAAATGCTCTTTCCGGTACACTTAATTTTGATACCAATATTTCTACAAGTGGTGCTTCTGAAACTGATATGATGAAAAATTTGTCCGGTAAACTTACATTTGAAATTGCTAATGGTAAATTTTTGAATGTAGGACGTTTTGACAGTTTGCTTTATGCGCAAAATATCGTTGCTAATTCTATTTTGAAAGCTGCTATTACTTCAATTACTAATCTTCCTATAATTCAAAATACTGCAGAGTTCAAATCAATAAGCGGTGACATGTCTTTTGCTAATGGTTGGGCTAATATAGCAAACATCAAAACAAGTGGTCCCTTGATGGCATATTACATTACTGGTAAGTATAATTTAATCAATGCTTCAACTAACCTGATAATTCTTGGTAGATTGGACGAAAAAGTAGTCGCTGTTTTAGGACCGCTCGGTGATCTTTCTGTCGATAAGTTAACTTCATATATCCCTAAATTCGGTGCTTTAACAAGTGTTATTATTGACTCTATGACTACAGATCCTAAAAATGAAAATGTCGAAAATATCCCACCTTTGTCTGATGGAAGTAAAAATTATAAAGATTTTAAGGTAGAATTCAACGGTGGTATCGGGTCTCCTTCTTCTGTTAAATCATTTAAATGGCTTTCTAAATGTGACACTTCTGCCATCGATATTAAAGGTGAACTCAATGATGCGGCTGAATCTATTAAGTCAACTGTCGATCAGGCTAAACAAAATCTTCAAGATACTAAACAGCAGCTTTTAGATGCTAAAGAAGGCCTGAAAAATTTATTTAAATTCTAAAGTATGCATGCCAGTACCATAAGTAGTATTGTGCCTATTTGCATTGCTGTTGCCATGTTTTGTGTGAATTTGTTATTGTCGTATTTGTTTGCACTTTTTTGTGCTTTATAGGCACTTGCGATCCTTTCTGCCCTTGTTTCGTTATCATCATTATTGAATTCTGTTCCAAACATTATATTTTCAAGCCTGGATAGCCGATTTTCCATTGTTTCATTTTTATAAGACTTGTTTAGTATCGCATTTTCGACTGTTGTTATGTTTGCTTTTTTAGGCGGAAAAATCCTGTTTTGATTTTGTCGTGCGTTATATGCATCATAATCAAATTGATTTGGAGATTCGTATCGGTCAAGATGATAATTTTTTTCAAGCTGTATTACATCTTCATTGTCAAAAAAGTCATTTGATGATTGTGCTATATGATTCCCTAAAAAACTGTTTGGTTTTATTTCTGCTTTTAGTCTGTCAACTCGTGTGGATAAATCATCATTGAATTCTTTCCCAAATGTTTCTTTTTCTAAGGCTGTAAGTCGGCTTTTTATATCTTTATTAGTAAATTTTTGTTTGAACACTTGTTCTTCAAGTTCGTCTACCGCTGGATATTGGATATTTGAATCTGCTATTGGATCATCTTCAATTAGCCATTCGTCATTTTCATCTGCAAAGGTGTCTTCTTTGGGGGATATTTCTTGCCCCATTAAATCTGCTGATAGGTCATTTTTTAATTTTTTAAGCCTTGTGCCAATGTCACCTGTACTTTTATTTCCATATACGCTTTCTTCTATTCGTGCCAGTCTGTTTGATTCTGTGTCATTATTGTATTCAAAACCGTATAGCGTATTTTCCAGTTTATTTAACGTTTGAGTGTATGGGCTTGCCGTTGTGCAGGGGACCATAATCATTAGTAAGGTTAAAATTATTAGATATCTTTTCATAATTACTCCTTACTTATAGAATAGATTTGTTTTTTGTTTTATTCTATTCTACATTTCAGGAGTTTGAAAAAATATAAAAACAAGCACTTTTGTTTAGGTCGAAAGTATTATATTTGGATTTACCTTAGTCTTTTTATTTAGTTTCTTTTAAAACCTATTTTTGCACTTGTTTTTGAAGATTTATAGTTGTTTTCGTTAATTCTTAAGTTCTGATTTTTTTCTATTTCTGTTAAAAAGTCATTTTTTTCAATGTCTCTTCTTAAATCTTTTCTTGCAATATCAGAGGCTTTATCTGAGATGATTATTATAGCGCTGGATGGAAAACCTTCCATTTTTTCAGCTATTTCTTCAAGTGCTTGGCTGTCTTTTGATAGTTGTTCTCCTTTTGTCCAATTGGCTAAGGTCTTTTCTAAAATTATTTTGCGAGTGTCCTTTTTAGGAAGACCTATATATATTTGATCATCAAAACGCCTTTTTATTGCTTCATCTATTAGATCGTATTTGTTTGTTGCTCCAAGAATAATTATATTCTTGTCTCTGGCTGTTTCTATCAGGTTTAAAAGTGTGCCTATTTGTTTTAAATCTTCATTTGAAAACTCATCGTCTCTGCTTTTTGTCATTCCATCTATTTCGTCAATTAGCATAAGACAGGGAGTGTTATTTTGTTCTGAGTATTTTGCCACTGAATCAAATGCTTTTTGATAGTTAGTTGATGTAGTATTTATATATTTTGAACCTGCCTTGCTTATTTTAAGTTTGAATAAAGGTAGTTTTGACTCTGCAGAAAGAGCTTCTATTATGGAAGTTTTCCCGCAACCCGGCGGCCCGTATAGCATAATACCGCGCGGCGACCTTTTCCCATATTCTTTGAAATCTTTTTCTGCTTGGTCCGGATTTAGAGCTGGTATGATTATTTTGTCGAATAACTGCTCCTTTAAGTCATCCAATCCTCCCAGACTGTTAAAGCCCTTGGGTGAATATGCGTTTGGTTTGTATTGTTCTATGATTTCTTCGTCTATGACTGATTTTTTAGCATTAGTATTTAAGTTTTTTGAAATTTTGTTGTTTGTTTTATCAGTACTTATATTTTTCTTTTCTTTATTGTTTGCCGCATTATTATTCTTGTTATTTTCTGTATTTAGATACTTTTCCATCTCATAAATATTATACATAGCATCTGCAATTGTGAATTGCCATGGATAAGACTTGATTTTTTTATTTCTTAACAGCTTATCACCTTCTTTATCGTACGTTTCTGTTTCGATCTTGCCGTAGTTTAATTCAGGGTATTTTTGATCAATCATGCTAATTAAATTTGTTTTCAATACTAAAAACAAACTTAAAAAATCCAAATCATTTTGGTAACCGCTCCTTATGTGATACTCTAAGTTATTACATAGTACGTTTAAATCCCTTATAGCAGAAGTCTTTGGATTGCTTTTTTCAGTATTTAGTTTAATGTTAAGTTGGTCATTTAATTTTCTGTTATATCCAAATGTAGTATTATTTTGTATTTTCGTAATCTGCATAAATTTCTCCTTATTGCAGATAAAACTACAAAATAATATTTTTGCTAAATTGTAAAGTGAATGTTTACAATTTAAAATTTATTATATTTGTTTTAGTGCTTTAAGTGCAGCCAATTCATCTTGATAAGGAGAAATTGCAGAAATTTTTTCTATGATTTTCGGCATCTGTTCACAAACATAGTCAATTTCTTCTTCAGTTGTAAACCTGCTCAGAGAAAACCTGATACTACCGTGGATGGCAGTAAAAGGTACATTCATTGCTCTTAAAACATGGCTTGGTTCAAGAGAACCGGATGTGCACGCACTACCTGAACTTGCGCATATCCCTAAATCACTCATATGGAGTAATATTAATTCTCCCTCAACATATTCAAACCCTATATTAGTAGTGTTAGGAACTCTGTTTGCTACACCTGTATTTAATCTTGAATTATAAATATTTTTTAAAATGCTTGTCTCTAATTTATCACGCAGGCGTTTCACTTCGTTAAGTTCATATTTTAAACTGTCAGTAGCAATTTCAGCTGCCTTTGCCATACCGACAATATAAGGTACATTTTCTGTGCCGGCACGCTTGCCGCGTTCTTGGTGTCCGCCTACAATTAAAGGAGTTATTAGTGTTTTGGAATTTATATAAAGGGCACCAATGCCTTTAGGTGCATGAAATTTGTGACCGGATATCCCTAGTAAATCTATTCCAGAAGATTGCACATCTATTGGGATTTTCCCCGCTACTTGTACTGCATCCACAAATAGTTTTGTCTCCGCGTTTTTTGATTTTATTATTTCTGAAATTTTTTGAATAGGAAATATAACACCTGTTTCATTATTTGCCCACATTATTGAGACTAACGCCGTTTCTGACGTTATTGAATTTTCGAGTTGTTCCAAGTCTAAATCGCCATTGGAATTTACGCCTATGTAATCAACTTTGTATCCTTGTTTTTCAAGTGTTTGATATAAATTTAGCACACAAGCGTGTTCTACTTTTGTTGTTATTATGTGTTTTTTGGCTTTATTATAGTTTAGGACTCCTTTTATCGCCGTGTTAGCACTTTCTGAACCGCAAGATGTGAAAATTATTTCCTTTTCATCTTTTGCATTTATGAAATCTTTTATTATTCCTCGTGATTCTTTTATTGCATTTGATGCTCTTTTGCTGAAATTATATATACTTGAAGGATTTGCGTACTCTTCCTTGAGGTATGGCATCATAGCTTCAAGTACGGTTTCATCTATTTTGGTAGTTGCATTATTGTCTAAATATATCATATCTCTATAACCTCAATATTTTCATCCATTGCGGTTTTTAGTGTTTGTTCAACAAATCGCTTTATGGTTAGTGTTGCATTTTTACAAGTTGAACATTTACCGTGTAGTTTTACATAAACTTTGTTGTCTTTAATGTCAACCAAATTTATATCACCACCGTCTTTTTGAAGTTCCGGCGATATTTGGGTTTCTATTATGTTGTTAATTTTTAATATTCTTTGGGTCGGGGAAAGTTGGTTTTCGGCCTTTTGTTTTGTATAGTATGTTTCTATTATATCTTGTATAAGTCCTTTACATTTCCCGCAAGCACCGCCCGCTTTGGTGTAATTTGTTACTTCCTCGATTGTTTTTAGTCCGTTTTGTTTTATTGCATCCCATATCATATTTTCTGTTACATTGAAACATGTACAGACTATTTTCTCCTGTTGCTCAGGTTCCATTATATCATATAAGTCTTCATATTCGCTTTTATCATAATCTTTCAAAGCGTCTTCAAGTGCTTCATATCCCATGACTGAGCAATGCATTTTTTCGGGAGGTAAGCCTCCTAGTGCATCGGCTATGTCTTTGTTTGTTATTTTTTTTACTTCTTCTACTGTTTTCCCTATAATCATTTCTGTCAAAATACTTGAACTTGCAACTGCAGATCCGCAGCCAAATGTCTGAAATTTCGCATCTGTTACTATGTTATTTTCTATTTTTAAATATATTTTCAGCTGATCACCGCAAGCTAAAGAACCTGCAATTCCAATAGCATCAGCATTTTCTATTTTGCCAACATTCCTTGGATTTCTATAGTGATCCATTACCTTATCTGAATAATCCCACATTGTTATTTATACTCCGTCTTGTCTGTACTTAATACAATTTTAACTCAAAAATTGCGCTCGGAAAATTTTATTAATATAAACTTAATTTTTATCAGTATTTTAAATTAAGTTGCGTATTTTTTATTTCAGCTTCTGCTCCATATGGAAGTGTTATTTTAGATTTTGCATGTGTTATGTTAAAGCCGCCTATTATTGGCACATCAAGCTCTTTTGCTTTTTCATTAAATAATTCATCAAGCCAATTTTCATTGTCCACACCTAAAAAATCACCTAAAATTATTCCTTTAAGGTGTTTTGTAAATTCATCTATATTTATTAATTGAGTAATCATTTTATCAATTTTGTATACCGGTTCACAGAGGTCTTCCGCAAAAAATATAAAATCTTCGTCAGGAATAAATTCCTGTCCGCACAGTGAAACTATTGTTGAAAGATTCCCTCCCCATAGTATACCTTTTGCGCTTCCGTTTCTGTATATCTTTGGTTTTGTTGCATTGTAAGTTAGCATATTTGAAGTTACCGCTTCAAAAAATGAATTGATTGTTAATTTATCCGGCTGTTCTATTCCAAAATCGCTTTGGGCAAGTGGCCCCCAGTATGTCATTAGCTTGGATTTTTTTAATATCATTGCTGATAATGCTGAAATGTCTGAATATCCGCAAAAAATTTTGGGGTTGTTTCTGATAAGTTCATAATTTAGTTTATGTATTAATCTAATTGCTCCGTATCCGCCTCGCATACATATTATAGCATTAATATTATTATTAGAAAAAAAACTGTGTATCTGTTCAATTTTTTCTTCATCAGTTCCGGATAAGTACCTGTATTCGTGAAATGCATTATCACTTAGAATTACTTTATAACCTTTGGATTCAAAAAAGTATTTTGCTCTTAGCACATTTTCTTTTTCTTCAATTGCTCCGGAGGTCGCCAAAATACCTATTGTATCACCAGGTTTTAGTTTATCAGGTTTAATTAAATTCATATATTTCCTTTTCAAGTAATGTTCTGTTATAATTATAGCATGGAAAAAACCTATATACCTTTATATCGTAAGTACAGACCGCAAAAACTTGAAGAATTAGTCGGACAAGAACATATTAAAAATGCATTAAAAAACGCTATTGAGTTAGGTAAGATTTCTCATGCGTATTTATTTACAGGCCCTCGTGGAACCGGAAAAACTTCAACAGCAAGAATTCTTGCTAAATCTCTAAATTGTAAAAACGGTCCTACAATTGATCCTTGCGGTGTTTGTGAAAGCTGTATTGATATTACAAATACTGTGCCAATTGATGTTATTGAAATTGATGCGGCTAGTAACAGAAAAGTTGAAGATACTCAAAATATTCTAGAAAAAATTCTTTATGCTCCGGTTTATGGTAAATATAAAATTTACATTATTGATGAAGTTCATATGCTGTCTAATACTGCTTTTAATTCTTTGTTGAAGACTTTAGAAGAACCACCTGAAAATGTTATTTTTATACTAGCCACAACTGAGGTTCACAAGGTGTTGGATACGATAAAAAGCCGTTGCCAAAGGTTCGATTTTAGAAGAATTACTGTTTCTGATATAGTGTCTCATTTGCGTTATATATCTGATAATGAAGGTATAAATATTTCTGATGATGCTTTGTATTCAATTGCAAAAAATTCTGCCGGCGGTATGCGAGATAGTGTTGCTTTGCTTGATCAAATTAGTGTCCTTGGCTCGGATAAGCCTATTTCTGTTGATGATGTTAACCAACTTTTGGGCAGAGTTTCATTTGATGTTTTGCATTCGATAACGGATTCTATTATTATGTCCTCACCTAATGATGCTATAAAACTTCTTCAGGAAATATATAATAATGGAAATGAACCGGTTCAGATTTTATCCAATTTGCTAGATTACCTTCGTAATTTGCTAGTTGCTAAAAGTTGTCGCAAGGAACTTCTTCCCGAGTTGATTAATATTAATCAATTACACTTGGATTCGTTGTCTGCTCAGTCTGAAAAACTTGAAACTCACCAGATTATTGCACTTATCGATAAATGTGCCGACTATTTGCGTGAAATTAAGCAAACAGATAATCAACGTCTATGGCTTGAAGTTGCATTTATTGATTTGGCTAATTTGTCAGAAAATACTACTTTGGCAGAGTTGCAAAGACGTATTTCTTTGTTGGAATCTCCTGATGCTGAAATTGATAACTCGGTTTCAGTTTCAAATACTTTAAAAGTAAATTTGCCGGATAATGCAGATATTATTAAAAGTAATGAAGCAGCAAAATCAGCGGATGTCTCTGTGTCAGTTGACAGTAAAGCTAACGAAAATGTGACTTTAAACAAAACAACTGAAAGTTTGGACTTTACGCCAATGCCAAAGGCCCAACGTACTGATCATTCTGGTGATATAAAGCTGTCTTGGTCTAAGTTACTTGATAATATTTCTAGTTTACCAACAAAATCCCTTCTTAAACAGTGGGCTAACCCTGTGGTAATATCTCCGGATAAAGTTGTTATCAGTATAAATAGTGAAAATCTTTTAAAACAATTCATCGATGGAAATAAACGCCGTATACTTGTTGAGGCTGTAAATAACCTTTTTAACCAAGATAATTCAAATGTAATTGTAAGATTGCCTATTCCTGAAGATAACTTAATTAAAGTAGATACTGTTGCAGTTCAAACTGTTGATTTGCCGCAAAAAACTTCTGTTGTTGCCGATCATAAAGAGGATCTTCCGGATGAGCAAGAGGTTCTTTCTATAAAAAATGATTCTGAAGTCGTTGAACCTGATAATTCAATGCGTTCTGATTCTGTTAATATGGTTGTGGATTTGTTTGAAGGTAAAATATTAGATTAAATACCAACCTCCGTATCCTACAACATTAGATGTATCACCGTTTATTGCTGCAGAATTGCTTTGTGCTGTTTGTATAAAATTCTTGTTTGTCTTTTTTGCGTAATCTATTGCGGCACATATGCCTATCGCTCCGTCTGCCATTTCTATATCTAAGTCTGTAATTTGTTTTTGCTTTATCATTCTTGCTGTTTGGTTGTCTAGTTTTATATTTTCGCGCTCGGGTATAAATCTGCTTAGATTTGTTGATATTATGATATTTGATTTTGATATATTTTCTTCGATTATTTTGCTTAAATTTTTGAAGTTTTCGCATCCATACAGTATTGGTATTATTTTAATATTTGGAAATAAATATTTTAGTATTGGTATATGTACTGTAATAGCATGTTCTGTGCTGAATAATTCGTTGTTTATTGTTTGATTTTTTGCTGATTTTATATCGACTTTGCCAATAGGACATGTGAATGCTTCTGCATTGCTTGTTACTGTACCGTATACAGTATGATAGATTACCGGAGCAATTATTGTTACGGCTTCTTTTTCTGGATTTAGTCTATTGATTTGTTTGAATATTATTTCACCGCAGTAGTTGTAACCGGCATGTGGCACAATAACTAAGTCTGTGGTAACTTTGCTTTTATACCGGTATTTTTTTAAAAATTTTAACAATTCTTTTGAACTCTGAGGATAAAATTTTCCTTCTGCGGTGGGCGTTATTTCCATTATTTAAATTTAAACGAAATTAGTATTTTTTAAATCGGATAGTAAGTTAGTAATATGTCTGGTTCAAAATTATTTATGGTATCAATTTTGTAGTTTGTGCATTCAGATATATTAGATATTTCAGTGTAATCAAAACAAGACTTGGAACTATTGTCACCTGTAATTTTGGGCGCTATAAATTGGTAGATTTTGTCTGCATATTTAAGTGCTCTACCACTCAATTTTCCTCCTGATTCTATTAATACGCTCATTATGCCTAGTTCATAAAGTCTGTTAAATACGTGTTCTAAACTTATCTTATTTTCTTTTACCGGAGTTTTTATGAATGTAATGTTGTCGGTTATACTGTCTTTATACTCGTTGAATACATATATTTGACCTTGTTCATATATTTTTGAGTTTAAATTTGTTTTTAGTTCTCTATCAAGTATTATTTTTTTTCTGTGTAACATGACAGGATTATCTGCGATGATTGTTGAGGAGCTTGTCATTATGGCATCATAACGATTCCTTATTATTTTTACTTGGTCTCTTGCTTTCTCTGACGTTATCCATTTTGAGGAGCCGTTTGATGTCGAAATTTTTCCATCTAATGTTGTTGCCGTTTTTATAGCTACGAAGGTTTTTTCTTGCTCAATGTTCTTTATAAATACTTCGTTTAACTTTCTGCATTCGGATTCCAATATCCCTGTAGTTACTTCAATCCCAGACTTTTTGAGAACTTCTATACCAGAAACTAGCGGATTTGGATCTTTCATGCCTATTACTACGTGTTTGATTCCCTTTTCAATAATTAATTCGGTGCAAGGTGGTGTTTTACCGTAGTGAGAGCAAGGTTCCAAGTTAACATAAAGTGTATAACCTTCTCCGGGCTTTAGATTTTGTAAAGCTTCTCTTTCTGCGTGATTTTCTCCGTACTTTTTGTGGTATCCTGTTGATATCACGTTATCAAATTCATCTGTTATTACACATCCTACTAGAGGATTAGGTGATGTCTGCCCTTCAGCTTTTAAGGCAAGTTCTATACATTTTCGCATATATTTTTCTTGCATATTTGTATTTTAACGTAAAATGTGATAAATTAAAAGTGTAATTTAAAGGAGTGTTTTATGGTTGATGTTAAGTATATTGGACATAGTGCGTTTCAGATAACAAATGGTGAAAATGCTGTTTTAATAGATCCTTTTGTTAAAAATAATCCCAAATATGATTGGAAAAAAGAGCCTTTGAAAGATATTTTGCTTACTCATGCTCATGCTGATCATCTGGGACAGGCAATTGAAATTGCAAAAGATTTAGATATAGAAATTACTGCTGTGCCTGAATTGGCAGCATATTGCAAGAGTAATGGCGCAAAAGTAAAATCTGTTTCTTTGGGATGTTGGTTGAATTATAGTTGGGGTCGTGCAATATTTTTGCCAGCATTTCATTCCAGTTCACTTCCAGATGGCAGCTATGGCGGTTGTCCTGCCAGCATATTTTTGGATGTTGCAGGTGCAAGAATTTTTCATGCCGGTGATACCTGTCTTACTTCAGAAATGAAAACAATAAAAGAACTTTATGCGCCGCAAATCGCTATGTTACCTATCGGCGGTAATTATACTATGGACGTTGAACATGCTGCTATTGCTGCTAAGTGGTTGGGAGTTAAAACTGTAATACCTATGCATTATGGTACGTTCCCGGAAATTGAAGCTGATGTTGAAAAGTTTATTAAGCTTGTCAATATGAATAATACCTCTGTAGGTGTTTTAAATCCTAAAGAGATATAATATTCTGATAATGAGGTATTATGGATATTTTATTTATTATTGACAGAGTCGAGCTAAAATATTTTGAATTCAATGATTTAGTTACAAATTTTTGGCTTATTAAGGAATTCTTGTTAAGAGGAAGTAATGTTTTAGTTTCGACTATTGATAAATTGTCGATAGAGTCTGGTGTGGCATATGCTGATTGTTATAATGCTTATGAATGTAACGGGGATATTTTCCTTGATAAAAAATCACAATCTAAACATTTAATAGAGGAATTTCAGCTTGTAATGTTCAGACCTGATCCACCTGTAGACTTGGATTATATAAATGCAACATATATATTTGATTTTGTTGATAGAAAGAAGACATTTATTTTAAATGATCCGTCTGCAATACGAAGTTTTAATGAAAAACTTCATTCACTTTATTTTAAAGATTTAATGCCCGAAAATATTGTTACGGCCTCTAAGTCGGATATAATCAGATTTTTAGAAGCTCAACAGGAAATTATACTAAAGCCTTTGAATAAATGTTTTGGTGCCGGTGTTATGTACTTAAGAATTGGGGATAAAAATACATCTGTTATTATCAATTCTGTGACAAACAATGAGACTAACGCGGTTATGGTTCAAAAATATTTGCCTGGGGCTGCCCAAGGTGATAAGCGGGTACTTATTTTTGGCGAAGAGGTATACGATTATTGTGTACGAAAACTTCCGAGTAATAATGATTTTAAGTTTAATGAGCATAAGGATGAATGTATAAAAAAGGATGTACTTTCTGATTTTGAAAAAAGAGCTTTTTCAAAACTTGCGAAGGAATTAAGTCAGAAAGGTATATTAATGGCAGGTTTGGACGTTGTTGACGGGAAAATCCTTGAAGTGAATGTAACAAGCCCATGTTATTTTATAAAGGAAATAAATAATGCTTTCGGTATAGCTTTTGAAAAAATGCTTGTTGATAAAATTTTTTCTCACGTGGAACAACGTTGTCTATGCGCGTGAAAAAACTTCTACATCAACATCATCAAAAGTATTAGTGTTGAAAAAAGCGCAAGATGCTACCATTGCAGCATTATCGGTACAATATTTCATAGGCGGTGCACAAACTCGGTAACCTTCATTTCCCAGTGAAAATATTTTACGTCTGATTTCTGAATTTGCGGCAACACCGCCAGCTATTACAATTTGTTTATAGCCGCTTTCAGAAAGAGCCTTTTTAACTTTGTTAAACAAGGTTGTTGAAACGCATTCTTGAAAACTTGCACAAATGTCGTTTACGGGTAAATCCTTCCCGTCAAATGATTTTACTAATCTCAAAACTGCTGTTTTGAGACCACTAAAACTAAAATTATAACCGTCAACTTTTGCTTCGGGAAGCTTGAAAGCATTGGCATCCCCTTCTCTTGCAAGTTTATCTAAAATGGGACCTCCGGGATATGCCAGCCCTATAAGTCTTGCTACTTTGTCATATGCTTCGCCGACCGCATCATCAATGGTTTCACCTATTATGATTTGTTCAGAATATGATTTAACATCTATGATCTGTGTATGACCACCACTTACTAAAAGTGCAATAAAAGGTGGTTTTATATCTGTATCAATATAATTAGCACACAAATGTGCGTTAAGGTGATTTACACCTATAAATGGTTTATCGTGGACTAATGCCAGTGTTTTAGCGGCATTGAGCCCGACTAGTAAACAGCCGACAAGTCCGGGGCCAACAGTGCCTGCAAATGCGGTAATTTGTGTTGCATTCATATTTGCTTGCTTAAATGCTTCTTCTATTACAACGTTTATTGATTCTAAGTGTTCTCTTGCTGCAATTTCTGGTATTACTCCACCATATTTTTCATGGGTTTTTATCTGTGATGCGACTACATTGGAAATTACTTCACGTCCATTTTTAACTATAGCACATGCTGTCTCATCACAGCTGGATTCTATAGCCATTATATAGTTGTCGTAATCGGATTCAGGCCCTATTATAACAGGTGTTTTTGTGAACAATGTTTTTTTAATCATTTTCATAGTATTATTGTAATACAAAGAGGAAAATAAATGCAATTTTTGGACAAAACACAAATAAAAATAATTTCAGGCCGTGGCGGTAACGGAATGGTAGCTTGGCGCCGTGAAAAATATGTGGATAAGGGCGGCCCCGCAGGTGGTGACGGTGGGTCTGGCGGTGATATTTTTCTTGTGGCTGATGAAAATATGTCTACCCTTATGGATTTTAAGTATAAATCTGTTTTTAAAGCAGAAAATGGTGAAAATGGCGGAATCAAAAATATGCACGGTAGATGTGCAAAAAATTTATATATAAAAGTTCCTGTGGGGACAGTTGTAAGAGATTTAAAGTCAGGCAATATTATAGCTGATTTGACGCAGCACGAGCAACAGGTTCTTGTAGCAAAAGGCGGTAGAGGTGGTCGGGGAAATGCCAGATTTGCTACTGCTCAGAAGCGTGCTCCCCAATTTTGCGAGCCCGGTGAACCTGGAATTGAAAGAAATTTAGAGTTGGAGCTTAAACTTATCGCTGATGTCGGTCTTTTAGGTATGCCTAATGCAGGTAAGTCAACTTTGATAAGTCGAATTTCTTCCGCCAAGCCTAAAATTGCTGATTATCCATTTACAACTTTGGTTCCTAATCTGGGTGTCGTAAAAAAACGTTCCGGTGACGGATATGTTGTCGCTGATATTCCAGGACTAATTGAAGGTGCTTCTGAAGGAGTCGGTTTGGGACACGATTTTCTAAGACACGTTGAACGTTGCAGGTTCCTTGTCCATATTGTCGATGCTACTGTTGAGCAACCGCTTCTTAATTATAATATTATTAATCAAGAGTTGTTGAAACATTCACATAAATTGGCCCAGCTCTACCAGATTATTGCTTTGAATAAAATTGATGCGATTGACCAAAATAAAAAAAATCAATTGTTCTCTGAATTTAGAAAATTATCTGAGGATGTCTTTTTAATTTCGGCTGTTACAGGTGAAAATGTTGATAAATTACTTGATTTTATGGCATTAAAGGTAGATCAAATTGAAAAACATTCTTCTGACCTTGTTGTGGAAGAAGATTTTGATGCTTACAATAACGATGATAGTAATTATGTTGTGTATAAAGCCTCTAAAGATGTATTTATTGTTGACGGCGGAAAAATAAAAAGACTGGCTGCGGTTACGGATGCTAGAAATAAAGAACAGATTATTCGACTCCAAAATATTTTGACAGGTATGGGCGTTTTTGATGAATTGAAAAATCAAGGTGTGAAAAACGGTGATACAATCGTTATAGGTCATTTGGAAATGGAATATTTTGAAGACCAAATGTATTCTTAAATACTTGCTTTTTTTCTGATTATTTGATATCCTTTTTTAAGGGGTGTAATATGAAGTGCTATAAAGCAAAATGGATACTAACTTCTACCGGTGAGGTCCTTGAAAATAAGGCTATTGTAGTTGATGAAGGTAAATTTGTCGATATTATCCCTTTTGAAGATACTTCTAAGTTTGATGAAAAGTATGTCAAAGATTTGGGTAATTCTGTTGTTACACCCGGTTTTATTGATTTATTTACTCAATACCAATATACAGATTTGGGGAAAACTGTACCTTATAATTTAAAAAACAAATTAAAAAAGTTCTTCCAGACTATAGCAAGAAAATATACTTTTGCAGGTGTCAAACCTGATAATTATAGCTTAAAGTGGGCTAATATTTTAAGTGAATATTTTGTTTTGGACAGAAATGAAAAAATTCAATCTTTTAAAGATGGTTTAGAAGCCTCAATTGTCGCCGGAACAACTTGCATAGCTCAAGTTTCAAAGGAGGATAAATACTTTGAATTAATCAATAAAGCTCCTATAAAAAATTATTTATTTTTCGAGGTATTTGCAGATAGTTCTGATAAAAGTAAGAAAAAATTCAAAGAATTACGTTCCAAAGTTGAAAATTATGTGTTTCATAAAGGTGAAAATACACATATAGGGATTATGTTGCATTCTATACCCGGTGTTCATAAAAAACTTTGGGAATTGTTTTCTAAATATTGCAGAAAACATAATATGCTTTTGATGACCAGATTCGCTGAATCTCAAGATGATATGGAATGGTTAGAACACGGTTTTTCTGATATTGATTTATTGCATAAGTTTATGGGCTTTAGAAAAATAACTCCTTATAAAAGAACAGAAAACCCTGTTTCTTATTTGGATGGGCTTAAAGTCTTGACTAAAAAAGTAATTGTTGCAAATGCTAATTATGTTCCCGAAAATTACTTGCAACAATTAGCAGATACCGGTGTGAAATTTGTTTATCAGCCCCGTTATAGCCGAGAAATATGTAATAAAAAACTTGATTTTGCTACTGTGTTAAAGTTTTTTGGTAAAAATTTCGGATTTTCTTCTCAAAGTTTCAGTAAAGATAAAGATTTTAGTCTGTTGAAATTGGCTGTTGAATGTAATGATTCAAATCAACTTGATATAGTTGAATTGATTAAATATTTGACTATTTATCCTGCTAAGATTCTTCGTCTGGAAAACATTACAGGTTCAATTGAAATTGGTAAAGATGCTGATTTCAACGTATTTAAGCTCGACGATGGCGAAGATTATCGTGATCTGATAAAAAAACATATGCCGTATTCCACTTATTCTAAAGGCAGAAAAATTGTTAAACGCGGTGATATAAGGTTTAGCCTATGACTTTAATATGTGACAAGTTTACTGTACATACAAAGGGTAATACTGATATTGTTGATATAACAAAAGATGTTAAAAATATTGTCTATCGACATTCGCTGCAAAACGCGGTAGTCAACGTTTACGTTGCTGGAAGTACTGTTTCTGTTACTAACATAGAGTTTGAACCGGGATTGTTGGTTGATTTGCAAGAAGCGCTCGACAGAATTGCACCTGTGGATATAGTTTATCATCACGATGAGATGTGGCACGACGGTAATGGCTACTCTCATGTCAGGGCTTCTATTGTCGGTAATTCGACTACTATTCCGCTTTTACAGGGGGCTTTACATTTGGGACAGTGGCAGCAAATTGTTCTTGTCGATTTTGATAACAAGCCAAGGACTAGGACTGTTTATGTACAGATTTGGTTTTGATTTGAAATCTTAACTTGTATTTTGGTGCTGTTTTTGTTAAAGTATTTCTATAGTACAAATTTATGAGGGGATTTTTTAATGTCTAAACGTGTATTGTTATGTATAATGGATGGCTGGGGTATAAGTTTAAGTAACCCTGAATCTGATGCTACAAAATTGGCCAATCCTGTTAATGTTACCCAACTGGAAAATGAAGGACTTTTTAAAAAATTACACGCAGATGGTGAATATGTCGGTTTACCGGCAGGCCAGATGGGAAATAGTGAAGTTGGTCATCTTAATCTTGGTGCAGGAAGAATTGTTTATCAAGATTTGTCAAGAATTAATAATGCTATTAAGGATGGTTCTTTCTTTAATAATGAAAAATTCCTAAAAGCTATTGAACACGCTAAAATTAATGATTCCGCATTACATATTTACGGACTTGTTTCCACAGGCGGCGTCCATTCTTCTTTGGACCATGTTAAGGCTTTGATAAAATTAGCCGCTGATAATGGTTTAAAAAAAGTTTATGTTCATGCATTTTTGGATGGCCGTGACACTCCTCCGCAAAGTGCCGGTATTTATTTGCAACAGGTGGAGGATGAACTGAAAAAATATAATTTGCCACCTATTGCTACAATTATTGGTCGTTATTATATTATGGATAGAGATAATCGTTGGGATAGGGTTGAAAAAGGTTATAACGCACTTGTTTTGGGTGAGGGTGAGTCTGCTTCTTCAGCTTCTGAGGGGCTTAAGCTTTCATATCAACGTGGTGATAATGATGAATTTGTTTTACCTACGGTTATTGGTGGTCAAGAATCAAGAATCCACGATAATGATTCTATTATTTTCTTTAATTATAGACCTGATAGAGCAAGAGAAATCTCCAAGGCAATTAATTTTAAAAATTTTGATGGTTTTGAGCGAAAAAAAGTTTTGAATAATCTGTTTTATGTCACTATGACTCCTTATGATGAAACTTTTACTTTCCCGGTTGCTTTTGAAAAAGAACATTTGACAAATATTTTGGGTGATGTTTTGGAAGCTAACGGAATTAACCAATTTAGAACTGCTGAGACTGAAAAATATGCTCATGTTACGTTCTTCTTTAATGGCGGCGTTGAAGTCCCTCAGCCTCATGAAACAAGAAAACTTGTTGCGTCTCCTAAGGTGCCCACATATGATTTGCAGCCTGAGATGAGTGCTTATGAAGTCTGTGATAATGTCTTAAACGCTATTAATGATGAAAGTTTCGGTTTTATACTTGTTAACTTTGCAAATCCTGATATGGTTGGTCATACTGGTGTGATTGATGCGGCTACAAAAGCTTGTAAGGTCGTTGATGATTGCGTTGGTAAAATTGCTGATGCTTGCAAAAAGCACGGTGTAGTTATGATTTTGACCGCTGATCACGGTAATTCTGAAGTTATGGTTAATCAATCGACTGGCAAACCTCATACTGCTCATACTACGAATGAAGTTCCTTTCGTTTTGATTAATGCACCAAAAGGTATTGAATTGAGACAAGGTGAAGGGGCACTTTGCGATATTGCTCCAACTGTTTTGAAACTTTTTGGGATTGAACAACCTCCTGAAATGTCCGGTAAATCTTTGATTAAATAGTAAGGTATATATGTCTAATAATTTAAACTGGGATATTGATTTTTCCTTTAAAAAGAATAATGTTGATGAATTGTTTTTTAATTTGAGTGAAAATCCTGAAGGATTTAAAAATAAGGATTTTCGTTATACTTTAAGTCTTATTTATCAGATTATTGAAGATGAGTTTGCTGGTGTCTTTTTAAGTCCTTACACTCCGGCTAGAAATACCAATTTTTTTCTTGTAAATGAGTCTGATAAATTGTCTTTTTTTGTAACTCCTACAAATAATTTTCAATACTATTTGAAGTCCAAAGGGTCTTTGTTCAGGTTTGCTTCGCAAACTTTAGGAAATGACGTTGGGTATGCACTTTCCTTAGATGTTGTGCTTGATTATTTCGGCGGTTTTGCTAATGTGGTTGATATTGATTCTTTAACTCCTACCTTTATTTATATGAATAAGCTTACTTACTTTGTCATGAAGCTTATTGAAAAATTGTATTTCATTCCTACTGTCAAACGTAGCGGACAAATGTTTAGAATAGTTTATGAACCAATTATCTCTAATCAGCAGCTTGCTCGTATAGTCAATTTGTTTGAGGAAAACATGCCGGATAATCTTTTTATAAAAGGCGATAAACCTCAAAATTTCGTTTATGAATTTATATATAATTATTTAAACTATGTTATTTACAAGTTCCTTAGTATTAAGTCTTACAGGTTTAAAGATGTTAAATCAGGAACTTACTTGATTAAGGATTTAGAACAAAGATCTTTAATGAAAGGTAACGATATCGCGGAAAATTTTGCTCAATGGTTTGACGAGCTTTACCTCGGAAAGTATGATGTTATTCCTTTCTTTAAAATCCAAAAGGTTGAAGATGAATTATTTAGACTCAAAGTTTATATTAAAAATAGAAAAACTAATGAAAGCGTTTTAATTGATAAACTTTATACTGATGAAGAAGTTTTTGGCGCAAATTCTGCTGATATATCCAGAATTGTTGAAAAACAATTGAATTACGCTATTCGTTACATGCCTGAATTGGAAGATCTCTTTGAAGACGAGGAAAAGCTTGCTCTTGACTTAAATTTAAATGAGGTATACAAGGTCATTACTCAAACTGCGTATTATCTCCAAAAGGCACAAATTGATGTGGTGTTGCCTGATGAATTGGTTAATATTGTTGTCCCGAGAGCGTCTATTAATGCTAAGGTTAAAGCTTCCAGATCTGCAGATTTGGCTGAGATTTTTAATAGTAATTCTTCCGGTAAAATTTCTCTTGATGATATATTAGATTTTTCTTATCAAGTTGCGATTGGTAATGACAAGATTTCAATTGATGAATTTAATAAACTTGTCGAAGGTAGCTCAGGACTTATAAAATATAAGAATAAATATGTGCTTGTCGACAAAGATGAAAGTAAAAAAATATTTGAGCAAGTTGCAAAAGCAAATTTGATGACTATGTCAAGAATGAAATTGATTCATGCAGCTATGTCAGGTCAAATAGATGAGTATGACTTTGATTATGATGATGCCTTTGCTCGTGTTATACAAGATTTTACTAAACCAGTTGAAGTCAGTGTGCCTGATTCATTAAAAGGTACTTTGAGACCGTATCAGCAAATAGGTTTAAAATGGCTTTGGACAAATGTATCAAAAGGTTTCGGTGCTTGTATGGCTGATGATATGGGATTAGGTAAAACAGTCCAAGTTATCAGTTTAATTTTAAAGTTAAAAGAAGAAAACACTTTGAAAAAGCCGGTACTTGTTATCTGCCCGACTACTCTTATAGGTAATTGGATGAAAGAATTGCAATTATTTGCACCGTCACTTGATGCTGTTGTATATCACGGTCCCGAACGTAAATTAGATGTAAAGCATGATGTTATTATGACCACTTATGCTATTATGCGTATTGATGTGGAAGAACTCAAAAAACACGATTGGGGTATGATTATTGTTGATGAAGCACAAAATATTAAAAATCCTGATACTGCGCAAACGCTTGCTGTAAAAATGCTTAAATCGGATATCAAAATTGCTATGACTGGTACTCCGGTTGAAAATAGATTAACTGAGTTGTGGAGTATTTTTGACTTTATAAATAAAGGATACTTAGGATCCTTGAAAGATTTTCAGAAAAGTTATGCTATACCTATTGAACGATTTAAAGAAACATCAAGGGCTGCTAAGCTTAAGATGTCGGTCTCTCCTTTTGTATTAAGACGTTTAAAAACTGATAAGCACGTTATTTCGGATTTACCTGAAAAAATGGTTCTTAACGAGTATTGTTATCTGTCTAAACCGCAAGCTATTTTGTATGAAAAATCGTTAAATGTAATGATGGATAAAATTAGCGCATTTACAGGTGTCCATCGCCGCGGTAATATAT
>CALUQI010000026.1 GCA_944322875.1 Candidatus Gastranaerophilales bacterium
ATTAAAGAAATCTCAATGCCAGTAAGGGTAGCACCAATTTCAGAAACAATATTTTTAATGTTATCAACAGCAGGTTTTTGAATAGCCGCGTAAAAAATGGTTCTTGTATCTGAAGCATTATTAACAGATGCATCATACCAACTTACGACAGGTTCACAGCGTTTAAAAATATAAGCCTGTTCGACTTCAGACACGATAGCTTCGGTAATACCATCATCATCTAACAAAAGCGGTAAATCTATTTTACCAAAATGAGCCATCGGAATATTTACAACAATATTACACTTAGGGCTAATATTCAGCTCACTAAACAAATCCTCAAGTGCCGACTTAAAATCATCATAATTTACAATTTCACGCATGGAATCACTATAATCAAGTGGTTTATGACCGTAATTTTTTATAGTCTTAATTGAGGGATCGACTTGAATTAATTCAAGTCCAACACCAGGGGTTACCGATAAATAGACTGACTCTTTACTACCGGCACCAAATTGCGATAACAACTCATTTAAAAACTTTTCTATCATGATTTAAATTTACACTTAATTCTTATTTTTATTATACAATATATTTTATAGACATCACAAATTTAACATAAATTTACATGGAGGACATAGCCTTTAATGGAAGGAATCGTAGAGAAAATAAACAAACTAAAGCAAGAAAAGAACGCAGTAATTTTAGCTCACAGTTATCAAAATATAGAAATAGATGAAGTAGCAGATTACGTTGGTGATTCATTATATCTAAGCCAGATGGCGGCCAAGACGGATGCAGAAGTAATAGTATTTGCGGGTGTATACTTTATGGCTCAAACAGCGAAGATACTTTCACCTGAGAAGAAAGTACTTTTACCAAGAACCGAATCCGGCTGTTTAATGGCAGACATGGTTAATTTACAAAAATTACGTGAATTTAAATCTAAGCATCCAAATATACCGACCGTTTGCTACATAAACTCTACAGCAGAAGTAAAATCTGAAAGCGACATATGTTGTACAAGTTCCAACGCAATAAAAATAGTAAAAAGCTTAAACAGTGATAAAGTATTATTTTTACCTGACAATTATCTTGGCAAATGGGTAGAATCAAAACTTGAAGGAATCGAAGTAGTAACATATCCGGGATATTGTCCAACCCATTTAAAAATAAAACGCGAAGACGTATTAGCAATAAGAAGCCGTTATCCAGAAGCAGAAGTTTTAACGCATCCTGAATGCCACGAATCTGTGACACAGATATCGAATTACGTAGGCAGCACAACTGAAATTATGGAATATGCAAAAGACAGCAATACAAAGCAATTTGTAATAGCGACCGAAGAAGGAGTCTACGAAAGATTAAAAAGGGATTTACCGGAGAAAGAATTTATAATGATAAGAGAGGACATTTTGTGTCCAAACATGAAATGGCATCATTTAGAAGACATATACAACTCACTTATGAAAGAAGAACACGAAATAACCGTCAAACCGGATTTAGCAATCAAAGCATTGAGATGCATAGACAGAATGCTTGAGGTATCGAAATGACAGAAGACATAATATATGGAAAGAATTCAATACTGGAAGCACTAAACTCAGAAAATAGGGAAATAAACAAAATAATAATTTCCAACAGCATACACAGCGACTCGAAACTAAACAAGATAAAAGAAATAGCGAAGAAGAACGGAATAATATATCAATTTGTCGCGAAAGAAAAGTTTCAGCAATATTCGCAATACAATCATCAAGGAATAATTGCGCAAGTATCACCAATAAAGTACACTGATATAGAGGAATTCATAACAAAACCACACAATAACGAAACACTTGTAATATTAGACGGAGTAGAAGACTCGCGGAATTTAGGTGCCATAATTCGCAGCTGTGTATGTGCCGGAGTTTCGGGCATAATAATTCCTTCACGAAGGAATGTTCAAGTGAATTCAATAACCGAAAAAACCAGTGCAGGAGCAATAAATCACATTCCGATAATAAAAGTCAATAGTCCTGTAAACGCAGTACAAAAATTAAAGGAGAAGGACTGGTGGATAATTGCAACAGATGCATCAGCAAGTGATAATTATTATGACATAGACTACAACAATATGAATACTGCAATAATAATGGGGGCAGAGCATTCAGGAGTTTCAAAGTCTTTATTAAAGCTTTCGGACTATATAGTAAAAATCCCCATGATGAACAATTTTAATTCACTAAACGTTTCTAATGCACTAAGTGCAATCATATTTGAGGTACTACGCCAGAAGTTAATTAAAATTAACAAATAAACAAAAACAAGAAAATATAGTAGAATAAAAACGGGGCTAAAAAATGAAAAAAGAATTTGAAAAGTTTGGCATACTCACAGAGGATATTTCTGATGACAATATAGACTTTCACCAACTTCAAACGGAAGACGACGAAGACAATGTTTTGGAGTCAGTAGAAGATCCTAAAGTTCAGGAGAGTTTATCGACGGTAAACACTGATGACAGTGTTCGTATATATCTTCAACAGATAGGTAAAATTCCTTTATTATCATCCGAGGAGGAACTGGATCTTGCGAAAAAAATTCGCAACGAACATGATGATTTTTCAAAAGATCTTCTAGTAAATGCGAACCTAAGACTTGTAGTAAGCATAGCCAAGAAATATATAGGCAGGGGTTTATCTTTTCTTGATTTAATACAAGAGGGAAACATGGGTCTTATGAAGGCTGCAGGGAGATTTGATTACACAAAAGGATACAAATTTTCGACATATGCAACCTGGTGGATACAACAGTCGATAACACGTGCTATAGCGGACAAGGCAAGAATCATAAGGCTTCCAATTCATATGATAGAATCACTTGGGAAAATAAGGCGTGCCACATTAGATTTAACGACAGAATTAGGTCACACACCTACGAAGCAAGAGATAGCATATCGACTAGGTGTTCCGGTAAGCAAACTATCATCAATAGTAAAAGCAGCGCAATCGACAATCAGTATGGACACACCATCAAGTTCAGATGAAGATGCAACAAAACTATCTGATTTTATAGTAGACGAAAGCACCATAACTCCGGACAGCAGAGTTTCTCAGGAGAATTTATTAGACGATATAAGAAGGATTTTAAATCAACTAAGCCAAAAAGAAAGGGATGTTCTGATCCTCAGATATGGTCTTGACAACAATGGGGCGAAGAAAACACTTGATGAGATAGGATCTCAATACGGGGTTTCGAGAGAGCGAATTCGTCAAATTGAAAACAGAGCGATAGCAAAACTCAAAAAATTATGTAAAAACAAAAAACTCACCGTTGGTTTAAAAAATTATTTTGGTGAATAATTTCATCAAGCAAAGTATCATGATTATGGGCAATAAGCAAACATCAACTAAATAGAATTATCGCAATAAATAATTTTTTAAATTTCTTAAATAATTGATTTATATATAATTTGTGGTATAATATTATATATAATTTGAACAATAAATTTTGGAATGAGGATTTAAGAATGACTGGTAATAAAAAGGTTTTGCTAACTGCGACGGTTTTAGCTGTGTTTGCCGGAACACAAATTACTTCAAACACAGCTGTTTCGGCATCAGAGATTCAAGCAGCGATATTATCAGAGACTTCAGCATCTAGGTCTAACAGTTTTTCGACGTTAAAAGATGCCGTAACATCTACTGAACTAAGCAGGGTTTACGAGTTATCTGCAGATGAAAATCTGACAAGCGGTCTTGACACAATGGGAGGCACCAACTCTGTTCTTACAATAAACGGTAACACTTATAATATCAACGCAAACGGGAATTATGACGTAAATGTACTAAATGGTCAAACATTAAACATAAACAAAGTTGGCAATATAACGGATGAATTATCCAACGGTTTAAACGGATTTCATTCTTCAAATGGCGGAGTTATTTATAACAGAGGCAGCGTAAACATATCCGATTCAATATTTTCAAATAACACTGTAGACTTTGACGGGGGTGCAATATACAACGAAAGCGGTGTAATTAATATAGTCGATTCAATATTTAAAAACAATGGTACTACAGGTTCGGGATATGGCGGTGCAATATACAATGCAGACACAATCAACATAGTATCTGCGAACAGCGAAACGTTATTCGAAAACAATGTAGGCACGGGTTCAGATGCAATTTACAACAAAGGCACGGTAAATCTTAATGCAGGTGGTCACAATATTGTATTTAATGACAGCATTGGAGGTAATAGTGCTTCAGTAATAAACATAAACAATGAAAATGTTCAAATTGGAGGAGATGCCACAAACCCTGAGTATGCGCCGACATCAGGTATTGTTGAAATTAACAGTAACGTATGGGGGAACACAATCAACTTATACAACGGCACCCTAAAAATTGGCAGCCTAAAAAATGGGCATTTTGAAGACACTGTCAATTTTAACGTATACGGAGGTATGATTGACCTTATAGACGAGACCATAAGGGAAGTAAATCTTGGGAATATAACCCTTCAAAACAACACCGGACTGGCAATAGATTTGGGCACCAACAATGCATCTGACAAAATAACAGGTAATCTTCTAAATTCAAACGGATATAACTTTATAATATCCAAAATAAATGCAGACGAATCAACATTTACATCCTATTTTGAATCACAAGTAGCTGATGACAATTTAAAATCAGCGGTAACACTTTCAGCAGGAGCAATAGATCCAAGCATTACAGGCTTATTTTCATATGATAAAGCGGATGGGATGTTAACATACAATTCGTCCACAACGCTAAACGATGCCGTAACATCGACTGAAACAGATCGCATATACAACATAACATCAGACACTGACATTTATAAAGGTTTTGATGGGATGGGCGGCAGCAGTCTAACAATTAACGGTAACCAATACAACGTAAATGGTAACGGATACTATGATTTATCAACTAGTAACAATCAAACATTAACCATAAATGATGTTGGCGACAGAACTTCTGAAAATGCATCAGGCTTTAACAATTTCAAATCAATCAACGGAGGTGTAATATACAGCAGAGGCAACACCGTTATAACAAACTCAGTTTTTTCCAATAATTCATCAGATGACGACGGTGGAGCCGTTTTTAATGACAACGGAACCCTCAGTATAGACAACTCAGATTTTATAAACAATGTTGCTAACAGTGACGGTGGAGCAATATTAAATTTAAACACCACAACAACCATAAACGGTTCAAGCTTTATCAATAACAAGGCCTATAACAGAGACGGTGGAGCAATTCACAACCAAGAAGGCACAATATTTGTAAATGACACGATATTTTCAGGGAACTATGCAATATATAACGGCGGTGCCATAGCGAACCAAGGTACCGGTACAATAATAGATTCAACATTTCTTGGCAACAGTGCTGAATGGGGCGGTGCCATTTTACACCAATATAACAACACATTAAACATAGTTGCCGACAAAAAAGATACTGTATTTACTGGCAATACTGACAGCACAGGTTCTAATGCCCTTCGTAATAACGAAGATTCAGTAACTAATATGAATGCAAGCGATCAAGGAAGCATTATCTTCAATGACAAAATTACCGGTGAATATGAACATGACAATACAGTAATAAATATAAACAAAGAAAATGTTCAAATCGGCGGGGACATTGCAACCCCTGAATATGCTCCGACAACCGGTGTTATTGAATTTAATAACACTGTTTCAGATAATACCATAAACCTATACAACGGAACTTTGAAATTGGGTTCATACAGCGGAGGTGTGGTTAACGGTGTTGATGTAGCAGCATCTACGGGAAGCCTGAGTGATAACGTAAAATTATACGTTTATGGCGGAAAAATTGACCTGAGCGGAAATGGCGTAACCGAAAATCCTGTAACTTTAGGTAACGTAACATTGAATTCAAATTTATCATTATCTATTGATGCTGATTTGGCTAACGAAAAATCCGATATGATTTCTTCTCCGTCAGCTATCAATGATAACGGATATAATATTGAAATTTCAGGTATCAGAATAATTTCTGATGCTTCAAAAGATATTGTTCAGACAACCGTAGCGGACGGAAACCTTAAAGATTCAATAATTCTTGCAACAAATGCTCAGATAGATAAAGATGCCGGAGTTAACAAAAACTATCTTATATCATATGACAATACAGGCAGCTCTGGTATTTTGACATTTGACAGCACTTACGATCTTGTAAATGCAGTCAGAATTACAACTCCATCAAGAGTCTATAATATGAATACGGAAGAGCTTGTCTCCGAAACCCCGGGATTAATGGGTGGTGGTGAAGGTGCTGTTCTTACAATAAACGCCAATGGAAATGACATCACAGCTAACGGTTCTGATATTGGAGGAATAGTTGTTGGTGAAAACCAAACACTTAACATTAACAACGTCGGTTCTGAAGGTTCTAACGGTTTTAATGGATTTAGTGGATATTATTGGGAGCCATCAATTATATCACGAAATGGAGGAGTTGTTAATAACAGTGATGGACTTTTAAATATTTCAAACTCTTATTTTACTAATAATGTAGCATATAATGGAGGTGCTGTCACAAATGGCGGGAAAACAATAATACAAAACTCCATTTTTGAGGGTAATGAAGCAGAATATGCAGGTGGAGCTTTCTACGGCTGGCATGATCAAACCACAACAATAATAGATTCAACATTCATAAATAACTCAGCGGGAAATTCCGGAGGAGCTATTGTATTACAAAACGGAACATTAAACTTAGTAGCAGATAAAGCTGATACAGTCTTTACAGGAAATACTGACAGCACGGGTTCTAATGGGCTTTATTTATTTGCATTCAACAGAAATGACGCACCTATAGCCAATATCAATGCCGGAAGCGGACGAGTTATTTTTAATGACGGAATTGATGGTAAAAATACCGATGACAATGTTATAAACATTAACAAAGAAAACGTCCAGATAAACTTTGATGACGCTAATCCTGAATATGCTCCGACAACCGGTGTTGTTGAAATCAACAATGAAGTAAAGAACAACACGATTAACATGTATAATGGTACATTAAGATTTGGGACAAATACACAAAATGGTGTTGACTACACCGGAACATTTGCTGATAGTGTTAAATTCAATTATTATGGCGGAAATATATCACTTCAAAACGGTGAGATAAACTCAACCAATTTAGGTAATTTAAATCTATACAGCGACATGAATTTAATGTTAGACGCAAACTTTGCAGATAAAACAATAGATACTATAACAGCAACAAATTTCATAGATAACGGAAACAAAATAAACATATCAAATATAAGATTACTAGCCCCTACTGAAGACGAATATTTCAGCATATCACCACTAGGTACCAATATGCCTGATGCCGTAAAAACAGCTCTTGCTGGAGCAATCCAATATACAGGGGGAGAGATAGTCTACTCACCGATATACAAATACAGTGCAAGTTATGACCCGTTAACAGCATTACTAAACTTTGGACTTGCTGGAGGCGGAAACGACGGTTATGAGAATTTCAGCCCATCAGTTGTAGCATCTCCTGTAGCAGCGCAACTTGGCGGATATCTTTCACAACTAAACTCATATGATAACGCATTTCGTAACATGGATATGTATATGCTGATGACAAAAGAACAACGGGAGTTCGTAAAATTAAGGAACAAATATGCATCAGCGGCAGATGAAAATGTAGTATTTGATCCTACAATAACACAATATGAAAACAAATCAGGCTGGTTCAGACCATATGCAACATTTGAGAATGTAGGATTACACAATGGTCCAAGAGTATCCAACGTATCATACGGTTCATTCTTTGGCGGTGAATCAGAGATGTATGACCTGGGCCACGGCTGGGACGGAATGTGGGGCGTATATATGGGTTATAACGGCTCACATCAGGCCTACGATGGAGTAAGTATATACCAAAACGGAGGCACTTTAGGAGCCGTTGGTATGGCATACAAGGGTAATTTCTTTACCGGATTAACCGCAAATGTAGGCGCCAATGCCGGAGAAGCAAGTTCAATGTTCGGACACGAAGATTTTGCGATGTTAATGGCTGGTGTTGCTTCAAAAACCGGTTACAATTGGGAATTAGCAAAAGGCAAATTTATAATTCAACCAAGCTTCTTGATATCATATACATTTGTAAACACTTTTGACTATAAGAACGCAGCAGGAGTAAGCATAAGTTCAGATCCTTTACATGCAATACAGTTGGAACCCGGAATCAAATTTATCGGGAATCTTAAAAACGGGTGGCAGCCGTATTTGGGAGTAAGTGTTATTTGGAATGTTATGGATCGTACTCATTTCCAAGCAAATGATATAGCATTGCCGAATCTGTCAGTAGATCCTTTTGTAAAATATGGTGTTGGTATAAGAAAAGCTTGGGGTGAAAAATTCACCGGATATTTCCAAACATACATTACAAATGGTGGCAGAAACGGTGTTGGTTTACAATTCGGATTCAGATGGACTTTGGGTAAAACGGACTCAGACAAATATAAGTCAGCAAAGTCAACACCTGAAATACAAAAAACAAAAATAATACTAAATGGTATAAAAGGTTAAATTAAAAAACAAGCTCCAAATTCGGAGCTTGTTTTTTATTAATTAAAACTTGAAATATAATAATTTGAAGGGTAAGAATGTGCAAATTCTTTATTTACTTCAACTACCTCGTGGTTAAGATCTTTATTTACGTAATTATCGTCAATAACCGGTAATTTATCTGCCTGATCTTGTGTTTTTATGACTTCACCGGCAGGCACATATCTATTTGCAGGGATTTTAACACCTATAACCTTTGCTGCAGGTTCTATTACAACATTATCACCTATTTCCGATTTATAAATAAAAGATTGCATGCCGGCAAAAACATTATTACCTATCTTTGCAGGACCATGTACTTGTGCCTGATGAGCAAGGCTTGTATTGTTACCTATATATACGGAATATTCTGCATTATTATGCTTAACTCTTCCTTCTTTAAGCCCGTGAATTACAACTCCATCTTGAATATTTGTTCCTCTGCCCACATATATCGGTGTTCCCTCATCGCCTCTTATTGATGCAAACGGAGCAACATTAACTTCAGGACTAATAACAACATTGCCTATTACACTGGCCTGCGGATGAATTGCTGCTCCTGAAGAAACAAATGGCATAATCCGTTGAGGAGTAAAACTCGTTATTGGATTTGGAATTACACTGTAATTATTTATTCTTGGCAAAACTGCTTGCATTATTTTTCCTCCTTTACTCATTATAAAGTGAAGAAATTTTCTTTTTGCGCATTATTAACAAAAATTATCAATTCAATGCTATTTCTTGCTTTAATGACTCTATGAATTCAGGACGATACAAAAATCCTAAATGTGATCCGTTACTGTAATATACTGATTTTTTCCCTGTATATTGTTTTAGAGTTTTAAGTTGTTTTGTATTAGTAAGATAATCATCTATCGCGTGATAAATTTTGTAATTATTATTTTTCAATAAATAATCGGCAATCGGATACAAACTCGTATCATATCCCAATGACGTTATGCTTTGATACTTTTCGTTAAGAAGATATTTTTTGACATAGTCACTGTAGTTCATATTGTTCATATCATTATAAAACTCACTGCAATCATTGCATTTAGATTTGTGTTCCAACGTAAATACCAAATCGGAAAGTTTTTGATGCATTACGAAACCTGTTATAAGCTTTCCCTCATCTTCCGAAAACGGCAACGATGAAACCTCTAACTCACTTGAATTTTTTAAATTATATAATTGTAATACTTTTGCAGCCGTCAATGCTGTATTTTGTTTAAAATCTGCAGTATTATTTTGCCAGTCCTGAGTGTACTTATCCACCTGCTCCATCGCATATATTAAATCTATTGGGGGACACACCGCTATGTATTTGGTATCATTTAAAGAATTACCTTTTCTGTATTCTTCATTCGCAGCATACAATGCCGCCATTGCACCAAATGAAGTCCCGAAAATGATTTTATTCTTAGGTTGAAATCCGTGCTTTTTGTAAAGCTCATCTAAAATCCGAGACGTTAATTCCGCTAAATATACAGCATCATTCTGCGGTATCCCCGGCCGGTATCCGTCAGGCATACTCAATACAAATTCCCACTGGAAATGACTTCCTTGAATTATTACAGAATAACCCGCATCATAAAAAATTTTGGCGAAAACAACCGAATGATAAGAGTTTACGCCCTCACCTATTGATGGATATATTATTGCAACGGGAGAATCCTTGTCTTTTTGAAGAATATACCTGAACTTATAATCAGGTTTTTGCGGCGTAATACTCACAGACTCTGTTTTTATTTTATTGGCAAAACTTCTGTTCCACACTGATAAATCTGCCCATATTGAATCGTTAACTTCAGGAATATCAAACAAAGCCGTCCGCATAGCATCAACTACTGGACATTGAGGATTGTAATCAAATAAAATTTCGTCGGCAAATAGTTTTGAATTATCAGAACTGTAATTTTTTAAAATAATATTATCAATATTAGTTCCACCTCTTATTATATCAGATACTGTTAACGTATTAGATAATGGTTCAATATCTTCATTTCTTAATGTCGTTCCGGAATATAAATAATCATTTTGCTTATCTGAAAGATCTTCAATTTTTTGGTATTCGGAAATTAAAACATCTTCTCGATCCAAATTGGAAAATTTTATATAGGATTGAACACCATAAAACTTTTTAGCAATATCATACGGGTCCGCATAATTAGATTCAAGCATTTTTATAACAGGCTGAATATAAAAAGTCTTGTTAACGGTCAATCCGGCTTTAATAATAGCAAGAAGAGGTGTCACGACATAAACAGTAGGATTAAGAGCAGTATCAAAAACTTTACCGACAAGACCTCTTGGATTAGACGGTGGAAGTACAGGAATAACAACACAGGGACCTGATTTTATTTTGCATTGGGAGAGTGCCTGTTCCATGTCCTCATCAACTTGTTTTATTCCCAAAAATCTATCTGCCGGGTCAAACATACCCCCTATACCAACTGTTGTGTTGGTTAAAAATCTTACAGTTTCCGTACCCGAGGATTTGAAATTTTTTTGAATGAGACAACTTAAAACTCGTTTGGGATATTCTATATTATTATAAGCACTTTGAATACGCTCCATTCCGTATTCAGGAATAATAGAAGCCCAAATAGTGTGAATAGGTTTCACAGCAAATTTATTTAATTTCAAATTGAAATCAAATACTTTTCTGTTGAAATTTTCATATTTATCCTTCCCTGCGTAAATTTGAGCATAGTCAGGAGATTTAGGCAAATTCTCTTCTGCAGATACAACATTCGCTATACAAAACAAAATCATTAATATCGCTCTTGAACACTTAAACATTTTTATCCTCGTATTATATTCTATTGACTCAAGGAAACAAAATAATTGCTCAAGAAGGTATAAAAAAGTTTAATAAAAACTGCTGATAATTCTGTAAACATTATCGGTATAATTTCTTGCATCAAAATCAGTTCTTAAAATACCATCATAATGTCTCTCGCACTCTGTCCAAGCATCCGAACCATTCATCTGTTTTGCATTTAACATAAGTTGATGAGTATTTACATATGAAGAAAGCGGGAAAATATCATTGATTTGCATAAAAATCGGTAACTTGTCCATTTTAGACTCATAACCAAAAAGACAAGAATATAACCTGTTAAATCTATTTTCAAATGATATCTCTCCAACATCATTATCATTAGAAACCTCCGGTCCCGCTGCATAATCCCAAGAATATTTTTGTTTTTGAGCTTCATACTTCACATTAAAGATATCATCAGCATTACCCCAATTCGTCCCAGCCGTAAAACCCATTTGTTTATATTCAATATTGTCATTACATTTTTCGCCTATAAATGCAAGATCACATCTTCCAGTCTGCTCACGAATCTTATTTAATATATAGGCCATCTGACTTTTGTTTGAAATACGACCAATTCCGCAATACCCATTCATGTCAATAATATGCTTTGCACTATCAAAGTATATAGCATCAAAACCCAGTTCAATTGCCCAAACACAAGCATCTATATAGGCTTTTTCGTGTTCATCCCAAGAAAATTTTTTACCTTTAACGCGCAACTGACCTTCTGATATAGGCATTCTTATACCTGTCCTGAATCCCATAATATGTGCAAGATCGTTAAAAGCTCTTACCTGTTCATCATCCCCCATTTTGTGGTCTAAACCTCTTGCGGTAAGATTTTTGCTTATTCCGTCGTGAAGATTGATATGATAAAGAGTTTCGTCCCGCGTTGTTCCGTCACCACAATGGGAGGGGTAAAGCTGAGAAAGAATTATGCAATTTGCGGAATCATTTGCGGAAGGGGGAATTGCGGTTATTAATTTCAAGGTGTTTAACAATCCGTCAGAAATCCGACCGTTTTCATATTTTGCAATTGCACGCGGATTAATTTCAATATAATTTGCATAGCGCCCCCAGTTATTACCTCGAATGTTGGGCGCCGTTATAAAATCGGGAATATATTTTTGATTGGTTAATGTCATCACCGAATTTATTGTCTCGGCCGGTGTACGTTTTAAAAGCTCATTTGGGCATGCATTAACCCATTTTTTGCAACCGTATTCATAAATATGCTGATTAGTCCAGTTGTCAATTTGCGGGATGTTTTGTCCGCTTGTCAGCCAGTAAAGCTTTTTTACCGGCTGCATATCACCGTAATATCCTCTAAAACTTATAAATACCCCGTTTTGCACTGACATAATATTGGCAGAATTGTGAAAACTCCTTGAATACCGCAGTTCGGGAGAATTTCCCCTGACAGAGGCTTGATTTGCGGGGTATTTAAAACTGTTAACAGGCGCTACTCGCATAGTATTTTAAACCCTGTGAAAATAAAATTTGCTAACATTGACAGAATAAGGCTCAACGTGGTATAATTTGCATATAGCGGGTGATTCAAGCCCTTGATGGCAACTTTCTTACCAGTTATAATACAGGGGGAGAGGTATGAGAATTTTAAAAAACATATTACTGTTTTTTTGTTTACTAGGTACACTGGTATGTAACGCGCACGAGATAGATCCTATTACAACTGAAGTTGATACTAACAAAGCATACTCTGAATATTTTAATAATTATGCGGAACGTTTGTACAATAATTTTAGACCCGAAGAACATTTTCGTAAAGGCTGGTATCAGGGAAATAATTTCTTATATGTAATTCGCCGTGATGGCACTATAGAAAACTTAATACCTTTTTTCAAAAAAGACAGATTTGAAAGATATGGCGAAAAGGTTATTAAAGCAACTGTCCCATACCCATTCCCAGAAGAAATAAAAGACGAAATAATAATGGTTAATGTTTGGTTACAGTATGCACATGAAGATTCGTGTAAACTTGTTTTATACGGAAGAAGTAAATACAGAGCATCATTCTATTGGAAAAAATATTATGATTTACCATCAATACAAGTAGTTAATATTTATTTGGAGCGAGACGCCCGAAAGAAAAAATAAATTTTTGCCAACTAAATAATATGCCCCCTTGTTAGAACATCTAAAAACAGATGTTCTATTTGTGTACGCAAAATTGCAGAAAGGAAAATTTTATGAAAATTAACGAAGAACAAACAATACTTGAGAAAGCTAACGATTTTAAACAGATGTATGAACTTTCAAGTAATTATCTTTCTCAAAAAAGATCGCTTGAAGGTAAAACTTTCAAAGATTGGAAATACGAAACCCAAAAATTTGACCCAAAAACAAATTATAAAGCCATTGTCTTTAAAAATGATGTTACAAAAGAGATAGCTATCTTTAATATAGGAACTGATTTTAAAAATAGGCGCGATATTATGGATAACGTGAAAATGGGATTCAGAAAAGTTACAGATCAGATGACGCAAGCACTGGAATATCATGATGAAATTAGTAAAACTTATCCCGGATACAAGATGAATGTGGCAGGGCATTCCGAAGGTGGCAGTGAGAGTCAGTATGTAGGTGCAAACCATCCTGATACAGATGTTTATACTTTTAATGCATACGGAATTGGCAAAAATCGCGAGATAAAAAGTATTCAAAGCGATTTCAGTAATATCTATAATTTTAGAGACCCGCAGGATCCTGTCTCTAAAATCGGCAAAAATATTGGAAAAGATTATATAGTTCCGATAAACAATGTTGAATCTCGAAAACCCTCAATCTTTGGATACAAAGATGCACACCAGATAAAAAATATGGGAGATGTAAACAATTCGTTAACTCCTGTTGAATACAAAAAGAGAAGCCGAAATCTGGGATTTATTGATAACATTGATAATGTGTTATTTACAAATGAAGATATAGGAAACTTAGACGGTTTTACATTTGATGTCTTTTCACAGCATATAGATAAACTATTGAAAGAACAGGCAATAATGCCGCGTGTAGAAGCAGAGTTTCGTGCTGCAAACAATGGCGGTATTATTTATGTTAACGGTTATACCAGATCCGACGGTGTCAAGGTTTCAGGATATTACCGCAGAGCTTAAATTAAAAAAGCGGTCAATTATTTTGACCGCTTTTTAATTCTACAATCTTTTTCTAATTCAATAATTACTATATTAATTGAATCAATATCATAAAATCTCTTCCAATACCTTGAATAATCATATTTACTTCTGCCATGAAGTCTAAAACTTTGTTCATCATATTTATAATAGATCATCCAGGTGTCTACAAATATAATATCGTCTTTTATTTCATCAGGAAATGGTGCAGGCTTTGTTTCTAATATTACTTTTTTACCATATCTGGCAAATCTGTTGCTACGAAAGAAATTGTCCAAATTCTCAACAGTTCCGTCACGTCTGATAATATACATGAACTCATCACCCTGTGACCAGCCTCTAAGAAAATGTTTCTCCGGTTTATAATTTTCATAAAGCCGTTGGGTATAATCTTTAAAATATTCTTCGTACGCTTTATTAGAAACCATTTCTGTATCATCAGGATTTATTTCATGTGCCTGACAAACCCCCTGTAATAATATTAAACTGATAAAAACTCTAAGTAATAGTTGCATATTTATATACTCCACTTTTAAATTAAGCGGGGCATTAAGCCCCGCCTTGTTATTTTGAAATTCTGCCCGGAACAACAACTCCGCCTTTTAAATTCTTTTTATAGTATTCAACGTGCGGCTGAAGTACACTATCAAGAACCTCAGGGAATTGTTTGCCCTGCATAATTTTTTGTACAATTTCCTGATAAACTGTTGCATAAGCTCTTAATTGTGTCATTGCGCCTGCAGCTTCAGGAGTTAAGCCCATTCCTCTTGTGTCTACTGATTCATTGAAGAATGCGCCCATGCTTTCGTAAGACATTTCAAGTGCTCCGATGTATGCATCAGCATTTTCTCTGCAAACTCCGTTGTCTTTCGGTGTTGTTAATGCAAATGCAAATTTGTTTGCAGGGTTAAAGTGTGCTTCTGCACTGTGGTGCATTGCGTCAGGAACCTTTGCGACCTGTTTTAATGTATCTTTAACTGATTCATTCTGCATTTGTGCGTGCCAGTAAACAGTGTTTTCAAAGATTGAACCCATATACTGGTGAACTGATGTTGTAATATTGTTCAATACAGCATCTGCCCAGAAAATACCTTCTTTTAATGCGTCATTTTTATCTAAATCAGCGGTTAACGCTCTTGATGAAATTTCCTGAGCAGCTTCAAGCATTTTAATCATGTCAGCTTTAGGCATACCTGCATAAGCAAGTGTGAATAAAGCATGATCATCAAATGCTGAAAATCTTCCGCCGACATCATCATGGATATATAAATCGCCTAACCAGCCTTTTTCGTTTGAAGTTCTTCTAAGCTCGCTCTTTTCAGCGTTTCCGTCTGTAACTGCAATAAAGTGTTTACTTGCAAGTTCTTCGTAATTTGAATGGCCTTTTGCTTTGTATTCGTTTTCAAGCATTGTTTGAATTCGTAAAAAGCCGTCTTTTGTTTCAAATGTTGAACCTGATTTTGATGCAACAAGGTAGTTGGATTTTGTGACATCGCCCAATCTGTATAGATATCTTTCCAGACTGGCGGAATCAACATCGGAATAGAAAAGTATTTTGTCCTGATTAACATTTAAACCGTTGATGCTGAGCATATGTTCAACAGTGTGTTTCGAACCACCGATACCGAGTACGCTTAATTTTTCGACACCGGTTTGTTTCTTCAGATTTTCAGAAAGAGTGTAAATTTCGTCAACTCTTTTAATCTGTTCCTGCGGTAAATTTACCCAGTTTAAAAATTGTCCTTTTTTATTGGCTCTTGAAAAAAATTCTTTTACGAATTCCGATACTTTTGATGAATATTTATCAAAATCAATACCTGAAAATTTTGTCGATATACCAAGGTTCATAATAGTTTTTTCTGTCATAACGACCTCCTTGTTTTAATTATACATTAAAATTATTTTTTAGAAAATATTTGTCGAATTTTTTGTTTGCATAATTTTGAAAAATATGTTAGTATCGCGAAGTAGTATGAAACATAAGGGAGAGAAAATTATGTCTAAAATTAAAGCAGGAGCTGAAAATCGGGGGGGGGGACACTCCTTTAAGCTAGTTTCTGAGCGTGTTTTGCGCAAATTTTTTGGATTTACATTGGCGGAAGTTTTGATAACATTGGCAATAATCGGTGTTGTTGCAGCGATAACAATACCGGCATTGATTACCGAAAACCAGCAAAGAGCCTGGAATACGGCATCTAATGTTTTTGAGCGCAGATTGGATGAAGCATTACGTATAATGAATACTCAACAAATTCTTGCCGGTTATAAATCAACGGAAGATTTTGTAGGTGAATTGTCAAAATATATAAAAATAATTAAAACTTGTGACTATTCGAAATTGCAAAATTGTTTTTCTGATAAAGTATACTGGGGACCTGACGAGACTGAAGTTGATATGACCAAAATAAAAACCTCTGCACAGTTCGGGCTTCCTGATTGGGATATGAAACTTGTCGGGGTGAATTTTGCAGACGGCGTGAACGCCCTGATTGCGTATAATCCGAATTGTGTACAAAATCCGTATTCAAATACCATAAGCGTTTTGGAATGTATTGCCGCTGTGTATGATGTTACCGGTTATAAAAAACCTAATACATCCGGAAAAGATTTGAAAAGTTTGAATGTTCCGTCGCTGAGCGGTAATTGCGCATTTACGATAGCCGGCAAATGTGTGACTCCGGTTGTGGCAAGTTCGGGACTTTCGCAGCAGGAGTGTCAAAAATTGGCTGATGAAGGATTGCTGAAATATTGTCCTTGTGACGACGATGCTTATGCAGGTGCGGTAAAATATTGTAACGATATGGGCAAAAAGTTGCCTTCAAGAGATGACCTAAATGCTCTGGCGCAGGATTTGTATAATACACAAAATATCAATAACGGTTGGCAGTCAAATTTGACACGTGATGAAGATAAGGTTATGCAGTATGGACTTGATTCCATTTACGTGGCAGAAAATAGAGAGTTTTTCTTGTGGGCAGATACAGAGGCAGATGAGACTAATGCCTATTACAGACATTTTTACACCTATGCCCAATATTATCAATTCCATAACGGCAGAAAACAGAAACTGGGTGTTATTTGTGTAGATAAATAGGTCTTGTAAATTCTGTAAATTCAAAACAAAATTGCACAAAAGATTTGTGCAATTTTGTTTTTATTTAGGTATTTTTGTCAAATTTTCGAGATTAGCTTTTTCAATTCTTCCGTAATTTTTTGCAGAACCTGCGCCTTATTTTCTTTAGAAGTGGTGATAAGTTCGTTTATATTTTCTTCAAAATTTTTCGGAAGAATTTTGCAATTACCTTTTGCAAACCTTACAAGGCGTTTTTCTCCCGGATGGAGCTGTTTATTTATCGCAAAAATTATGTCAAAATAACTTGCAAGAAAGGCGCTTATTCGATGGTTTACACTTACCAAATCGTCACGCTTTACGGCATTTGTGATTTGTTCTGTGAAGGTGGCAGACATTTTGCCGTATATTAGCGGAAGATTTTTGGCTGTAATATTTTTTTTAAGTTTGTCCGGATAACTCCCTGATATCGACTCTTGAAGGTTTTTGTACCAATCGTTTTTGTCGTATAAAATGATTGAGTTTTTTACGTTATAAATAAAACACGTTGAATATCCTACTGAAGCCCCGCATTCTTTCCAGATTCTGTTTATTTGTTCTTCTATCCAATCAGGCGAACGGTACATTATGTCAATACCTTTGTCGGAGTCCTTTAATCTCCATTCATCGCCGGTTTCAAAAAAACGGTTGTCAATTTCGTATTCCTGCGCAAACTTTTTGGCAATTTGTGTACGTATTTGATTGTCGATTTCACAATCAGTATAAATATAAATGTCATAGTCAGAAATATCATCATCATAGCGGCTTGCCGTTGAACCACCTAGTGCTATTGCGCGGATGCTGTCTATTGTTTTGAACTCGTTTGTAATTTGTTTAATAATTTCCATATTTTACTCCTGAGAATATTATACTAAAAAGTTTTGTTTATAGTATAATTTAAGAGAGAAAAAACATTTGATAAAGGAGGCCAAATGGGCAAAATAGAAACTACACACGAAATTGAAAACCAATGCTGTGTATGTCGCGGAGTAAAGGGCATACCTGCACCAATCCCACAAGAAGGGGAATGGACGAAATGTAAAGAAATTAAAGATATTTCAGGTCTTACTCATGGTTGCGGATGTTGTGCACCGCAGCAAGGTACATGCAAATTAACACTTAACGTAAAAGAAGGTGTTATTCAGGAAGCTCTTGTCGAAACAATCGGATGTTCCGGTATGACTCACTCTGCAGCTATGGCAGGAGAAATTCTTCCCGGAAAAACTATTCTTGAAGCTTTAAATACGGATCTTGTCTGTGATGCAATTAACGTTGCAATGAGGGAGCTATTCCTACAGATTGTATACGGAAGAACACAGTCTGCATTTTCTGAAAACGGACTTCCCGTAGGTGCAGGTCTTGAAGATTTAGGTAAAGGGCTTTGTTCTATGGTTGGGACAATCCATTCAACGAAACAAAAAGGGGTAAGATATCTTTCTTTGACAGAGGGTTACATCTTAAAAATGGGTCTTGATAAAAATAATGAAGTCATAGGATACCAATTTGTCAACCTTGGCAAAGTTATGGATGCTATTAAAAAAGGTGTTGATCCCAAAGAAGCATATGAGAAAAATATAGGTACATACGGCAGATTTGCCGATGCGGTTAAATATATTGACCCGCGTGAAGAGTAATAATTAAGAGGAATGAAATATGACAGTTAAATTTGAAGGACAAGACAGACGCGAAGCTA
>CALUQI010000027.1 GCA_944322875.1 Candidatus Gastranaerophilales bacterium
CAGCAAGATCATCTTGAGTTAAACCTTTTTGTTTTCGTATTTTCTTTAAATTTTTTGCAAATTTTTGTAAATATTCCTTGTCCATTTTTAAATTGTTTGATATATTATAACTTATAACAACTAGTACCACTAGCAAAATAAGGATAGATTTTTATGAGAAAAGGGTTTACAATAGTCGAAATTCTTATAACATTGACGATTATAGGAATAGTTGCAGCATTAATAATCCCCAATCTACTTGCCGACTATAGGGAACGTCTTCAAAAAGAACAAGTCCGAATGATTAAATATAAAATTACACAAGCAACCAGTTTAATGAATTCATACGGTTTAATAAAATCATACCCTTCAACAGAAGATTTTGTTAATACACTAAAAGATTACCTAAAAATAACTAAAATATGTAATAACTCACACTTGAATGAATGTTGGCCAAGTAATGAAATATCAATTCCAACAACATCGGGAGATTTTAATTCAATCAATGTTAACAGTATAAAAACCGGGAGTGATCTAAAATCATTAGGTTTAGGCACAAAAAATACAAACACTGTTGGAATTATTACAACCGATGGTACCCCTATGATATTGACATATTCACCACAATGTACTCCTTTAGACAGTTACAAAAATTATAATTACACTTTTGAAGATAATAAACCAGTAACCAATGCTACAACAAATTGTATCAGTGCAATATTTGATATAAATGGATCTAAAGGACCGAATAAATTAGGAGCTGATATAAGAACATGGAATTCTGTTTTTGGAGCAGTAAAAATGTCTCGTAATTATGGGACTATTGATGATTGCAAAGTGTTGAAACAAAAAGGACTGGTGAAATATTGCGAAGTAGAAAAGGACTACTGGGTAGGAGCTGTTAAAACCTGTAATGACATAGGATTGCATATTCCAAGCGAACAGACTTTACTTAACATGGCAGGAGCAATGTTTGGAATATCAAATGTTCCGTCGAATACAGCAATTATTTATAAAAATACCTGGGGAGTTAATTCTTGTCTTAGTGTATTAACTAAAATGGGATACTCCAGTACTATACTAAACAACTTAGATCTTATCTGTCTGTCAGGAAACCAATCTTCAATGGCAAACCAAGTAAATTCTTCCTTAACAAAATTATCTAATGATACTTGGAGTTCTAAAGAAATATCTGCAACTCATGCTTTAGATATTGAGTTTGCTGGCTCACCGGATATTCTCATGCCGGTTAAACACGCTCGCACATATTCTGGTGGAGATACCCTATGCGTTGCTGACTAATATATTATTTGTTTGAAATCAATTTTCTAATTTTTACAAGCTTTGATTTTATTTCTTTATTCTGCAAATGTTTTAAAAATTCCCTTACCTGAAAATCTACAAAATTAGTATATGCTATTTTTGTTTCTCCTTCTTGTGAGATATTTTTGGATATTCTTTCCTTATCTATAAACGCGAATATATTTAAATTAGTCTTCTCTTTAACAAAGTAATTTAATCTGTTATTTTTAATCGGTTCTGGTTTATTGGCTCGTTCAAGATTTAATTCAACTAAGTCATTTTTACTGCCTATTTTTTTGGCCGTCAGTTTCCATTCTTTTATCAATATTTTAGGAATATCTTCAGTGTCACCAATTATTTTAAATTTTGCAGTAAAAGAATTATTATTAAATTTACTATTTACACGCATACAAAACTTATAACATAAAAAAATATTGAAAAAAATCTAATTTAGAATATTTTTGCAATAATACAAAAACATGTTACAATAGCACTATGAAAAAAATCGGTATCGTAGGTTTAGGATTAATTGGCGGCTCCATTTTTAAGACTTTAACAAAACTTGGTTATGATGTTTGTGCTGTATCAAACTCTATGAAAGGAATACTGCCTAATATAACATCAGACTATAATATTCTCAAAAATTGTGAGATGATATTTGTTTGTACTGCTATGAATAAGACTCTGGCAGTATTAGATACTCTGGAAAATATCTTATCACCTGAAACAATAGTAACAGATGTATGCAGTCTCAAAACATTTGTTTGTAACAAAGAACGACCTTATATTTTTATACCGTCACATCCAATGGCAGGAACAGAACATAAAGGTTTTGAGAATTCTTTTGACGGTTTATTTCAAAATGCAAAATGGGTTCTAACCCCTTGTTTTCAAGTCCCAAAAGAAGCCAGAAACTCTTTAGAATATATAATTAAAGAATTAGGTGCAGAAACAATCATAACAACCCCTAAAGAACACGATGAAGCGGTTGCATTAATTTCGCATATGCCCATGTTAATAGCTCAAGCAATATTTTTAACGGCAAGCCAAAATCAACTTGCACTCGATATTGCATCTTCAGGGTTTCGTGACATGACAAGACTGGCTATGTCTAACGAAGAAATGGCCTGTGATATGCTTAACTTGAATTCAGAAAATATCAAACTATCAGTCAAAAAACTTATCAAATCAATTAATGATTTGACAAGTAAAAATTATGCAGAATTAATAGGTCAAATAAAAACCAAACGAGAAAAAATATTTAATTGACATCCGTTTTTAAAACTTTGCTGAGAAAAGATATTACAAGCCCTGAAACTGAACCTGCTATAATAAACGGAGCAGCCGGTCTTATTTTTTTCAAAGCATGATCATATGCGCAAATACCATATGCTGTAATACTTTTATGAGTTCCCATAAAAGTATCTTTTACCAAGGATTTGGAATTAATATTCTTAATGCTTTCCAAAAAATCTGATTTAGCTTTTACAGAACTTTTTTTAATTGCATTTATAACTAATCTGTAGTCAGCATCCTTTTCCTGAGCGGTCAAAGGCAAAGCATACTTTGAAGCATAACCAACAGCACCGCCAATAAGTGCCGATGCGATTCCATGTGGTAAGCTTGATTGATTTTCTCCTACTCTTTCCGTTTTCATAATATAAATCCTCATATAAATGTACTTTTTAGAACCTTTTATAAGTTCTAATTTCCGATCTATGAAAAGATTTACACTTAAATATTCTAAATAAAATGCTATTTAAAACTGAGTAATTAAATCTTTGTTGGGATTATAAACCAAAATTATTTTTTTGTCAATACTTTAATTAAATTAAGCGCAAACATTATTAACACAATAGATAAAATGTATATAAAATAATGCTTAATAGTATTAACACCCATAAATAAAGATGCAAGAGCACCGGCGATAATAGCCACAGAAGTAAGTATCAAAACCGTCTTTTTCTGCGAAAAACCGGCATGAAGTAATTTGTGATGAATATGTTCAGCATCAGCAACAAAAGGGGACTTACCCTTGGAAATTCTTCTCAAGGAAGAATATGTAATATCCATAATAGGAACCGCGAGCACTACAAAAGGTAAAATAATAGCTAAAGTAGCAGCTTTCATAACACCGGTAATTGATATAGTGGCCAGCAAAAATCCTGAAAATAATGCTCCGCTGTCTCCCATAAATATTTTTGCTGGATTAAAGTTATAAGTTAAAAAAGCCAACATAGAGCCGGCTAAAATAAAACCAATAAGCGCACTTATAGGATTTGATGGAGTCATTGCTACTGCTATTATGGCAAGAGTTATCGCATTAACCGTTACAACTGAGCCTGCAAGACCGTCTACTCCATCAATAAAATTGACTGCATTGCTTATTCCGACAATCCATAATAAAGTAATCGGATAGGATAAAATCCCTAAATCAATACCGCCAAATATTGGTATTTCATTTATTTGAACACCCAAAAGATAAACTAATGTTGCAATAGCAATCTGGATAAACAACTTAAACTTTGCACCTAAACCGTACACATCATCGACAAGACCAAGCAAGAACATTAAGGAACTCCCCAGTAATATTCCGGATAATAAACTTCCATAAGGGTAATAACTCAAAAATACTAAACACAGAAATGTTAACATAGTACTTGCCCAAATAGCAACGCCACCTATCCTTGATATGGGTTTAGTATGAATTTTTCTTTCATTAGGAACATCTACTAATCCTTCTTTTTTAGAAAAATTTATTACTAAAGGCACCAAAAATACGCCCAAAATGTATGCAATTATGGTTCCAATTATATGTGCATGTGTAAGCCTGATAATAATAACTATTCTCCCTTTTTCATTTTTTATTATACCAAATAAAATTTTAAAAGTACATAAGTATAAAAAACACCGCTACTGCAGTCTTTTTACATATACATGATAAATATTTGTTAAGCAATTCCAAAAAGCTCATTTAATACATTAAATTGTTGCGAATTATACAATTCTTCTGCATTATTACCGGTTAATAACTGACTGATATTATCTGAAGCATTTTGAACTGATCCTTCGATTCTGGCATATTGAGATCTTGTTGGCAATTTAACATTTTTTATACCCGCCAAAGCATACATCTCTTTTAAATCTTTCTCATCCTGCTCAGGAAGTTTAGAAGCTTGGACAAAATTTGGTTGAACTTGTTCAAGCAACTTGTCCCCAATTTCGCCGATTGCCTTATTATCAGCAAAATTAACTAAACTTTTTTCATCTACTTTGCGACTGGAAGGTTTCTGCCATCCCGATTGAATAAACAAATTGTTATTCACATTTCCGTTAAACGATACCATTATCGGTTCTCCTTTTTTACTCAAATTCTCTTAATAATATTTTTTCCTATTTCAAGATTTTCACCTGATATCTTTAAAAAGTATTTTTGTATTAAAAAATTGCGTATTAAATATATATTTTCTATATATTTGTTACATTTGTTTACAATCTTGGATTTTGGGAACTGACAATTTGAATGGTTTTGGTAAAAAACAATCATAATCAGACATATGGCTAATAGATTATTGGGTTAGTTTTGATATTATATAAAATAAGAAGAAATATTATTAATAAAAGGAGATATTATGGTGGGAACTATGAAAGATTTAACAAGTCGAGAAACCGAAGTTTTATATTATGTAATGCAAAGTTTAACAAACCGACAAATAGCGGAAATCCTCAAAATAACACATCATACAGTAAAAGCACATATAAGCGCAATAATGAGAAAGCTCACATGTAAGAACCGGACAGAATTGGCATTATATGCACAATCTAAAGGATTATCTATTCATCATCAAGACTCAAAACAGCCATAAAGGCTTCTTGTGGTACTTCAACGCGGCCGATTGATTTCATACGTTTTTTACCTTTTTTTTGTTTTTCTAAAAGTTTCCGTTTACGAGAAATATCGCCGCCATAACATTTATCAAGAACATTTTTCCTCATCGCTTTTATATTTGTTCTTGCAATTACTCTTCCCCCGACAGCTGCTTGTACAGGCACTTCAAAAAGTTGACGGGGGATAATTTCTTTTAGTTTTGCAGTAAGTTTTTGACCTATATAAAAAGCATTATCTTCATGACAAATCACGGATAAAGCATCAACTACTTCACCGGCTAGCATGACATCCAGCTTAACTAATTTTGATCTTTTATAATCCTTGAACTCATAATCCATGCTTGCATAACCTTTAGAACGAGATTTTAATTGGTCATAAAAATCAGTAATAACTTCACTAAGCGGAATTTCATATTCAAGACTTGCTCTTACTTTATCTAAATAAGACATATTAATAAAAATCCCTCTTTTAGACTGAGCAAGATCCATTAATGTACCAACATAATCATTAGGTGTAATAATCTGAACTTTTACATAAGGTTCTTCGATATAATCTCTATACTGAGGAGCAGGAAGATTCGCCGGATTATCTATCTCAACCATCTCACCATTAGTTTTGTAAACGTGATAAACAACCGAAGGAGCAGTAGTAACAAGAGATAAGTTATATTCTCTTTCAAGTCTTTCTTGGGCTATTTCCATATGCAACATTCCCAAAAAGCCGCACCTGAAACCGAAACCCAGGGCACTTGAAGTTTCAGGTTCAAAAGTTATACTGCTATCATTGAGTTTTAATTTTTCAAGTGCTTCTTTTAAATTATGATAATCATCATTATCGACAGGATACATTCCGGAAAACACCATGGGTAAAGCTTCTTTATAGCCCGGAAGCGGTTCTGCTGCAGGGCAATCCACACTTGTAATGGTATCACCGACAAATCTGGTCAATTCTTTTATAGAACCTGCAAAATATCCAACATCTCCACATACAAGCTCATTTACTTGAACTCTCGTAGGAGTTAAATAACCCAATTCAACAACTTCATATTCCTTGCCCGAAGCCATAAACCTGACTTTTTCTCCAAGTTTCATTTTACCGTCAATTATTTTAAAGAAACAAAGAGTTCCCAAATATTGATCGTACGCACTGTCAAAAACCAAAGCTCTTAATGGTTTTTCAACCGTATCAATAGGAGGAGGAATAAAATCTACAACCGCTTCTAACACATCTTCTATACCTATCCCTGCTTTAGCACTCACAGGTATTGCCATAGATGCATCTATACCAAGAACTTCTTCTATCTCCTGCTTTACTCTTTCAACATCAGCTGAAGGAAGATCTATCTTATTAATTACAGGAATTATCTCCAAATTTTGTTCAATGGCCAAATAAACATTTGCAAGGGTCTGTGCCTCCACACCTTGAGTAGCATCAACAATCAATAATGCACCTTCACAGGCCGCTAATGAACGTGAAACTTCATACGAAAAATCTACGTGACCTGGAGTGTCTATTAAATTTAAAATATAATCCTTGCCACTTTTAGATTTATAATTCATTCTTGCTGCGTTAAGTTTTATTGTAATTCCACGTTCGCGTTCAATATCCATTGAATCTAAAAGTTGGTCTTGCATATCACGTTCTGCTACAGTACCGGTAAATTCAAGTAAACGATCAGCAAGAGTTGATTTACCGTGATCTATATGGGCTATTATACAAAAATTCCTGACATTTTCCCTGTATTTCATATTTTTCATTATAAAGGAAAAACCTAGAACTTCAACTGATTTTTAATACTATTCCATTGCTATAGTTGTTTCGTCTATTTCTTCATATAATTTGGCTGTTTTCTCTTTAATATTGTTCAAAAGTGTTAATGCATAATATGGCTTTTCGCCTTTAAACATACAGTTTTCAAGTACATCTGACATACATTCCTGCAATTCACTAATTTCTCCAAATTCAAACAACCAGTTTTCTACTATTTTCTTCATAATATTTCCTCTAATTTATATTAACAAACTTTATTATTTTTGTCAACAAGGGAAAATGATACTTTTGTATACTCACCGATAATCATTTAGGGTAATGCATTTTAAGTTTTTTTCAGAATAAATTTAAATATCATGAATACAATAAACAAGTTATTAAACGCTTTAAATTACACGACCAAACTAGAGAAAGACATTTTTACGGAAAATCATACTTACAGAGCGTTAAATACCAATAAAAAATGGTTAGCAAACATAATTCCGGTAGAATTATTGAATCGTTCAGTAAAAGATGCACTAAATTCTATTATGACATTAAGTGAGGGTAATATTTTTTATGATGAATACCCAAGCGGCATTACCACACCAAACTACGGAGATAAGTGGGGGCGGCTTGCGAACTATATAGAAATAAATAACCGAGCCATATCAGAAATGTACGGTAATCGTGACTGCTGCGGCATATTAAGTATGATTAAGATATTACCTGCAATTTTCCCATCGGCAAGGAGCTGGGCAAATTGCGTAATAATTTCACAAATTTTTCCTAATATTTATGGTGACGGTTATAATAAGGGTCCGTATGAAGAGAATTCAATATATGGTATAAAACTTAACGCCGGTTACAGTGAAAATATTATATCATACGACATTGCAGACAAAATCTCACCTGAAGAACAATTAAAAGCATTTAACGATTTAGCACATTTCAGAGGAATAAAATCCGGTTTCCGGATGGTAATATCGGCAGATCAAATTAAAATTTGCCGCCCTAATCAAGAAGATGTTACATTTAACTGGGATTCATCAGAACACGTTGAAATATACATAAATGAATGTGTAAAACTTATGAAATTAGGATTTGAATCAATGTTTATAGATTCCGCAAAACATATAGGCGGATATGACATGGAAAACTATACAGGAGTAGGTGCATTACCCGGATACTCTCAAATGCAATATATATTGCATGAAATTCGTTCCCGTTCCGGAAAAACAGATATAAGTTTTGTCGGAGAAAAAAGCACCGATGATTTTGAACGGTATAAAAACTTAGGGCTTAATGCCGGAACTGATTATATTACGGGTGATGATTTCTATGCCGTTAGAGAATTATCCGAGAAATTTAAATATCTGAGAGATTACGCCCCGGGAGTCGAAGTAGAAAATGATAATAACGAAGGCGGATTATCTTATGAACAAAGACTTAATAGAATTAACACGGCTCTTTTTGGATTTTACCTTGCCAGCGATAAACTGCCAAGTTTTATGCAAACAAGTGATATTTTCCCTTTAAGAGAGGATTCTAATACTCATCATATAATGATGACAAATCCTTCATATTCAACTGACGGATCTCCAAAAAGTCACTGGGAAAACCTTTTTGCCAAGGAAGAAGGTAGACATTATAACCACAAAACAGGTGAACTTTTTGCACACGCACTGGGTTTATAAGAAATATAATTTTAAGGAGGAACTATGCACAAAATAACAGAAATACTCTTAAAAGCTGCTGCCATAACTGCAGGCGCTTTAATAATCTTAATGTTAGTAAGAAAAAATCAACAAAATCAGTATTTGAAAATTAATTCTGGTAAATACACATCAGATATGTTTAAAAAAATTATACACGACATGAATAAAACAATTGCAGCCACTGAAAAACGACTTGCAAAACACGATAAACTCCAAAAAATGTATGAAAAAATGGAATGGAAAATTTGTAATAATTGAAAGATTCATTAAAAATTTTCTAATTATTGTATTTTATAATTTTTAATTTTTTATAAATATTAACATTAAAAATATAAAACAAACATTTTAAAAATTACAATGTCTCAACAAAACCTGTATCATGATTAAAATGACATTTCGCAATATATAAATCACTATTTTTGACAGCTTCATTAATAATCACAGAATGTTTCATCAAATAATCTTCAACCCAGATTGTGTGTTGTTTTGCAAAAAAGTTATGACAATTTATATCTTCTTTTTTATCCAAAACAGGATAAACACATTTTAATATAGATGAAAAATCATTCATCGGCTCCGGATAATGTGTCTTTGCGTATTTCATAACACCGCAATCATCATGTCCGAGTAGTATCAAAAGCGGAACATTTAACTTTTTCACTGCATATTCTAAACTTTCAATGACATTAGGACCTGTTGTCATGCCGGCAACGCGAACTACAAAAAGTTCTCCTATTCCGCAGTCAAATATAATCTCCGGAACCACTCTGGAATCAGAACAAGTTAAGACACAAGCATATGGTTCTTGATGATAAGCATATTTTTTTAGGGTTTCTATAGACATATTTTTTGCATTTGGGGTACCATTTACAAAATTTTTGTTCCCGTTTAATAGTTTAATAAGTTCTTTTTGTGCTTTCTCAGATACCATAAGTATATTTTATTATATTTCGCCATATATTGCAAATTATATGGTAAATGTTATAATCAGCTAAGAAAGGATATTTATGAAGTTTGAAAAAGTTATAAATTTTATCAAGTTACATCCTGAAATATTTACGGTTACAGGTTTATTTTTAGTATTTTATTTTATATTTTTCCATAATATCGGAAATTACGCACTTATGGATGTTGATGAAACAAGATATGCTGCAATGGCACGTGATATGTTCTATACAAAAGATTTTATGACATTATACTTAAATGGTGATTATTTTTTTGAAAAGCCCCCTTTGTATTTTTGGGGAGAATGTCTTTCTTTTGGGATTTTTGGAAAAGTAAATGAATTTACAGTTCGTTTTCCGGTTGCGTTTTACGGAATGTTAACTTCTTTTATGGTCTACATAACCGGACATAAAGCCGTTTCCAGAAAATTTGGGGCTTTATCTGCCCTTATTCTTGCCACAAGTTTAGAATTTCTTATCCTTGCAAAATTTGCTATTCTTGACATTGTTCTTGCAATGTGTGTAGGATTTGCCCTTTGTTTTGGCATTTTAACATATTTTTGCGGAGAACGCGGTAAAAAATATCTGTGGTGGCTTTTTTATCTTTCTTCATGACTTGCAGTTATGGCAAAAGGCATTCCGGGATTTGTAATACCTTTTGGTACAATGTTTTTTACCGCCATTGCAACAAAACGGGTTAAAGAACTCTTTAGACCTATTTATTGGATTCCGGGTTCTATTCTGTTTCTTTTAGTCGTTGTTCCTTGGCATGCTTTAATGTTTAATATTCATAACCCGCTGTTCTTCAATGAATATGTGGTAAAACATCACCTTGAAAGATTTATTAATTCTCATGAAATCGGAAGAAAAGAACCTTTTTACTTCTTCATTTTGACTTTTTTGTGGGGATTTTTCCCTTGGATTGTTTCATTGATTGCTGCCACTTGTTCCCAATTTAAAAACATAAAAATATATGTGGTTGAAAAACTTAGCAGAGAACAAAGATTTCTTTATTTAAATGTAATTGCATTTCTATTTACTCTAATATTTTTCTCTTCCTCCAGTACAAAACTTGTAACATACCTTTTACCTGTGTATATTCCGGCATGTTTCATAGGAGCATATATTTGGAATCATTATGATGATTTTAAAAAATCCATCAATATATCAGTTTATATTTTAGGAAGTATATTAATTATAGCTTCGATTTTAGCTATATTTACACCTTTATATCTTCCGGAACAACTTTATAAAGATATATTAAATGCAAAATGGCTTTGCATAATTCTCTTGGCCGCTGCAGGAATTTTAAGTATTAATTTTGCAAGAAAAAACAAACCTTTAGGAATCTTTTCAGTATATGTAGGCTTAATGCTTTTACTTTCCGCTTTTGGAACAAAAGAATTTTTTAATATTGATTACAAATTTGGTCAAAATGATTTGATGGAGTTTGCAAAGTTTACCAGAGAAAATAATTATGAACTCGGGGCGGTTGATTTAGGGAGAAAATATTCCCTATTGTACTACCATGGCGGAACTATTGATTATAGAAATGCTGATGAAATTGAAGATATGTTTCGTAATAAAAATAAAATGATTATTATTAAAACTAAAAACCTTGATAGTATTGTTAAAAACTTACCGTATGAAACAATTAAAACCGGACGAAGATATTCTCTTATTAAAGCAAAATAATAAAAAGCTCTCAATGAGAGCTTTTTTTTAAATCCTCTGTACCTTATTGATTTGCAACAGCATTGCCTCTTGTCATATTTTGCAAAACTTCTATAGCTTTTTTCAACTGCACATCATCTTTATTTTTAACATTTTCTTCGGTTAACTCAACAACAATATCCGGTGTTATTCCTTTCTTGTTAATATCAGTCCCGTTTGGAGTCAAATATTTCTGAATCGTAATATTTAATCCGGATTCATAAGGCAACTTGTTAATCTCCTGAACTAAACCTTTTCCGAAAGATTGTTCCCCTATAATTATGCCCCTGTGGTTATCCTTTATTGCTCCGGAAAAAATCTCACTTGCAGATGCCGATCCCTTATTTATCAAAACTATAATTGGTTTGTCCGTAACTACACCTTTAGCAGCTCTTTGAGTTTCTTTGTAACCGTCTCTGTCAACAGTACTTACAATTACTCCTCCATCTAAAAACATGTCAGATATATATATTGCATTACTTAAAAGCCCGCCCGGATTTGATCTTAAATCGATTATAAATCCTTTTTTGTCCGATGAGTTTGTCAAAATATTGGCAAATTCTTTTGAAGCATTACGACTTATAAATGAACTTAATCTTATATACCCAATTTCACCCGGTAATGTGACATTTTCCGGAAGCTTCTGCGAAATTGATTTGATCTCAATTTCTGCACGAACAATTTTATATAATTTAGGCTCCATATCTTTTCGTTTTATCAGCAAAGTTACTGTTGTACCCTCTTTACCGCGAATCTGATCCGCAGCTTTATCTACAGTAATTCCCTTTGTACTTTTACCGTCTATCTCTAAAATTTCGTCATCTGCTATTAATCCGGCTTTCTCAGCAGGAGTGTCTTCTATAGGAGCAATAACAATTAGCTTCCCATCTTTTACCCCTATCTGAATTCCTATTCCTTTTAATGAACCTTTTATAGAACTCGTTTCTTCCTCGAATTCTTTTGGATCTAAAAACCTTGTGTACGGGTCATTAAGACTTGCAACCATTGTATTGATTGCAACATAAGCATCTTCATTCGTTTTTATAACCTTATCATACTTATGACGCCATTTTGTCCAGTCTTGTGAATTGTTCGTTTGGTCTACAAACTTGGTGTTTACTAAACGCCATACATTGTCATAAAGCTCTATGGGTGTGTATGCCATGCTGTAGTTTCTGACAACACAGCCAAATATTATCATAAATGTCCATAGAAATATAAAACTTCTGCGCATAATTTTTCTCACTTAATATTCCTCCACCTAACTCTTACTTTTTTAAAGATGCTTTATTTTTGTTTTTGTTCCTAAAAAAATAAAAGTTGTAAAAATATTATATCATGCTTTCCACAAAAAACTACTTATGTTCAAACTGCAAAAGTTTTAATCCTCTTTTTTCCTTTGGATGACTGTCAGGTAATTCATAACATTTTATGCATCTTGCCTCATATGTTTCATCTCCGCCTATCATAATCAGAGGTGAATTCTTATCTGCAGGCTTACCATCTATTAGTCTTTGTGTTCTTGTTGCATGATCACTTCCGCATTTCATACAAACAGCATGAAGTTTATCAACTGATGTTGCTATACACATTAATTCAGGCATTGAACCAAATGGCTCGGCTTTGAAATCCAGCTCTAAACCTGTACCTATAACTCGCTTCCCGTCTTCCATTAGCTTTGTAATAACTTTTACTATGTTATTATCAAAAAATTGTAATTCGTCAATAGCAACAATTTCATCATCAGGTTTTACTATACTCAAAATCTGAATTGAATGTTTTACTTTTATTGCATCAAGCCAAAGTCCGTTTCTTGATTCTATGTAATCACCTTTTGTACGAGTGTCAACATCGGGTGAAATTACCTTGACCTTCTTCTTTGCTATTATGCAGCGTCTTACTCTGCGTAATAACTCCTCTGTCTTGCCGCAACTCATCGGACCTGTAATTAGTTCAAAACTGTACCCCTGAATCATCTTCTCCCCAAAATCGTATTTTTTACACTTTTTATTATACTCCTTTTTTCCACTTTTGCATAGTAATCGTTACAATTTTGTTAAGTTACTTTTTATTGTTTATTATTTAAAAAATTTACTTCTGCTTTTAAGGATGTAACGTTTGAACACAATAAAGATAATATTTCACTTATGGTCTCCAATTGATATTTTATGTCTTCTGCATTATAAAACTTTTTTGTCTCTTCTATGGTTACCATAGTACTCAAAACTTTTAACGCTGACATTATTCTATCAGTATTTTCAAGTATATCATCTGCTCTGTCAGATATATTATCTATGTCACAAGGTAGTTTTTTCGGATTGAATTCTATCATTTTTTATCCCCATTATTCTATTATAATATAATAATATTATATTGAAATATACAAATGTCAAATTTAATATTTGTCAACTTTTAGACAGTATTTCCATTCATAATAAATAAATATGTATTATATTAATTTATAATATAATTTTATTATATTTTAAGATAATAAATGCCAACTTGAATATAATTTTTTATAATATTGGCGTGCTACTTGTTAATTTATACAAAGTTCCGTTAAAAAGGAAAATAATTCAAGCAGATATAGCCAATGCGACAGGCTTAAGCATCGGTACGGTTAACAAATTGTTTAAAAACGAACCTCACGACTTTAAATTCAGCTCTGTTGAAAAAATTGCCAAATTTCTGGGGTGTAAAGCTTTAGATATTATTATTGAAGTTCCTGATGATAATGAGTAACATATTCGCTTAAAATCTTATCTATTTCATTTCGGGCTTCTAATTTTGATGTCAAATCTTTCTTTTTGATATCATATTTTTTGCATAGTTTTTCATAATAATAAATTTGTTTTTTTGTCGGAGCTTCTTTTGACATTTTTACTTCTCGTAAAAAAGTTCGTTTTTTCTTTTCATACTCCTTCTGAGCTTTTATTAAAGGTTCTTGTGATTTTTTATAATTGTAATATTTACGACACTCTTGTAAATATTTTTTTGTTTCTGATATAAAATCCATATCGTGCAATTTATCATTTAAGAATTCAAACTTAGAATTTTTTATTTCGAGGTAATAACTTTCATCATCAATAAATTTGTTCAAAATATCTTCAACTGATATTTGCGGAAATTTTTTGACTAGAACACGCAAATGATTACAAAGTGCGGATTTTTGGGTTTTAGTCAAATCAAGATAGATTTGTTTTTTAATCTCGTACATACACTACCTCAAAAGTATAACGAAGTATAACTTTCAAAATTTCGCAAACCGACAGATCATTGTGCCACCGTGCGGTCCTCATAAAACCGTGCGCATATTCCTAACGTTTGAACAAATCTTTGACCGAAAATTTGTGTGTTAATTCAGATTCACCAAATTTCAACAACTTTCTTACAATTGGATTTGTTTGACGAGACAAACGAATTTGTTCAGAAACTTCATTTCCTCTCATCTCTTGAGCATTCTTAATTAATTTTAAGTTTTGATCGTTTCTCTCATCCATAACGTAATTATACCTCGTTATAGTATATTTAAAAAATTTATTAAGATGAAATTGCCCGTTCAGTATATAAAATTTATATATCTTTACATTTAAATAAGAACTCCGTTAAAGAGCATAGCGTATAATTTTGAATTTAATAACTTTTATAACTCCAGTTTAGCTATTTTTATATCAAATACACTTTCTATATCAATACCTGTCAAAATATTTGATATCAAATCATTAGGGTTAATTTTTTTTAAATCACCTATATACGGCATAATTCCTAAAATTTTAACATCAGTGTATTTTTCTATTAATTTGGGCAAAGATTTGACATTCAAATCTTGAAAATTTTCAGGACAATTATTTATCACAACACCTCTAATTTTTATTCCGGAAGTCATAGCCTGATTGACTTCTGAAATTGTATTATTAACCGAATTTCCGGAAGGAGATACTACAATTAAGACAGGAATATTAAGCATAGATACCAAATCCTGTTCCAAAAAGTCATCACCTAAAGGAGTTGAAAGTCCCATTGTTCCGTCTGTTAAAATACATTCATATTTTTTTTTAATGCTTTCATAATCTTGATAAATTATTTCCTTATTTATACTTATCTGTTCGAGTTCGGCAGCAACCGCAGGAATAATATTATTTTTCAAAAGATAAGAGAAATATGTTTTTATATAGGGGTCAACAAATTTTACAAAAGCAAGATCAGGAGCCTGTATAAAACCATTTTTTTCTATAGCTCCTGTTTGAACAGGTTTATATACTGAAGTAGAATACCCCAAACTCTGCATTGTTGCAGCAAGTCCGGCTGTTATGAATGTTTTCCCGCTATATTTTTCCGATCCGGATACAAATAACTCTAACATAGCTTTATGTTATCATAAAATCCACTGTTACAATGAAAGTTTTAAAAAATGTAATAACCGCATTTGAATAAAAATTAGAAATCTCAATAACTTACCAATAATTTTTTATTTTTTATGTGTTAAAATTAAGCATAAAGGAGGATATTATGATTACAGAAAAAATGGAACAAGCTTTTAATGAACAAATAAACAAAGAATTATTTTCGGAATATCTTTATTTATCTATGCAGGCATACTTTGAAAGGTTAAATCTTGCAGGTTTTACAAATTGGATGAGCGTACAAGTTCAAGAGGAACACGCTCATGCTATGGGTATGTATAATTACTTGCACGAACGAGGAGGGAAAGTTGAACTTATGGCGATAGATAAACCTCAAACGGAATGGGAATCGCCATTAGATGTTTTCAAACACGTATTGGAACACGAACAATACGTAACTTCAAGGATAAATGCTTTAATGGATATTGCCGAAAATGAAAAAGATCGAGCTGCATTATCATTTTTAGACTGGTATTTAAAAGAACAAGTTGAAGAGGAAAATACTGTAAGCGGAGTTCTGGCGAAATTAGAATTAATAGGAGATGATAAACACGCACTTTTACTTCTTGACAAAGATCTTGAAACAAGGACTTTTGTTGCTCCGGTTATAGGATAGATTCTTATGTCTAAACAAGGAGGTTTTATGATTAAAACGGTATCAAAAATTTTTTTAACTGTCATGCTATTGTGTGGTACGGTTTTTGCTGCTGATAGTATCAAACAAGTCAGAGCAAGTCATATTTTAGTTAAAACCCGTCCGGAAGCTATACAAATAAAAAAAGATATTGAAAACGGCGGAGATTTCGCTTATTATGCAGAAACATATTCACTATGTCCATCAGGAAAAAACGGCGGAGACTTAGGATATTTTTCCAGAGGTCAAATGGTACAACCGTTTGAAGATGTAGCCTTTGATACTCCGATTGGAGAAGTTTCGGATCCTGTCGGGACACAGTTTGGATGGCATTTAATTAAAGTTACGGATAAAAAATAATGTTTTTTTTCGATTATGAAACTGTTATCGGCAGAATATACATTTCTGCCGATAGTAATTATATAACCGGAGTTTCATTTTGTGAACCGGCCGGTGAGAAAAAAGAAACTTTTTTAATAAAAACTGCTTGTACCCAATTAATGCAATACTTTACAGGAACAAGAAAAACATTCGACATCCCAATAAAAATTGACGGGACAAATTTTCAAAAAAAGGTTTGGAATACTCTTTTAAAAATTCCCTACGGTAAAACAATTTGCTACAAAGAACTTGCAAAAATTTGCGGAAATGAAAAAGCCGCAAGAGCTGTCGGAAAAGCAAATAATCAAAATAAAATTTTAATAATTATCCCGTGTCATAGAGTTATAGGGAAAAATGGTGATTTAATAGGATACGCAGGAGGTTTAAAAATAAAAAAATTTCTTCTGGACTTGGAAACACAATAAGTATTTGACAAGATATCTGTAACATGATAGTATCAAAAATATACTAATGGAGTAAAAATGAGACTTAAAGAACTACCTGACTGCCCAATTGAAACAACACTCAGGCTTTTGAGTAATAAATGGAAAATCCTCATAATAAGAGATTTGCTTAATGGAACAAAACGTTTTGGAGAATTGAAAAAATCACTTGGTACAATTACTCAAAAAGTTTTAACGGCTAATTTACGAGATATGGCAGAAAGCGGACTTATATTAAGAAAAGTATACCCTCAAATGCCGCCAAAAGTTGAATATACTTTAACAGATATAGGTTACAGTCTTGCTGAAATTTTAGATAGTATGGCATCTTGGGGAGGTGGATTTAAAGATTATCTTAAAATTTTAGAAAAATCTAAAAAGTCTTAATTAAAATTAGTTATAGGTAGTTAATATTAATAAATAACGTAATAATATGAAAAAATTAATATTTAATATATTATATAAAGTATAAAAGAAAGGAGATACAATTTTGTCAAAAATCACACCAATCAAAAATTTAAATTCATATTATAACACCCCGCTAAAAGTGCTTATTTCTCACGAAAGTAATAAAGATATCCGATTTATTCGTAAAAATTATGGTCAATTAGGAGTGGATATTTTTCAGAACGAAAAAAAACCTTCTATATTATCGAAGAAAGATTCTAAAAAAATAAACAAATTAATTAATAATATTAAAAAATTTTTTGGATACGTCGGGAAAAATGATTACGAAGAGTCTGATTCTTTAAATGATGTAATGTTTAAATATATATGGAATAAGAAATCCGGCAAAACCTCCGATATAAAAGAAGTATTTGGTCAAAATGGAATGGAAATGTTTAAGATATTTAAGCATCAAGGTTATGTAGAATAAGGTTTGTAGCTTGTCTTAGTACACAATTAATATTAATTAATATATAAAACAAACTTATAAAGCGATTATCCAAGATGAAATTTTTGTTGGTTTAATTAGACAGGATAAAATTTAAAAAAATAACTACTAAAAAAGCAAAATTTATTTATCACAGAGTTTATGCTATAAGTAACAATAATAAGAATGAACTGTCATGAATATAGGAAAAATAAATTTTGTTGATACTGATATAAAGTTCCGACAGATCCAACAATCAAAAAATATAACACAAGTTAAACACGAAAAAAAGGATGATAAAAATCGTAATAATAACATAAATTTTACTTCAAGAAGTGCAACAATTAGATTTGCAGATGATATCGCACGAAAAGTTAATCAAGAATTCCCACGGATATCAAGTTCAAAAATTGACGATTTTAAATCATTCAAAAAACATAAAGATATTTATGTTAATTTTGAAAAACTCCTTTGGAAAAAAGTTAATTCAGCACGAAAAGAAACTATGAAAACTAATGACAGATGATTTTCTGGGCAAAATTCAAGCTATTATAAAGCCCGTTAAACACTTAAAAATCGGCAATTGTGGAGAATCATCACTTTTATCTGCTATAATTGCAAAAACAAATGGTATAAAAAACTGTTATCCTGCAACAATTAAAAGTCCGTACGGAGACAGTTTTGACCATGCAGTTTTATATGTAGCAGATGAAAAACCTTATATAATTGATGCTTGGCTCGGGTTTGCGGATTATTTACCTGAAGCTATTCCGCGTTATACAAAAGATTTTCATGACAACTTTGATTTTGAAAAATTTGAAACAGAAAAAATGATTTTTTGCCCAGCAGACTATTTATATTGTTTTAATTTCTTTGAACACAATTTTACAAAAAGCAATATTTCGCAAATCATACAAAAATATCCAAATTTTTTAATTAAAAAAAATCAATAATATTTAAAATTACTTTACCCACATATATATTTCCACCTGTTAAATATGAGAGAAATTTCTGTTGCCATCATAAGAGATTGTTCAGAAATGTGCCCTGCAATGTACACTTTTACTCCTTTATTAGACAATAATTGCTATCACGTTTAAAACCGTAGAATTAACTAAATGTAAATGTAAAAGAACACATGGTTTGATTATATTTTACAGATAGTTTGATTATTTCGGGCAAAATAAATTTAAAATGTTAAA
>CALUQI010000028.1 GCA_944322875.1 Candidatus Gastranaerophilales bacterium
GTTAGCTCGGTAGTTTATTAAATGGGGCAGTATTGTAAGGTTTCTTACGTACATTGGCATAAATGCAACTTTATGAGAGCCTATTTTACCCAAAAATATATTATCACTTGGCATTCCGTAAGGGGTTTCGACTTTGATTTCTTCAATATCGTCTAAAAACTTGTAAAATCCTGATCCGCCAAATACACCAATTGTCGCTAAATCTTGTTTATCCATTTTTTCTCCTATTAAATTAATTCGTTGAATGTATTTTATCATAAACATTTTATTTGTGTCATTATAAAATTGAATTGTATTATAACTTTAAAATGTTAAAGCTAAAAAATAGCTTAGTGCCAGAAAAAACAAGGCTTTCAATCCTGACTTGAAATTTTAAATTTTTGTATTATTATGTTTATATAAACATTATTCCAAAGGGCTATATTTTCCCAAAAGAAACCCGGCGGATTTCAATTTACAACCAGAGGATTACATTTTGAAAAAATTATTACTATTCACTACTGCGATAGTGTTTATGTTATTTCCCCAAGCGCAAGCATCAGACATAAATACAATTAAGGCAACGATAGTAAAACATTCTATAGAAATGGGTGTAGACCCTGCTATAGCCTTGAGTATCGCAAGGGCGGAATCTGGATTTAGACACGAAGCAAGAAGTGCTCACGGAGCAGTAGGTGTTTTCCAGTTGATGCCTTCTACGGCAAAAAGAATGGGGCTCAATGCATACTCGCTTAATGATAATATTAAAGGCGGGATTATGTACTACAAAAGTATGTATAAAATGTTTGGATCTGTAGAATTAGCACTAGCAGCTTATAATGCAGGCCCGGGTAATGTAAAACGGTACAATAATAAGGTACCGCCATATGCAGAAACAAAAAGATTTATAGCAAAAATTATGACAGACTATAACAGGTTAAAAGCAAATCCGGATCCTGCAATGATAAATGCAACCAAGGCAAAACCTGCAGCACCAAAAGCTGTTGCTGCTCCTGTAGCGGCCAGATTGGATGAAAAAGTCCACGTAGAGTTGATTGATGAAGACCCAATTGAATTTGAGTTAAATCCTGAGACTTTTTCAATTTAATAAAAAAAAACAACGCCTTGGCGTTGTTTTTTTTTAGGGTTTCAAAATTGAATTTTTCATGTAATTTTTTTAAATTGTTACAATTACTTAATAATTTATTCAATACAATTAAAGGGAATTTATATAAAAGCCGTAAATATACATGTATAAACAAGAAAGGAAAAACATGGGTTTATCGGCTTCACAAGCAAGATTGTTAAGTATCACAGCACGCTTATCTGATAACGAATTGCATTCGCAGCAAATAGCGAATTCAAAAGTTCGTCTTGCCGATAAAACTCAGAGAATAAATGAAGAATATTTAGATTCATTAAATGCGACTAAATTGGTATTCAGCACTTATGATTCTACCGGAAATGCAACACAGGCAACGTTGACGCCGGCTTTGATGTATCAATATCAAGAACTTAAAAACCAATATGGAATATCAAATGCATCAGGTCAATTGTTGGTTAAATCTACTGATGCTAATAATTTTGAAAATAGCGCAAATTTGGAAGAATTCTTAGAACTTTCAGGTGTGCCGTTGGTTGAAACTACTGATTACATAAATGCAATGACAAGTATATTCGGGAATGGTTATAATGCTAATTCTATAGTTAATTTGGACGGTTTAACACAATTGAATAGTTGGGTCTTTTCTCTGGATGCAATTAATAATAGGACATTTAATGATTACGATAATTGGTTTGGTGGTAGACCAAGTGTTCCTAATGAGATATCAAATGGGGCATCTCTTTCATTTGCAAATCTTGTAAATTATTTAAACGCTGTACCTGGTAATCCAGGAGACGAACCAACATTTCCTCCAGATGGATTAACAGACCCTACGACTATTATTCTACCTACGTACCCTTCACTCCCATCAGAACCTACTTGGGATCAGATTGTTGTTGATTTTCCTTTTGATTTAAATGTATCAGAGTGGAATATTAGTTATGGTAACACAATTTGTAGCACCGTCTATACACCTAGTGCTGGTAATGCTTATAATGTAGGAAAAGATTTGTTAACTAATATGGAACAAAGCTTAGGTCATCTCATCTGGGGTGCATATGATTTGTTTGGTAATGAACCTTATACTGCGAATGGAACGACATACTATGGTATTACTAATGAAAATGGTGCTATTATTGAAATCCCTGATGATATTTATGATGATGGAACTTACAGTTTAACAGGAAATAATAGATATACTCTTAATGCAGATTCGCGTAACTTTTTAGACTCTCTTTTTGAATATGCAGATAAACAAGGATATGAATTTTTAGAAGAATTTAAGAATGATTTGCTAAATTTGTACATGGAAGTTTTTTTCCGTTTATGTAAGAATTATCAATCAGATAGTGGTTTGAAATCTGGCATTTGGTATGATACACTAGGACAAAGCTATCAAACAATAGAAAACTTACAGGAACGTTATAAAGAAATTTTTTCAAAATTGACTGGGTCGGATAGTGACTCCTTACAAGGAACTGCAGAAGGGATTTATTTGGATTATGTTAGGAATAATCCTGATATGTTTCCAGCTGAGCATGAACAGTATAACAGTAGACACGAGCAGTGGGAGTCAGATTATGCTCAATATTTAGAAGACAGAGCTGCCTATGATGCTGCAGCGCAGGCAAGATATGAAGCTCAAATAGCGTGGAATGACGCATATGAGACATATTCAGAAAATCATGAAGCTTGGGTGCAAGGTTGGCAGGATGTTAAAGATTGGCAAGATGCTTGGCCGGATATTTATGATGCATTTTTATTAGATTTATCTCAACTTAATGGTATTGATATTTATACTACGGACCAAAATGATCCTGCTTCAGATTGGTATGTAAATTTATGGCACAGAATGAACGGGCCGAGTGATACCAAATCTGTTGAAGGTGCTAATGGTACTTATTGGAAGTTGTTGGAAGATAACTTATTAAACAGTGCTGAATGGTTACAATTTGCACTTGAAAATGGAATTGTTACTCTTGAACAAGTTCAGGCGGTTGAAAAATCAGAAATTGATACAGGTCTCGATCAAAGACAATGGATGTATACGACTTATACAAGCTGTATTGATATTGCAAGTGTTGAAGATGAAGTCGCTGTTGCAAAAGCTGAGGCTAAATACACAAGTGATTTGAATGAGATTCAAGTTCAGGATAAAAAATATGATAACGAAATTAAAAAACTTGACACCGAACACAATGCTTTGCAAACCGAGTATGAATCTGTAAAAAGTGTCATTGATAAAAATTCGGAAAGATCTTTTAAAGCATTTTCATAGTTATCAACTGTTATATGCTGTAAAGAATGTTTGAAGTAATTTCTGTCCCAGAATCATCGTTTTGTAATCCAAATATTCTTCAGCAGAGTGCATATTGCTTACACTTGCCAATCCCACCAAATATGGCACAAACTTTTCTCCGTTTGCATTTGTTTTATTAGCATATATGTGAGTTTCAGCTCCTGCGTGGAAGGATGAAATCTCAGGGGGAATTCCTTCTTTTTGGGCTGCTGTTTCAAATAGTATAGGGATATACTCATCTTCAACTTTTTCAAATGCGGGCATATGTTCCTTGAATGTAACATTAGCTTGGGCTATACCGGCATATTCTTTGTTAAAGTCATTAATCAAAAACTCCATCAACCTTTTTAATTCTTCTTCTTTTTGTTTGTTAGAACTTCTGATTGAATAGGTTGCTTCACCGTGCGTATTGATGACATTTGTAACATCTAAGTCCCCGGAAGTTATACTTCCTATATTGCATGAAGTTACAACTTGTCCGTTTTCAGAGTAGAAAACGCCTTGTGGAAATTCAGCTACTATATCAGCTATCAATTTTGCTGCATTTTCTCTTGTTTTGTCGCCTATATCTATTCCTGAATGCCCTCCTTTAAATGAATTTACTTCAACTTTTGCTAATGTATAACTTGCGCCGGAGGTCATGAGTTGACCAAGAGAATCACTGTCCAATACGAGCACATATTTGGATTTTATTTTAGAAAAGTCAACATTTTTTATTCCACTCATTGTCGATTCTTCATCTCTTGTAAACATAAGCTCAACGCCGCCGTGTTTTAAATTTGAGTTTTTCAGTTTCTGAGCAAAATATAGTGCATTAGCTACCCCTGCTTTGTCGTCTGCACCGAGTGTTCGACCTTCTGCTCTTATGAAATCTCCATCCAGATATACTTTTACCGGTGAATTATCGCCGATTACGTCCATATGTGCTGACAATAGTATTGGTTGTTTTGTTTCATCTGTCGCTCTAACTCTTATGTATACATTCTTATAGTCATCCAGTTCATAATCAAGATTGTTAGTTTTACAATATTCTGTAATCCAATTTATCAAGTTTTCTTCTTGCATCGAAGGAGATGGAATTTCTGCCAAGTTGCAAAATAAATCAATTAATTCATTTTCTTTGCGTAATGTTGCTATATCCATATTATTTCTCCTTATACTTTAGATATTTTAACATATAAATCCGACATTGTAAATATCCTAATTAATATCAATAATGCTTACGCCATCACCGCCTTCACCATCTTCGCCGGGTCTAAACTTTGCTACGTATGGTGATGTTGATAGAAAATCTCTTATTGCTGATTTCAAAGCTCCGGTTCCGTGTCCGTGGATTATATGAACTGGTGAAAGGTTTGCTAGACTTGCTTTGTCAAGATAAAATTCTAAACTGTCCAATGCATCTTCTACTTTATATCCTCTTAAATCCAGTGTATTTGAGATATTTACCCGTTTAAGCTCAAACTTTTCAAAATTGCTCGGAGTATAAATTTTGGGTGGTTGTTTATAATTTTCATCAATTACCGCAAGTTTATCTGCTTTAATTTTAGTTTTAATATTGCCCATTTGAACAAAAATATTACCGTTCTTATCCGGTTTGTCCAGAATAGTAACGGGTTGGTGAAGTTCTTTAAGCATTACGACATCATTTGATTTGATTTTATCCCAATCTATTTCTAAATATTTTTGTTTATCATCTTGTTTATCTAAATCTCCTCTGAATTTTTGTTCAAGTTTTGCAAGACGTGCATAAGAACGGCGTGCAATCTTTTCTGATTTTTCTCGATGGAGTTCATCAAGAATGTCTTTGATTTCTGCTTTCACCAATATCAGTTCGCGATCAAATTTGTCTTTTATATTCTTAAGTGTTTTCTTTTTATCTTTTTTAAGATTTAGAAGATTTTTTTCATATTCATTTTTTACAGACAGAGAGGAATCTTTCAATTCTTGGGCTTCTTCAAGATTTTTTGATAATTTTTGTTGTGTCTCTTGAAGTTTTTCTACAACAAGAATAGAGGGATCTTTTTGGGAAATTAAAATACTTTTTGCCTTTTCGACGATATCACTTTTTAGTCCCAAATTTGAAGAAATAGAGATCGCGTTACTAAGACCTGGGATTCCCAAAAGTAGCTTATAAGTAGGTTTTAAACTTTCAGTGTTGAATTCCACCGAGGCATTTTTAAAATAAGGGTTGGTGTATTCAAGCGATTTGAGTTCACCGTAGTGTGTTGTTACTGTTGAAAAAATACCTTTAGTTGCAAAATATTCAAGTATTACTTGTGCCAAAACGGCGCCTTCTTGTGGATCAGTTCCTGCACAGATTTCATCAAGTAAAACAAAGGTATTATCATCAGATTTGTTTATAATTTCTATAATGTTTGTCATATGTGATGAAAATGTTGAAAGATTTTGTTGAATGCTTTGTGCATCTCCAATGTCTGCAAAAATTTGTTCAAATGGATAAATTTTTGCCATAGTACAAGGTAAAAACAAACCTGCTTTTGTCATCAGTATAAAAAGACCGATTGTTTTTATTGTAACTGTTTTTCCACCTGTGTTTGATCCGGTAATTATAACTGACTTGTAATTTTGACCAATTTCAAAATTATTCGCAACAACATTAGTTGTTGCTCCTATTAAAAGCGGATGACGCATATTTTCCAGTTTTATTTCTTTGGATGAAATTATTTCTGGTTCTATTGCTTGAATCTCAACAGCATAGCGAGCTTTGGCAAAATGAAAGTCAATTTGAGCAATAATGTTTTCTGATAATTTAATATCATTCATTTCACATTTGACCAGATTAGTCAGATTAGTTAAAATGCGTATTAATTCGGCGTGAATTTTGGATTTTAATTCTCTAATCCTGTTGTTCAGCGGTACTATTTGTTGAGGTTCTATGTAGAATGTTTTATTTGTAGCTGAAACGTCGTGAACAATCCCCGGAATCTTACTTTTTGAAGATGCCATAACTTGAAATACTATTCTATCATCACGTGTTGTATATATATTTTCTTGTAAGTGCTTTGAAAAATCGGGAGAATTCATTAATTCGTTGACAGTATTTTTTAAATTTTTTTCGGTTTCCCTAAGAGATGCAAAAAGTGCTTTTAAATCCGGAGTTGCATCGTGTTTTATGTGTAAGTTTTCGTCAAATGTCGAAAAAATTTTACTTTCAAGTTCTTTATTAACAATTAATTCTTTGGCAAGATTTTTTAGAACATTATCCGGCAGGGTATTTTCATTTAAAAATTTTTTTATAAGTCTGGATGTACTTAGTGTTTTTGCAATTTCTATCAATTCTTCTTCGCTTAAATATCCAATCAAAGAATTTTTCTCAATTTTCGCTACGTCGGCAACAAAATTTATAGGAAGGTCAATTGAATTATCCAAAATTTTTTTTGCTTCTCTTGTGTATTGAAGCTGAAGTTTTATATCATTCGTGTCATTGAAAATTTGTGCTTTCAAGCATAATTCTTTACTCTGATTTGTTCTTGCATAAATTGAAATTTTTTCAAGAATCTTGTCAAATTCCAATGCATTGATTGTTTTCGATACAATATCCATAGTTTTATTTAAAAACAAGCATGAATTATTTGCAATTGTTATTTTTTTCTGTACAATATTTATATTGTAAGGGGAGATAAAAATGGCTGTTGAAAGACAAAGAGTAAAAGAACAGGATAAGAACGAGAGAAGATATAATTTTGATCCGGTGGAAAGTAACTTGACACCTGAACAGGTAAAACTAGAAGCATCAAGATGCTTAAACTGTAAAAATCCCAGATGTGTTCAAGGTTGTCCTGTAAATATTCAAATTCCGCAATTTATACAGGCATTAAAGGAAGATAATCTGGAAAAAGCAGGAGAAATAATACGAGAAACCAGTATGCTTCCTTCAGTATGCGGCAGGGTATGTCCTCAAGAACGGCAATGCGAGGGGAATTGCATATTAGGTATCAAAGGAGACCCTGTAGCTATAGGCGCATTGGAAAGATATGTCGGCGATAATACAGGAGCAGAAATACCTAAGATAAAACAAAGTAATAAAAAGGTTGCCGTGGTCGGTTCCGGTTGTGCAGGAATAACCGCAGCTGCAGATTTGCGCAAAGCAGGTCATGAAGTCGTTGTTTTTGAAGCATTGCACGAACTGGGAGGAGTTTTGAGATATGGTATACCTCCTTTCAGACTTCCACGGTCTGTACTTGACAGAGAAATAACTAATCTAAAAGCCATGGGTGTAGAGTTTAAAAAGAATGTAGTAGTAGGAAAATCCATTACATTGAAACAGCTCAAAGATGATGGATTTGATGCAATATTCATTTGTTCCGGTGCGGGATTACCTAAGATGTTAAATATCAAGGGCGAAAATTTAAATGGAGTATTTTCAGCAAATGAATTCCTAACTCGAGTAAATTTAATGCATGCGGGAAGTCCGGAGAGTCCGACACCTTTGAAAGTAGGTAATAAAGTTGCTGTATTTGGCGGCGGTAATGTGGCAATGGATGCAGCCAGAACTGCGGTAAGAGTCGGGTTTAAAGAGGTATCCATAATATACAGACGTACAGAAAAAGAGCTTCCGGCAAGACTTGAAGAAATCAGACATGCAAAAGAAGAAGGCGTTGAATTTAAATTCCTATATTCCCCAAAAGAAATATTAGGTCAAGACGGTTATGTAAAGGCTGTTGAATTAGAAGTTATGGAGTTAGGGGAGCCGGACGAAAGCGGAAGGTGCAGACCTGTATCTACCGGAAAAACAGAAATAATTGAACTTGATACGGTAATAGTAGCTTTAGGTACCGGTCCTAATCCTATTATTCAAAAATCAGCAGAAGCTGAAGGGATTGAAATTATTACCGATAAAAAAGGATACATAACAGTTGACGGCGAAACTCGTGCAACTAATATTCCAACGGTATATGCAGGCGGTGATGTCGCCCCGGTAGGAGAATCAAATGCCATAAACGCTATGGGTGCGGGTAAAAAGGCTGCTAAAGCAATAAATGAATTTTTGAGTGAATAATAGTGAGTAAATTTCTTGTAAAAACGGCTGTTTGTTTTTTGATAACGGTGCAGATATTGTTGCAGCCGTGCATTGCTTTGGAATTAGATTTATCTGTTGATGATGAAATAAGAAAAAATTATAACCCATCTAAATTGGAGCTTGATGCATTACCTCCATTGCCGTCAATTAGCCCGTCGTCTCAAGCACCTTCTAAACCGCCATTAGAGCCGATTGAAATCCCGGCTGCCAAACCGGCTGGGAACCTGCCTCCATTGGTACCGGCCGATAAGAAACCATTAATTTCAAAAGTCGATAAATCCGCAGCAGTGCGAATTAAAAAAGGTACTAAGTTTAAGGTTAAATCTTCTCAGGCTATTTCAGATTCCAGCAGGATTGGTACAAGATTGTCGTTTGTTTCTCAAAGTCCTGTAACTCAAAGGTATTTAACAATCCCGCAAGGAACTGTTTTTAAAGGTGAAATTGCAGATTCTCATTTACCTCAGCTTTCCGGGAATGGAGGATTAATAGTTATTGCCATAGATTCAATAGTTATAAAAGGTTCAACGCATAGTATTAATGCAAAAATTACTAAAGTAAATCATAAAAAAGTTTTTTTTAATAACATTAAGGGTAAAAGACTATATTGGAAAGGTGTTACAAATTCGCTTAAACCAGGTACAAAGTTTTATAAGAAAATGATGAAAACAACATCAAAGCTTGCGGATAATCCTTTTACAGTTTTATTATCTCCTGTAACTGTGATAGCAGGAGTGAGTGTGTATGCAGTTAATTTCGTTGGTTCTCCTTTATTTGGATTGTTTAATAAAGGTGGCAGGATTTCAATTCCGGCCGGGACCGAGTTTGAAATAAAAATCCTTGATGATATATATTTGTATTGATATTTTATTTAAGTTATTTAATTTATATGAAATGTAAAGAACTTGTCAAATAATATATTTGCATTATAATTGGGCTTGAAATCGTAACTTTTAGTGGAGGATATTATGGTTAAAATGTTATTTAATCCAAAGGCATTGTTAATATTTTTAGCAACAATGTTTTTTGGAATTGTCCCCGTATTTGCGGGTGAAGCTGATTTGGTTGTGCCAAATATTCAGCAAATTTCACCAGATAGTTTCAATTTGTTATTAGTTGGCATGGTGATTTCTCTAATCGGTTGTATCTTTGGTTTTATTGAATTCTTGAAAATCAAAAAACTACAGGTACATTCTGCTATGGCAGAAATTGGAAATACTATTTTTGAAACTTGTAAAACTTATTTAATTCAACAGGGTAAGTTTTTGTTAGTTTTGGAAGTTTTGATAGGCTTGTGTATTGCATTTTACTTCGGGTATTTGCAACAGATGGGACTTTCAGGAGTTTTGACAATACTTGCTTGGTCTGTTATTGGTATTTTGGGATCATACGGCGTTGCTTGGTTTGGTATTCGGATGAACACATTGGCAAATGCAAGCACGGCGTTTGCTTCTCTTAAGGGTAATCCTTTAAATATATTGAATATTCCTTTAAAAGCCGGTATGAGTATCGGTGTCTTGTTAGTTTCAGTAGAGTTAATTTTGATGTTGACGATACTACTATTTGTTCCGGGTCATTTAGCCGGAGCTTGTTTTATCGGGTTTGCCATTGGTGAATCTTTGGGTGCTTCTGCACTTCGTGTAGCGGGTGGTATCTTTACCAAAATTGCAGATATCGGATCTGATTTGATGAAAATTCAATTCGGTATAAAAGAAGATGATCCTAGAAACCCTGGTGTTATTGCTGACTGTACCGGTGATAATGCCGGAGATTCAATTGGCCCTACTGCTGATGGTTTTGAAACTTATGGTGTAACAGGCGTTGCTCTTGTTTCATTTATTTTGCTTGGTGTAATGCCTGAATATCAAGTCCAATTATTGACTTGGATATTTACAATGAGATTTTTAATGATTGTTACTTCGGTAATTGCTTACTGGATTAATAGTATTGCTGACAAAGTCTATGCCGCTAAAATATCTAAATTTGATTTTGAACAGCCTTTAACTAATCTTGTTTGGTTGACTTCTATTTTATCAATTGTAATGACTTTTGGTGTAAGCCATTGGTTGTTGTCTCCTTTGGGCGGAAATTTGTGGCTTATCCTTTCCGGTATTATTTCGTGCGGAACTTTAGGTGCTGCATTAATACCTGAGTTTACTAAAATATTTACGTCTCCTAAAGCTAAACATACTGAAGAGGTTGTTACGGCATCAAAAGAAGGAGGAGCTTCTTTGACAATTCTTTCCGGAATTGTTTCTGGAAATTTCTCAGCTTTTTGGATTGGTATGGTAATTGTACTTTTAATGGGCTTGGCATATTTTGCAAGCACATTCATACCGGTAGATATTATGGTATATTCGTCAGTTTTTGCATTTGGTTTAGTAGCGTTTGGTTTCTTGGGTATGGGACCTGTCACTATTGCTGTTGATAGCTACGGACCTGTTACTGATAATGCTCAGTCTGTTTATGAACTGTCTTTGATTGAAGAAAGAGTAGGTATCACCGAAGAAATTGAAAAAGACTATGGTTTTAAACCTGATTTTGAAAATGCAAAACAATACTTGGAGGAAAACGACGGAGCAGGTAATACTTTTAAGGCAACTTCAAAACCTGTTTTGATTGGTACTGCTGTTGTTGGTGCTACTACGATGATTTTCTCTTTGATTCTGGTAATCCAAAATACTTTGGGTATTCAACCTGAAATGATTCTTAATATGCTGAATCCGTACACTCTGCTAGGACTTCTTACTGGAGGTGCTGTAATTTACTGGTTTAGCGGTGCTTCTATGCAAGCAGTTACTACCGGTGCTTACAGAGCAACTGAATATATTAAAGATAATATTAAACTAGATGATGAAAATTGCAAGAGTGCAAATGTCCAAAATTCCAAAGAAGTTGTGAAAATTTGTACTCAATATGCCCAAAAGGGTATGATTAATATATTCATTTCATTGTTTGCTTTTGCACTTGCACTTGCTTGTTTGTCAGCACCGGCGGGTGATAATTCTCATCCAGTTGCATTTTTTGTCAGTTATTTGATTGCTATTGCCGTGTTTGGTTTGTTTCAGGCTGTGTTTATGGCTAATGCGGGCGGATGCTGGGATAATGCAAAGAAAATTGTGGAAGTCGATATGAAAGAAAAAGGTACTCCGCTTCATGAAGCAACTGTTGTCGGTGATACCGTAGGAGATCCTTTTAAAGACACTTCTTCTGTTGCGATGAACCCGATTATTAAATTTACAACTTTATTCGGGCTGCTTGCAATGGAAATCGCTATAAGTGAATCATTCAAGTCGATTGCTCCGATTGCCGGATGGATATTGCTTGTTATTGCTTTGATTTTTGTTATCCGTTCATTCTACGGGATGAGGATTCCTAAATCTAAGTGATATTTTCCCTTTAAAAGACCCAATTTTTAATTGGGTCTTTTTTTACTAATGAAAAGTTTGTATAATTTTAATTGATTTAACTGTTACGCTTATTTTGTTAATTTATTAAAGTAAGAAATAGTCTCTCTTTTTAATAAAAATAAACAGTTAGATACTAGTTTTAATTTTATGGGCATAATAAATACGGGGTACAAGCTGCGGGGTTTGCTATGAGTGATTTTACTATCGGATTCTCATCAAGACCTGATGTAAAATCTAAACATTTCGGATTCGATTCAATGTTTCCTCGAAGAGAAAATATTGATGAGATGTTTTGTGAATATTTTTCAAAACATAATTCCGATGATAGTTTCGTTGATTTGCACGGTGAATTGCAAAGGCTTGATTTGAGAAGTTGATTAATTTTATGTGTATTGGAAAAAGAACTGCATTTAGGTGCAGTTTCTTTTTTTTGTGTTATAATGATTACAAAGAAGGAATAACACATGAGTTTGACTGTTTATTTAGGGATAGATGTAGGTTCTGTAACCACAAAATTGGCTCTGGTGGATGAAAAGGGCAAATATGTCGATAGTTATATGTTGAGAACAGCTGGTAAACCTGTTGTAGCCGTTCAGACCGGTTTGAAAGAATTGTATTCAAAAAAAATAACTGATTATGAAGTCATGGGTATTGGCACAACCGGTTCTGGAAGAAATTTGGCCGGAGCACTTGTTGGTGCCGATATTATTAAAAATGAAATAACAGCTCACGCTGTTGCTGCCAGTACAAATGTGCCGGGAGTACAAACAATTCTTGAAATTGGCGGACAAGACAGTAAGATTATTTTGCTTCGTGATGGTATTGTTACCGATTTTGCGATGAATACGGTTTGTGCGGCAGGTACAGGTAGTTTTTTAGATCAGCAAGCTAACAGATTAAATGTTCCAATTGAAAAATTCGGTGAAACGGCACTTAAATCACAAAATCCGGCTAGAATTGCAGGTAGATGCGGTGTTTTTGCAGAAAGTGACCTGATACACAAACAGCAGTTGGGTTATCCTGTTGAAGACTTGCTTTATGGGCTTTGTCAGGCTTTGGTAAGAAATTATTTGTCCAATTTGGCTTTGGGTAAAGAATTATTACCTGTTTTCTCGTTCCAAGGCGGGGTTGCGACAAATTCCGGCATGGTAAAGGCATTTGAAGAAGCTTTGGGACACGAAGTTGTTGTTCCTGAAAATCATCAAACTATGGGTGCTATCGGTGCGGCTCTCCTTGCTATGGAAAATCATCAATATACTGAAGTTACAACAAAATTTAAGGGTTGGGAGGTCGGTGATATGCATTTTTCTTCAATCACTTGCGATTGTAATGGTTGTTCAAATAATTGTGAGGTTATTACAATTGTCGAAGGGGTTGATGAAGTTCAACACGTTGATAAAATTAAAGATATTAAAGGTAATATAATCGCTAGATGGGGTGGCACTTGCGGCCGTTGGGATATTGCATAATAGGAGTTTACAATGACTGGATTATCGGAATTTGCTAACTACGAACTTGGTGAAGCGTTTTTTGATATAATTGACAAGATGGTTGTAGGTGACGGGATACCATTTTCTAAAGCCGGTGATTTTGATATTGTTTCACCTGGTTGGCGAAAGCTTGCTAACAAAAACAATAAAACTCCCGATGATATTAAAAAAATCGATCAGGACTATAAAATGGAAATAAGGGATCTCGCTGATTCTTGTATTCTGTATATGTGTGCTAAAGTTGGTAATAAAACCTATAAACTAAATTTTGAAGAGTACAAAAAATTTCTTAGTCTTACGAATTGCCAGAATTCAAATTTCCCTAAAGATAAATTAGAAACTGATAATTATAATAAAAAAATTGAAATTCAATTTAAAAAAATTGCAAACCACGGTGAGCAAACAGGGGATGATCTTATTGATAATAAAGATTTTGCCGCTTTTATATATGCACTTGATATGAAATGCGATAGAGATGAGGATAATAATTTCGAGGGGTTTATTTTAAATGGCAAAATTACTCCCATGAATTGTGCAATGGCTTATCATGGACTTAAAGATCAGGCAGATAATATGTTTTCTTTAAAATTGCGAGAGGCTTATAAAAATTTATATGTTTGATTTTTATGCTAAACTTTTATTATGGAAGATTTGACATCATCTGTAAATAGCCTCAGACAAAAATATCGTGATATTTTTAAAATTTCATCAATTGAGATTCAAAAACGCGTTGATGAGTTGAAACCTGCTGAAGGATTGGATATCTTTGATGATTATCCTACAGGGTCTTCAGGAAGGCTTTGGCAAGAAAATGTACTTAAAATGTTTGATAAAGATATTTGTTATGAAATTTTCAGAAAATGGAATGAAATTTTAGCGTATAGAAAAGAATTTTCTTGTTCCGGCTGTGGAACTTGTTGTAAGTTAGCCTGCAGTGAATTTTCTGTTGAAAAACTTAAGTTAAAAGAAAAAAATGGCGATAGTTTTGCTAAACAATTTTTGAGTGTCTTTGTACCTTATAATTCAAAAGAGGATGCACGTAAAGTCTATCCTGAATATATTAAATTGCTTGAGGATAACAAAGAAGATGAAGTTTATTTTTATCATTGTCCAAAGTTGCTAGATTGTAACAAATGCTCGGATTATGAGAACCGACCGCAAATATGCCGTGATTTTCCCGATAATCCGCTTTCAATTTTGCCTAAATCATGCGGTTATTCCAAATGGAAGGAAGAAGTTGAACCGATTGCCCTTATGTTACACTCTATGATGGAAATTATTCAATACTATAAGGAACATATTAATGCAAGTATTAACAGGACTTAGTCAAAAAGAAATTGAAATTATTACAGATAATTTGCACCAATCAAAATTTCGTGCAAGACAAATTCACAATTGGATTTATTTAAAATCTGCCTCTTCTATTGACGATATGACTGATTTGTCGAAGGATTTCAGAGAACAATTAAAAAAAATAGCTGTAGTTTCTAATGTCAAAATTAAGATTAAGCAAATAAGTTCTGATGGTACTATAAAATATTTGCTTGAATATCCTGATGGTGAATGTGTTGAAACTGTGCTTATGCGATTCGATAACCGTGCTAATTTGACAGCTTGTGTTAGTTCACAAGTTGGTTGTGCTGTTAATTGTTCTTTTTGCGCTACCGGTAAACGCGGATTTGTCAGAAATTTAACTTATAAGGAAATTATTGAACAGGTTTTAACTATTCAGCGAGATACCGGGTTAAAAGTTACTAATGTCGTGTTTATGGGGCAAGGTGAACCTCTGTTGAATTTAGATAATGTTTTGAAAGCTATGGAAATTTTTAATGAAAGTTTTCAAATCGGACAAAGAAGGATTACTGTTTCAACAAGCGGGATTATTCCGGGTATAAAAAGATTGGCAGAGTTAGATATGCAGTCTACATTGGCGATTTCTTTACATGCGCCTGAGCATGACCTGCGTAAAAAATTGATGCCGATTGAGGAAAAATTTAATCTTGATGAATTAAAACTTGCGTTGAAGGATTATGTCCAAAAAACTGGTCGTAGAATTACTGTGGAATATTTGCTTATTAAGGATTTGAATGATACAGTTCCCTGTGCTAAAAAATTGGCAGAGTACCTTTTTGATTTAAAATGTAATGTTAATATTATTCCTTATAATCCAACTGCAGATAATGATTATCAAAGACCTTCAAATAATGCGATTATGCGGTTTAAGTGTTTGTTGGAACATTCAGGTAAAAAAGTTACAGTTAGACTTGAACGCGGTGCGGATATTGATGCTGCTTGCGGACAATTAAAAGGTAAAGTGAATTAAGTTATTCGTTTTTGTTGTGATATAATTTTTTCTATGAAGGTATTGGTGCAAAGAGTAAAATCCGCTTCGGTTAAAATCAACGGTGAAGTTTATTCTCGAATAGGGAAGGGCTTACTTGTTTTTTTGGGTGTTGAAAAAGAAGATTCACAACTTCACGCAGATAAATTAGTAAATAAAATTGTTAATTTGAGAATTTTTGAAGATGAAAATGCTAAAATGAATTTTTCACTGAAAGATGTAAATGGTGAAATTATGGTAGTTTCCCAGTTTACGTTGTGTGGAGATTGCCGTAAGGGAACAAGACCCAGTTTCGACAAATCTGCACCTCCAAATTTTGCTTATGATTTGTATGAATATTTTATTTCCAAACTTGTGCAATGCGGTTTAAAGGTAAGCACCGGAAAGTTTAAGGCTATGATGGATGTTGAGCTGATTAATGACGGACCGGTTACTTTTTGGTTAGAAAAATAAGAATTTTAAAATATACTTGCATATATTTGTTTTTTATGTTAAAATGTTTATGCAAATTTGTATTATTTTTTTAAATCGATTTTATTCGAGGAGTGTTAATTTATTTTATTATTCAATTAAGAGGCTTTTAGATTATGTATGTGAACAAGTGCATTAAGTGCGGTCGTGAGTTTGAAACCAAAAACCCCAAAAGAGTTATTTGTCCGGATTGTTTGTATCCTGATAAGAAAATGATTATTTCACCGACAATTTCTGATTCGGACGGTACTGAGACTACTTCGGAAGATAATAAGCAGCTTTCCAGCTACAGTACTGAAGAACAACCGAAATTTTACAATAGCTATAGTGCTGGCGAGGAACGTGATTCAAGGTATCAACGACCTAATAATAATTATAGCAGACCTAATAACTATAATAGGCCGCAAGGTAACTATAACAGAAATAATAGCCGTAGATTTAATAACCAGAGACCTCAGGGTGGTTATAGCAGAAATAATCAAAGACCACAGCAGAGTGGGTTTAATCGCCAAGGTAATTTTAGCCGAAATCAAAGACCCGGGTTTAATAATAACCGCAGACCTATGAATAAATCTAAAGGTGCTAAACAGTTATTGGTAAGTAAGGAACAGCTGGCTCAGATTGAACTTTTATATAAGCCTATGTTGCCTTTACCAAATCCTGATGCTCATGAAGTTATTGGGGAAAAGATTGGTTTGGAACCTAGAAAGGTGTTTTTTGGAATTAATTTGGTGAGACAAAAAATGATGTTGCCTAAGCTTCCTTTCCCAAAACGTAAATTAGCAATTTCACCGGATCAACTTTTTGCAATCAAGAATTTATATGAGCCTTTGTTGCCGCTTCCTCCTATCGGTTGTCATAAGATTATTGCGGCTCAGTTGAAAATGGATGAGTGGCGTGTTCATGTCGGTATTGGTTTGATTCGTTCTCAAATGGGGTTAGAACGTTGGAATCAAGATCGTGATGATTGTCCTGAAGAATTTAAGAAGACTCCTAAAGAGGTCCCCGTAGAAAAACCTAAACGCAGCATAAAACCTATAAAAGAAGTTGCTTCGGATGATGAATAGATTTATTTCAGTTGGTAAAATATTAAATTTCCATGGGATTCAAGGTGAAGCTAAGGTTGGATATTCTAAATCTCAACGTGAGTTTTTTTTGGCTTTGGATAAGGTTTTTGTTAAAGATGAACAAGGCTACAAAGCCCTTAAAATAGTCAGGTCAAGATTAAATAAAAATTTTGCATTGATGAAGTTCGAAGGTATTGATTCCATCAATGATTTATTGCCTCTAAAAGGCGCAATTTTGTTCGTTGAGGAACAAACTATCAGAGAAAATTTGGAAGAAGATGAATTTTTGATTGATGAACTTGTTGGGTTGCAGGTCGTTGATGCTGATGATAAAAAATTAGGCTTTGTTGTTGGGGTATCTAACAATGGTGCTTCTGATCTGCTTTCGGTTAAAACTTGTTCTAAAAAAATATGCTTAATACCTTTTGTTAAAGCTATAGTGATTGATGTGAGCATAAAAAATAAGAAAATTATTATTAATAATTTGGAAGGGTTATTGGAATGAGGTTTGATATTCTGACATTGTTTCCTGAAATGGTAATGCATTATTTCGACTATAGCATATTAAAGCGTGCTGTCGACTCAGGTATAATCGAAGTCAATACAATAAATCCCAGAGATTATAGCAAAAATAAGCATAAAAAAGTTGATGATACCCCCTATGGCGGCGGTGCCGGTATGGTTTTGATGCCCCAGCCTTATGTAGATGCTTATGAAAGTATTGTAAAAAAAGATAAGAGTATTACCGTAATGCTTTCTCCTCAAGGCAAACCTCTGAATGAGAGTTTGGTTAAAGAACTTGCTTTGTATGATCAAATAATTTTGATGTGCGGACATTATGAAGGTTTTGATGAACGAATAAGGTATGTAATAAAACCCCAAGAAATTTCGCTGGGTGATTTTGTACTAACCGGCGGTGAATTACCTGCACTTTGCCTTATAGATGCTGTAAGCCGTAAGTTAGAGGGAACTTTGGGTAAGATTGAATCTGCTGATTTTGACAGTTTTTCAAACGGCATACTTGAATATCCCCAATATACAAAGCCACGTGAATTCAGAG
>CALUQI010000029.1 GCA_944322875.1 Candidatus Gastranaerophilales bacterium
ATAGAATTATTGATTTTGTTATTAATAATTTTATTAATTCCGGCTTCTTTAAAATAAAAGTGTTGACTCAATATAAGTCTGATTCCTTAAATAAGCATATTACAAGAGGTTGGATGCTTTCTCCATTTTTAAATCAGTATATTGACCTTGCTCCGGCTCAGATGCGTACCGGTAGTGATTGGTATAGAGGTACCGCTGATGCAATTTATCAAAATATTTTTCATATTATTGATGAAGATCCTAAGTTCGTTTGCATTTTTGGCGGTGATCATATTTATAAAATGGATGTTTCTCAAATGTTGACTTTTCATAAAAATAAAAATGCGGATCTCTCTATTTCTGCAATCCCTATCCCTATTGAGCAGGCATCAGAATTCGGGATTATGGAAGTTGATGATAATTGGAAACTCGTTAATTTTGTTGAAAAACCACAATATCAACCAAAAGCTATTCCTGGAATTCCTAATATGTGTTTGGCTTCTATGGGAAATTATATTTTTGATAAAAATGTTCTTCTGGATGCCCTCTATCGTGATGATGTAATTCCTGATTCCTCCCACGATTTCGGTAAAAACGTTATACCGATGCTTTTAAATGAAGGGAAAAATATATTTGTTTATAATTTTCACGATAATACTTTTGCCGGTATGTCCGATGCCGAAAGAGGGTATTGGCGTGATGTTGGTAGTATCGATGCATATTGGCAAGCTAATATGGACTTGCTGCAGGCTTCTCCTGAGTTAGATTTGTATTCAAAAGATTGGCCTATTCGGACTTTTAACTACAATTATCCTCCTGCTAAATTTATTTGGCAAGAAGGTGACCGAGTTGGTATGGCTACTAATTCCATGGTTTCTGAGGGGTGTATTGTCTCAGGTGGGATGCTATCTCATTGTATCTTATCTCCTAAGGTCAGAATTAATAGTTATTCTCAAGTCTCAGATAGCATCTTGATGGAAAATGTTGATGTCGGTAGATATTCTAAGATTAAAAAAGCAATTATTGATAAAAATGTTAAAATTCCTCCGAATACCAGAATTGGTTATGATGTTGATGATGACATAAGAAGAGGTTTCCTTGTCTCCCCGGGTGGCGTAACTGTGGTGCCCAAGGGGGCTATTTTGTAAGTTATTCTGGATTTATTTTTATATTTTATTTATACTCTTTCTTGTTTAGTATTGTACTTAAATTTTCTTAATATAAAGGTTTTTTTTGTCAATTTAATCCTTTCATATTACTTACATACTTGGGTGAAGTAATGACTTTGAGTGTAAATAATATTAAAAATTTTTCCTTTATGTCTTGTTGCGAAAAATTTGTTAACAAGGCAAATCAATTTGGATTGAATTTATGCGGTGGAAAAAATAAATTATTTACGATTAAATCTGATAGTTCTAATAATAATATTGCTTGGATTGGTAAAAATTTGTCTTCAGCTGAAAATAGATTAATTTTAGGTGCTTCTGCACTTATGACGCAACCGTTTATTGATGCTTCTAATAAAGATGTTGATTCTGAAACTCGCAGAATATCGGTATGTAGAACTGTTGCTAAAATTATTGCCGGTACGGCAACTGGATTTGCTATTAGAAAGTTATGTATTAAAACTATTGACTCATTTACAAAAAGTCCTTCGCTTTTATCCCCTGATGATAAGTTTAAAAAGTTAAAAACTTGTCTTTCGCCCACTTTAAAGTATTCACCTGATGAGTTCGTTCAGTATAAAAATGCTCTAGGAACTCTACTTGCACTTGGCGTTATGCTTTTTACTAATTTCTTGGTCGATGCTCCTCTTACAAAGTTATTAACTAATTTCTTTGCTGCGCACGGAGGTCATCATGATAAAGCCTAATCTTATCTTTAATAATTTTAAAGATGCTATTTTAACTAAATATGGCCCTAATCCAGCTAAAATGCTTATATACACCGGAGTCCTTGGATGGTTTCTTTCTTCTGCTGCCCAAGTTACTGCTATTGCCGTTAATAACAAAATTCCCAAAGAACAAAAAATGTTCCTCATTCCTCAAGAAATTGGTGACGGCGCTATAAATGTTTTGTCTTTTTTCTTAGTTACTTCAGCTATTAAAAATTTAGCTTCTAAGTTGGTTTCTACTGGCAAGCTTGCTAATCCTAAAATTAGAAAATTTTTGCGTGATACTGGTTTGAATGTTAAAAACGGGTTGGGGCAAACTAAATTTAATATTGAGTCTATGGCTAATTTTGATTTGATTAAAGATGATTATAAAACATTTAAAAATGGTTGTGATGTTATTGCTATGACTGTTGGTTCTATCCTTTCTTGCAATATTATTACTCCTTTTCTTCGTAATAAGTTCGCTGCTGACAGACAAAAGAAAACTATTTCTAAAAACTATAACTATGCGATGCAAAAATTAAATCCACCTAAAGGTATTTCGATTGATAATTATAAAAAACAAGCCAGTATTAAATTTTCTTCGCCTTTAAAAATATAATGTTGCTATCATCCCGACTACAATTATGCTTATTATTGTTGTAAATGCATAAATGATTTTTAGTATTGAATTATTGTCGCTCTGGATGTAATTTTTTTCAAGTTTGTTGATTATTGCTTTTGAAAAATCATTTTTGCATTCTGAACGCGTTTTTTCAAATGAATTGTGTAAAAGTTTTTTGAATGTATACATTTCCTCTAAATCCTTTCTTGCCAGAGGGTTACTTATTGCTATCTTTTTTATTCGTATACTTTCGTGTTCGTCCAATTCATTGTCTATGTATGACGATAGTTTATGACGAAAATCATCGTATTGCTTTGTCATATATGTTTTTTCTGCTTCGTTATTTAAATTAATTATTTGTTTTGCTATTTTTGCCGATTTCATATATATCTCTCTGCATTTTTTGCATTTCGACAGGTGTTCATCTACATACTCCTTTAGTCGAGTATTTAATTTATCTTCCTCATAGAAACTTAGTAATGCTATTACCTGATTGCATGTTAATTCATTTTCCATTGTTTTCCTCCTTATATATATGTTTTTAGCCCATTTTGTAATCTGTCTCTTGCACGTGCTATCCGTGATTTTACCGTGCCTACGTTTGTATTGGTTACTTCTGCTATTTCATCGTAGCTTAAGCCTTGTAGTTCCCTTAATATTATTGCTATTCTGAATTGCTCGGGTAAGTCTCTTATTGCCTCCTTAATTATTCTTTCAAGCTCTATTGATAAGCATTTTTCGTTTGGCTTACATTTTTTGTCTGTAAGTTGTGTTTTTATTGTATGCAGTTCGTCTTCATCTATTGAAATTATTTCAGGCCGGCGCTGTTTTTTTCTCAGTTCATCGTAGAATAAGTTTGATATTATTTGGTTGAGCCAACTTTTAAAGTTTTTTGGATTCTTTAGATTATGTATGTTTTTTGCTACTTTTAATAGTGTTTCTTGAGTTAAATCCGCAACATTTTCTCGTTTTTTGCTTAAATATGAAAATGCGGCAAACACATTTTTTTGTTCGCGACGTATTATTTCTTCCAATGCTTTTAGGTCATCTTTTTGTGATAGTACTACAAGTTCCTCAAGTGACATCTTTTTATACTGGAACTTGCTTGTGTTTATTTTTTTATCCATATTCTTATAGTATGTAATTTCTTGTGAAATTTACTCACACTTTGCTATATAGTCGTATGGTTATATTTTTTCTTTTATAATTCAAATTCCTTCTGTTACCTGCTTAATAACTTGCTTTTTTTACCATAATTATTTACAATATTGGTAATGGATAAGTTATTAGAAAAGAAGATTAATAAAGAATTTAAAACTGGTAATGTCAAGTCTGCTATTGAACTTTGTCAGTTAGGATTACAAAATGACCCGACAAATCCAGATTTGCATGTCCGTTTGGGCGATTTGTTCTTGGCATGGCATTTAGATATATATAATTCTTGTCAGTATATCGATGAAGCTATTACTGAATATCAACGCGCTCTTGAAGCTTATATTGATTCTGCAGTTATTTATTTTAAAATAGCTAAGGCACAATTTTATAAAGGTGATTTGGATAAAGCTATTAATTACCTTGATATGGCTATTTCTAAAAATCCGCGTTTTGCTGATGCTTATTATTTGCTAGCTGAAACTTATACAAGAAAGGCTAGGTTTCTTGAAGCCTCTTTCAATGCTAAAAATGCTGTTAAATTTAAACCATTCAGAAATTCTTGTGCTCACTTTCTGCTATATTCTCTATACAAAGTCTCTTCGTTCAGATGTTATAAAACGACTCTTAAGGCTTATTTTGAATTAATTCTCTCTTGGCTTACATTGCCTTTTGATATTCAGGCTATCAAAAATGTTGTTAAAATGTTTTCATATCTGAAGTTTATGCCTGTTTTGTTTAAGGGTTTCTATTGTGTTCAGACAAAAGGTCTTAATGATGCGATTAGTATTTACGTTGATGCTATTGAAAAAGCTCCGGGTTTTGTCCCGCTTTATTGCCTTTTAGGTGATATTTACAGAACTGTTGGACAATTTGAAAATGCTATTACCGAGTATAAAATGGCTATTTGGTTAGATAGTTTGAATATTTCTGCATATAGGCATCTTTGTCAAGCTTATGAGGAAGTTGGTGATTTTGACAGTGCTATTGAAATATATAATAAATTAATTCAAATCATGCCTAATATTCCTGAATTCCACTCTAATCTTGCAAACATTCTTTATGTCAAAGGTGATGTGGAGGCTGCTGTTTCTCATTTTCAAACTGCGGTAACCCTTAATCCGAACAAACAGTGGACAAGTGTTATTAATCAGACTCTTGGGTATGTATTTCAGGAGACTAAAGCCGACTTAAATGCTGCTATCAGCTCTTATCAAAGTGCTTATTTGCTTACTCCCGAAGATATTGACATCTACATTAACCTCGGAAGTGCTTTCTATGATAAGGAAGATTATAATAATGCTTTGGCTGTTTATCGTAATGCTTTAGATCTTCAACCTGAAAATGCTAAAATACACTGTAATCTTGGTTTCCTGTATTGGGGAAAAGGTGATATTGATGAAGCTGTTAAGGAATATGAGTTAGCTATTAAGTTTGACAATAATTATGATATTGCATATAACAATTTAGGTGTTATTTATCTTGATGATTTAGGCAGAGTGCAAAAAGCAATTGAATTGTTTAAAAAATCAGTTGAATGTAACCCTAATTATGCTCTTGCTCATTTCAATCTTGCAAGGTGTATTGCATTGACCGGCGATAAAATTGAAGCAGCTAAATTGTATCAAATTGCACAAGATATTAATAAAGTTACCGGAGAAATTGATCCTCAGGACATTATTGATAAAATCAACGGTTTGTTTGATTCTGTATAATTAGACCTTTGTGCCTGTGATGGTAGTATTTATTGGAAGGGTAAATCCGAATACTGAGCCTTTACCTACTGTTGAATCTACAAAAACACGACCATTATGATGCTTTTCTATAGTTGTTTTAACCAAGTGTAATCCTAAACCGGTTCCTTTTATTGTATGTGTATCATTTTCTACTCTGAAAAATCTGTCAAATATTTTTTTCTGGTACTCGGGTGCTATACCACAGCCTTCGTCCTCTACTGTTAATATTACTTGGTTGTTTTCAATGTCCTTATTTATCTTAACCTTAATCTTTTTCCCTTGCGGAGAGTATTTTATGGCATTCGAAAGAAGGTTACGCAGGGCTCTTTCTATACTGTCGTAGTGACAGAGTATTTCCGGAATGTCACTGCCCTTGGATACTTCTATTGTTAGATTTTTGTCTGCAGCCAAAATCTTAATTTGATTTACGCATGTCTCTACTAACATAGGTATGTTTGTTAATGTTTTTTCCAGTTCAATGTCTGAATCTAACCTTGAAAAATCTAAAATATCATTAACCATGTTATTTAGTCTTATTATTTCGTTGTTTATGGTACCTATAAATTCTTTTTGGGTTTCGTAATCAAATTCATTTCCTAAGTGATATAGTGTGTCTATATAACTTCTTAAAACGGTTACAGGTGTTCGTAATTCATGTGAAACATTTGAAATGAATTGTGCTCGCATGATATCCATTTCTGTTTCTTTTGTTACGTCTATTAGCACTATAATATAACCTACGTATTCCCCGCTTCTTGTGTACATAGGTGATATTACAGATTTTATTATACGTTTATCTACTGTTATATTGAAAGTTACAAATTTGTTGTCTCCTGATTTAAATTCTTCTATTTTTTCTTTGAAACAAAAATTTCCTTCTGTATCTATGTAATTCTGTATAGAGGTATTTAACATTTGACTCTCAGAAACTTCAAGGAGAGTTTGAGCATGGTTATTTACCAAAACGACTGTATCATTATTATCGCATACAACCACTCCGTTTGCTATGCTCATTAGTACTGCTTCCAGTTTATTTCGTTCTAATGTTAATTGCTCTATATTTTGCTCTTCATATAGGTGTAACCTTGTTGACATGTCGTTGAATGAGTTAAATAGTTCCTGAACTTCATTACTTACGTTTTCGCCTTCAATTTTGTATCCAAAATTCCCGCTAGATATCTTTTGTACACCGTCATGAAGTATTCTTAATTCGCGCGTTATCAGATATGTGTTTACTAGAATTACAAATGCAAAAACAATCCAGGCAACCGCAAATACAAAAAGTAATGAGGCTCTTGTCGTAGAAGATATCTGGCTGATTATGTTTCCTGATAATCCAACTGTTACTGAACCTATTGGTGAATTGTTTATTACGTCCGTAAGTGGCGAGCTGACAGTGATGTTTGGTCTTTTCGTGCTTCGGTGTGATTCATTTTTACCAGAGTATATTATCTTGCCATTATTGTCCGTAAATTCAATGAATACTATATCATTATGACTTTTTAATATTGAATCAGTATGAGATTTTAAAGTGTTGTATATTTCTTCGTCAGGTATATTTTTTGTGAGTTCATTGCTCTCTATTGCAAGTGTTTTTGAAATTACTTGCCCAAAATTTTGGTAACCCTCATTTAATCTTTTCTGAATATTTAAAACAGAAAAGACAGCTATTGCCATTATTAGAATTGTACTTAATATAAGCCCGAAAATAATTAATCTGTTTTGAGCAGTGAGGTTAGTTTTTTTATCCATAAAAAGATTATACCACTATCTAGCTTCGTGAGCAAATTGTTCTGGCAACGTGAACTCCTGAGGCTGAAGCTTGTATTAAGCCTCTTGTAACTCCTGCGCCATCTCCTATTGCAAACAGATTAGTTACACCTTCTGTTTCGAATTCGTTTGTTAATTTCACGCGTGCTGAGTAAAATTTAACCTCAACTCCATACAAAAGTGTGTAGCGTGAAGCTGTGCCCGGAGCAATTTTATCCAGCGCAAACAGCATTTCCTTAATACTTGTAAGCTGTCTGTACGGAATAACAAGACTTAAATCCCCGGGTGTAGCACATGATAATGTTGGGGTAATTATACTTGCCTTAATTCTCTCTGGGGTTGAACGACGACCTTCAAGCAGATCTCCAAAACGTTGGACTAAAATACCGCCGCCCAACATATTTGCCAATCTTGCTATATGTTGACCATATTGTATCGGTTCTTTGAATGGTTCAGTGAATTTTTCACTTACAAGTAAAGCAAAATTCGTATTCGGAGTTTTGTAATTTGCGTAACTGTGTCCGTTTACGGTAGCTATTCCGCTATAATTTTCTTGAACTACTTCGCCATTTGGGTTCATACAGAATGTTCGTACTTCATCACCAAATGTTGGTGAATGATATATTAATTTTGATTCGTAAAGTTTTGATGTTAATGGCTCAAAAACAGGCGCAGGAAGTTCTACTCTTACTCCCACGTCTACTGCATTATTGACCATTCCTATTTTGTGTTCTGCAAATTCTTTTGTTAACCAGTCAGCGCCTTCTCTGCCTGGTGCTATGATTGTATAGTCTGCACATATTGTATCGCCATTGCTCAGTCTTATCCCTTTTACTTGCTCACATTCAACCAGTAAACTGTCTGCTGAAACATTGTTTAAAATTGTTATTCTTTCGTTTAAATAGTCTTGCATTGATTTTAAAACATCAAGACTTCTTTCTGTTCCTAAATGTCGAACCGGAGAGTGTACAAGCTTTAATTCTGCTAATACTGCTTGATGTTCTAATTCGTGAAATGTTTTCATGTCGGTGCCAAATACTTCTTCGGTTGCTCCAAATTCAAGATAATATTTGTCAGCATATTCTATAAGTTCTTCTGCTTTTTTTCTTGGCATATAATCTATCAAATGCCCGCCTACATCCGGTGTTAACGTCAGCTTCCCGTCTGAAAATGCGCCTGCGCCACCCCATCCGCATAATAAACCGCAGCGCTTGCAGTTTGTACATACGGGGGAACCTTCTCTTAAAGGACATTTCCTCTCTTCTATCTTGCGCCCCTTTTCTATAAGTATTACTTTCCAGTCTGGTCTTAATTTTGTTACTTCAAGCGCAGCAAATATTCCCGCAGGTCCAGCACCAATTATAGCTACATTATACATTACTTTTCTCCAATTCCTGTTTCAACCTGTTAAATATAACCTAAACATGTTTTTTTTTAAATATTATATGAAGTTTTTGTTAACCTTATTCAAATTTGTCAAAATAAATATTATCTATTATTAATTTTTCATTGTTTAAATTTTTATTTTTTGTACTTTTGGTCGTTACGTTAACTACCATTTGCTGTAAATCGCCTATTTTTGTGTTAGTTTCCGGGTTGAAACATTCTCTTATTCTTAGATTAAAATTGTTACCTATTTTTTTAATAAAATCCCAATATTTATTGTTTACCATTTCCAAAGCGTGTGATCGTTCATTATTGAAAATTTTGCAGGATTTTTTGTGGTACCCTATTTCTCTGCCTATTTTTGAAAGTTCTTCTGCCGGTGCTCCTGTCACTATATAGCCTCTGTTCATTTGGTCAAATATTATTCTGAAAAAATTTGATGCCGTTAATTTTGTATTATTGTAAATCGTTTTATACCCGTTTAATGCCTTGTGATATTTGTAATCGGAATCCATTACTGCTAACTTTGATGCTATTGGAATATATTCAGGTCTTTCTTTTAATGGCCCAGCTATACCATTGATTACTCTCAAACATGTCTTGTGTATGGTTTGTTTATCAAATGTTTCTTGTCCGTTTTTTATTACTTTTACCGGTATTACTCCTGTGAAACTTATTTTTGTATCCATTAGAACTTTCCCCTTTTTTATATTTAATACCTATAAATTTTTAAATTGACATCTTCTTAATAAATATTTACATTTAATTTGTTTTGCTTAACCTGTCTTCTAATATGCCAATCATTTCTAATAAGTCTTGGGTTGTTTGGATTTCTTTTGCTAATTTTGCATATTTTAATGCTGTCGAACATTTATTCTGGTTTGAATATATGTATGCTAAATTATAATATATAATGAATTTTTCATTTTTATCTTTTGCAAAATCTAAGGCTTTATTTAAGGCATCTATCGCATTATGATAATCCTTTAGTTCTATATATGCTCCAGATAAGTTTATGTACCCAATAGCAAGTTCGGGGGATGTTTCAATGTATTTTGTTGCTTCTATTATTTTCTTTTTTGCTATTTCTTCATTTGTACCTAATATTATTGGGGTGTAAATTAAATCACTTTTGTCTCTTTGTTTTTTGTCTGTTATTGAGGGATCCAGCATGTACAACAAAGTTAATGTGTTGATGTCGCTCCCGGTTATATAATGAAAATCTTCATGATATTTTTGAAAAATTGAACTTTCATCTTTTGATTCTACATACATAAGGTCTTCCATACTATAGCTATGTCCAATTATTCCGAGTGCATGTCCTAATTCGTGTAAAATCGTATTATAAAGTTCTATATCTGATAAATATTCTCCTTTTGGGCTTGTTTTATATATGGTTATTTCCATATTTTTTAGGGTATCCCTTGTTATTGTTGGTTTTGTATAACCGACTACATATTTACATGTTCCGCTTTTACACACATTTTGGGGAATGTTTTTAAAAAATATTGCTATTTGTGCTTTATTTGGATTATCTGTTATTACAAAACTTACAAAATCTACTGAGGTTTCCCATTGTTTTAGCGCACGTATTGCTGATGTCTTATAGTATTCCGGCATACTTACAAGATCATCCTCGCCTATGTATACCTGTAGCGGAAATGAGTTTTTATTCCATCTGATTATTTTAGAATCCGATGGGGCTTGGTCAATATAATTTTGTCCCACGTTTATATTGATATTTTTTTTCCATTCTTTTTTTTTTTTTTTTTTAAGTATTTTTTTTTTTTTATTTTTTTTTCTATTTTTTTTTTTATATTTTTTTTTTTTTATTTTGTTTTTTTGTTTTTTTTTTTTTATTTTTTTTTTTGCAAGAATTTTTGCGCCGTCATTTTGTTTGCTATTGGCAATATCATACATTTTCCTTTGAACCGAGTAATTGGGTTTTAGTTCGGATAATGTTTTTATATATGCAAATCTGTATTCTGAATCCTCTGGCTTAAATATTAGAGCTTTATTTATATATTTTTCTGACTCAATATAATCGCCATTTTTGTATTTTAATTCGCCTCTTAGAAAAAAGTATTTAGGAGTTAGATTTAGTGTTATTGCATATGCAAAAACTAAAGTTAAAATATAGAGTAGTTTACGATTAAGGACCATCAGTTACCTTTTGTTCAATATCAAGCATCTTGGCTAAAGTTTTGGTATCACCTTTTAGTTTGAAATATTCAGCAAATTTTGGAGTTGTTTTTAAATTGAAGCTTTTTCCGTTTTTATCTCGTGTTCTTGAAATTAAACCTTTTTCAAGTAGCTCATGTACATGTTCATATGCATTAGACCCACGCATATCCTTTAGTTGGGTTTGTCTTATTGGTTCTTTCAGCGCAATTACTGATAGTGTTCGAAGAACTGCCGGTTTTAGCTCGACAGGACATAATTTTTCTACTATATCCATATGTTCTTCTTTTACCTGTAAGATATAACCATTTTCATCATCAATTTCCAAAGCACCGTCTCTTGCTGAATAGTCCATTATGAGTTCTAACAGTGCTTCCTCTATTGTATCTGTTTCTTCGTTTAAAATTTCACTTATTTCTTTTGATGTTAATGCCTTTGCTGTTGTGAATAAAACGGCTTCAATTCTGGATTTTAACTGTACCATTTTCACCTCTTACTACATATAAGTCTGAATAGAACGTGTCTTGTTTTAAGTCATAATCTGTTTCTGCGGTTAAAAACAAAAGTGCTATGTATGCACTTATTTTATCCATACCTAAAAGTGTAAGTTCTTTCAATTCTATTTTTTCTTCGTGTTCAAATATTTGTGCTAAATTTTCTTTTAATTTTAAAACACAATCCTCAATGTATTCCTCATGTGCAAGATTTATTATGTCATCAGGAGTAAATCTTGAATATGACTGAACTCTGCGTTTTGCACGCTCGTGAGCCTGTTGCAGTGATTGCTTTTTTTCTAGTTTTTCATAAAATTGTAATTGGCGTATTAAGTCACGTAAGGTTACAACTCTATTGCGATTTAGCCTTACGCTGGTTCGTCTTTGGAGCACCTCATCTATTGATACAACATTACTTGTTGGAATAAAATCTTCTTCTTGTGGGTATTCTACGATGAAACCATCATCATCATACTCTAAACCTTCTGTGTAATCAGGTTGACCGATTTGTAAAATGTCGCTGCCTTCCAAAATATTAGACTTTAACTTCAAAAGTACTGCTGCAAATAAAAAAGTCCGCCCTGTTAGCCTTAAATTTTGTGATTTCATTTCGCATATATGGGCAAGGTACTTATCTGTTACATCTATTATGTCTACGTTCCAAGGGTCTATTTTCCCTGCTTTTGCCATTGATACTAATATACCGATACCTTCATCTTCATTAGTTTGAACTATATCAGGTAAATTTGCACTATTTATATCATAATTTATAATTGCATTTTCGGTCATTATTCTTCGTCTCTTAATTTTATTCCTGTAACTCTTGTTATACCTTTTTCTTTTTGTGTAACGCCTATTGTCCTATTTGCTGATTCTATCATAGGTTTGCGGTGACTAACTACTATAAATTGTGTATTTTTTGATTGATTCTGCACCATGTGTGCGATACGTTCTACATTCATTGTATCAAGACTGGCATCTACCTCATCAAACGCATAGAATGGTGCAGGCATATATCTTTGTATAGCAAAAACAAATGCTAAGGCCGTCAATGATTTTTCTCCTCCGGACATGCTCTCCAATCTTTGCAGTTTCTTGTCTCTAGGTTGTGCTTCTATGGTTAACCCTCCGGATAATGGATCACTTGGATTCTCCAGTTTTAACTCACCTTCTCCCTCGGATAGTTGATGAAAAACATCTTTAAAGTTTTCATTTATATTGTTGTATGTTTTCATAAAGGTTTCTTTTTTTAGTTGTTCGTATCCGTTCATTCTGTCTATTATTTCTTTTCGCTCTGTGGACAGTGTTTCTATTTGAATTTTTAGTTCTGATTGTCTGGTTAAAACTTCTTCATACGCAGCTAATGCTCGCATGTTTACATCCCCTAATTCCTCCATTTTGCGGTCCAAACGTTGAATTTTTGTTGTGATTTCTTCTATTGACATTGTTATTGGTTCCAGTTTATTTATTTCAATCCCGGAATCCTCAAGTTCTTTGCGTGCATTTTCCATTTGGGGTTCTAATTCTCTGCGTCTAGCCTTGAATGATTCTATACTTTCTGCTATTTTTTCTATGTCTGTCGTTTTTATGTGTTTTTGTTTTTCCAGTTCTATTAAGTCTGTATTTATATTATCTCTTTCTTGTAAAAGTTTACCTAGCTTTTCCTCTATTAAAGCTATTTGTTCCTTTAAAGTTTCTGCCTTTTCCTTTAACTTTTCTATTTCGGACTTATAAACTTTTTTGTCCGATTCCAATTTTTCATTGTTCTTTTCAATAGAACTTATTTCTTCTTGTTTTGTTTCTATAAGGTTTTTATGAAAATTTATTTGACGAGTCAAATCATTTACATCGTTGTTTGCAGACATAAGACTGTTTTGAAGCCTTTTTATTTCCGATTCCACTCCTTCAGTTTTTTCTTTTAAATCTTTCAAATCTTTGTCATTAATAAGTTTTTCGACTTCTTCTATTTCGGATTGTATTGACGAAATCTTATCAAGAATACTTATATGTTTTTCTTCTTGTTTGTCTAATTTTTTGTTCAATTCATCTATCTTCGGCGCAGAAACTTTTATGAAGGCTATTTTTTCTTTTAATATGTTTTCACTTCCTTCGTAGTTTTTGTTCATATTATCTATATCTATACTGACTTTTCGGTATTCATTTAATCCATCTGAGTAGTTAGAACGCACTGTTTCCAGTTTCTTTTCTAATTCTAACTTCTTATTTTCTAATTGGGATAGTTTAACTTCCATTTCCTTTAACTTAAGTTTATAAGCTTCAAGTTCTGCATCATCATTTTGACTAAAAGATAGACCTGAGCGTCTTATTGTACCACCTGTTATTGAACCTGATTTTTCAAAAAGTTCTCCTTGAAGGGTTACCATACGATATTTGCCTATCAATTTTTTTGCACAATCCATATCCTCTACTACAAGAGTGTCTCCAACTGCGTAGAAAAATGCATTTATGTATTTTTCATCAAAATCAACTAAATTTATTGCAAAATCCACTACGCCTTTATCTTTTGGAAGATGAAGTTTTGTCGGTGCTTTTTGCACTTTATTCAGAGGTATAAATGTTGCTCTGCCGGCACCTGATGATTTTAAAAGCTCAATTGCTACAGATGCTGTATGTTCATCATCTACAACAACATGCGACATTCTGCCACCGAATGCTACTTCCATTGCTGTTGAATATTCTTTGTCTACTGTTGCCAATTTTACAAGCGGAGCATGAACTCCCTTTAATTTCGCTCCTATGATTGTGTCTATAGCTCTTCCAAAATTTGTCTCCTCATAGGCTTGTTTTTTGGCTTCCATTGAGGATATTTTCCGGTATGCCATCTGTATGTCATAATTTAAGTCACTTATTTCATTTTTCGTGGTATCTAATTGGTGTAATGTATTTTGTTGAATGATTTTAAAGTCTTGAAGCTCCTTCTCTAACTGCTCTGCTAAAGTTTTTTTCAAAGATTGATTCTCTGCAAAGTTCTTTTTTAAGTCTTCAAGTTCTGCTACCTTTGATTCTGCAAGTTCTACTTCTTGTTTGAGTAGTTTTAATTCATTTTCTAAAGGTAAACGTTCTTTTATTAAATTGTTCTCTGAATCTTGCAGTGATTCAAGTTCTTTACGTAAATTGTTCCTTTTCTCTATATGTTGGTCTGCTGTTGCGTTAAGACCAGTCAAGTCTTCTATTATTTTGTTTAGCTCTTTGTTCTTTTCTGTAATATTTTTTTCAATATTTGCTATTGTTTCTTTTTTTAAATTGATGTTTAATTTTAAATCCTCAATTTTTCTATTGTATGAATCAATACCGTTTTTAGCATTTTCAATCGAGCGAAGTCCATCGTGAATTTGTTTATCTGCATATATTGTTGCGTTATTCTTACGGTCAATTTCGCCTTTTAGTTCTTCTTCTTGTTTTTTTAGATTTATTTGCTGTTGTTCGCCTTCTTCTTTTAGCTTATCCGATATCTCTTGATATTTCTGCTTTATAAGTATAAGCCTTTCGTCTAAATCCTTGCTTATTATTTCTTCTTCTTTTTTCTTCTTTGTAAATTCAAGAATATTTTCGTGTGCTAGTTCAAGGTTGCGTTTTATATCAAAAAATCTTACCGTACTGATTTGAGATTCTAATGACGATTTTTCTTCACGCAACTTTTGATATTTAAGTGCAACTTCTCTCTCTTCTTTTAGTTGTTCTAATCTGGAATCAACCTCATTTAGAATAACTGATGATTTCTCTACACGTTGTTCCACTGTTGTTAATTCATTTGTTGCTTGTTCTATACGTCTGTCAAAGTCAGCTATTCCTGCAATTTCGTCTATAATCTTTCTTCGTTGTTTCGGAGTACAATTTGTTATTCCCATTACGTCGCCTTGCATCATAACATTGTAGCTGTTTGGAGTTACGTTATATTTTTCAAGCACCGCATGTATATTGGAAAGAGTTGTTACACTGTCGTTAAGGTAATATGTACTTGCGTATCCTTGAGTAGATTTTCTTATTCGTCTGGCAATACTTAAATCGTTTCCGCCTTCCATATCACCGAAAGTTACTTTCACCATTGCATCGTTACGTTTTGTGTAGGTTGATATGAAATGCGACAGGTTTTCGGCGCGTAATTCTCCTGCATTAGCTAATCCAAGCGCAAAAAGTACACTATCTATTATGTTACTTTTGCCAGATCCGTTTGGACCAGAAATTGTTGTAAAACCCTTCAATAAAGGTATTTCCGATTTGTTGGCAAATGATTTAAAATTGTCTATTTCCAGTTGTTTTATGTACATAAATTTGTGTATTTCCTACCAAGTCTCATTCTTATTCAACTATAACTTTGATGTCATGTCAAAATTTTAAATAAATCTTTACGTTTAATGTTTGCCATATATTTTAATTAATGATAAGATTCTCTTGGGTGGTTGCAGATGCAAGATTTTTCTACACAGAATGATATTGACAGAGAATACTTTAAAAAAGATTTTTCGCAAGTAAATTTGCTTTTGCAAAGGGTTAGAAAATCCATTATTTCCGGTGTGCCAGTTTCACTTGAAGGACTTGATTTATCAGATGTAATTAGTTATTTGCCGTCGGAATCCCTTACTTACATTACTCTTTTTCAAGCCGGATCCAAATTTATAAGATATGGTAGTAAGCGTTCAAATCTCACCGAAACTTTAAACAGGGATATAGAAATGCTTAGAAAGCATAAAAGATTTGCTGAGTTTGATCTTGATAATCCTGATAAGTGTCGAATTATGCTTGAATATATTGTTGACAGAAGAAAAACTGATATTAATAAGTTGAATTCAATTTATTTTAATAGTGACAGATTTGAAATAGGGATTAATGGTCTGGAACTTAAGCACAACGGGACTTCTTACTATTATATGCCAACAGATGCTGTATCTTTGAACCATCTTTCTATTTCAAGTGTACTTCAGACTTTAGTAAAAAAAACACCCATTGCAAAACTTACAAATAAAATTTCTGAGCGGTTAAAGTTACTTAAAAATTCAAAGGATTATGATTTATTTTTGTTTCGAAGCAGAGCATTTATTACATATAAAGATACTTGTATTCCCCTATATCGTGGTAACATACTTTATGAAAATTTTAGTTACGATGTTTTGCGTGAACAAATGCTTAAGTCTGCAGATTGGCTTATTGCAAATATGAATGATGATGGTAAGTTTTTATATTATTATGATTGTTGCGATGATACACTAAAGGATCACGAGCATCCGAGTCGACCTTTAGATAATCTTTATTACAATGATTTAAGACACTGTGGTGGCATAATTACCTTGGTAAGAGCATTTGAAATAAGCGCTGAAAATAAATATATTTTGAGTGCAAAAAAAGCTATCGATTGGAGTATATCAATTTTAAAAAATCACGATACAGCTTGGGGAAACGGTTGTTATGCTTTTTGTAACAACAAAGCGAAACTCGGCGGTACTGGTGTTCTTTTGGCTGCTTTGATGCAGTATAGAATTTTTTCAAAAGATAAATCGTATGACGAATATATAAAAGGATGTGTTAGGCATTTACTAAGTCGAATTACCCCTGAAGGCGAGTTTTTAGGGTATTACATTCATCCGGACTATAATGATGGCAATCCTCTTATCAAAATGTCTGATGAAGAAAGAAGAAAAACTTTTTCTTTTTATTATCCTGGTGAAGCACTTTTTGGGCTTGCATTATTTGCTAATAATTTTATTGATGACCGAGAACTTATTGATGTCACAAAAAATATTTCAGAAATTGCTCTAAACTGGATTATTGATGTCAGACCCAAAGTATATTCTGATTTATTCACAGCACTTCCATCAGATGCTTGGCTTATGCAGGCTGTTGAAGAGTGGGTAAAGTTGGATGAATTTAAAAAGGAAAATTATATTAATTTTGTATATGTCGACGCTGCAAAAATGATTGAAAAAATGTACAAACGTAATGATTCCCCCTATATAGATTATGAAGGCGGATATTATTATATTTATGGTGATCATTACTACCCAGACGGTGCACGTTCAGAAGGTCTTATTGCCGCATACTATTTAGCTCATTATTTAAAAAACAAAAATTTTGCCGATGATATTCTAAATGCTTGTAAATTAGCAGCAAAGTCTCAATTTTCACTTTTTAACAGCGAAATTTATTGCTACTCTCATATGAATCCTGAAAAATCCGCTCATGCCTTTAGGTTTAAAGCGACAAGACAGTGGGTTCGTGTCGATTCAATTCAGCACGTTGCTTGTTTTTTTGCAAGATTATATAAAACAGAAAATCAGTAAAAAAAAACGACCAATCGGTCGCAAAGGAAAAAAGGGGAAAAAGGGTACGCCGAAAATTCTAAAAAATGAATAAC
>CALUQI010000030.1 GCA_944322875.1 Candidatus Gastranaerophilales bacterium
AGTCTGACGCCCCCTACATCCGTTTTGTGTGATGTCGTTTTTGATGTCATTTTCATAACAACAGGATATCCGATAGAGTTGCCTAAAGTTACTACTTCTTCCTCATTTGTTGCTAGACCATATTTGCAAGCTCTTATCCCATATGCTTGAAGAACATCGATTGATTCTAAAGTGGTTAATTGATCTCGTCCTTCAGAAAGTGCATATTTTATTATTTTTTCTACTTTGTTCTTATCAACATCGTAGCATGGAATTTTGCCTTGAGGTCTTTCCATCCACTTTCTTTGTTGATTTAGTCTGTTGAATCCGTCAGCTGCTTCTTCTGCATACATGAAAAATGGCATATTTACGTTCATGTCAGATAATGCTGTAAAGAATTCACTCTTTGTCATAAATACACCTATAACAGGTTTTTGAGGATATTGTGCTTTGATTTCCATAACAGCTTTTGCTACATCTATGTCTTTTAAGCCCAAGAATGGTAAGTAAATTACCATTATCATATCTACATTCTCATCGGCTATTACAGTTTCTAATGTTTGCTTATAATGTTCAATCGGAGCCGATGCTATCATGTCTATCGGGTTCTTAACTGATGCGGCTGAAGGTAAAAAGCTTCTTAATTTATCCTTTGTTGCATCTGTTATTTGCGCCATCTGCATACCGTATTCACAAACTGCGTCAGTTGCCATAATGCCTGGACCGCCTGAGTTTGTTATAATCGCTACTCGATCACCTTTTGGAATAGGACAATTTGCAAATACTTTTGCTGTTGCAAATAAATTCTTTAAAGAATATTCTCTGATTACACCTGACTGCTGTAGTAAAGCATTTGCCGCTTTATCCGCTCCGGCTAATGAACCTGTGTGTGATGATGCGGCTGAAGCTCCTGCTGCCGAACGGCCGGCTTTTAATGCAAGAATAGGTTTTTTCTTTGATATCCTTGATGCTAAGTTTCTGAAATTTGATGGGTTTTGGATTGATTCCATGTACAATAGAATTTGTTCCACGTCATCTTCGTTTTCCCAATATTCCATAGCTGTTTCTGCGTTAACATCTGCTTGGTTACCTATTGAAATAAATTGAGCAAATCCTAAATTAAGATCTTTTAGAATATTTAAAATGCCTCCACCTAAAGCACCAGATTGTGATACAAATCCAATATTACCACGTTCCGGTAATGATTCTGCAAAACATCCGTCCATTCTGATTTCAGGGTGTGTGTTTACAACTCCCAAACAGTTAGGACCTACGCATCTCATACCGTACTCTCTAACTTTCGCCAGTAATTGTTTCTCTGCTTCGGCTCCTTCTGATCCGGTTTCTTTGAAGCCGGCTGTTATTATGCAAAGTCCTTTTATGCCTTTCTCATTGCATTGGTCTATTGTGTCAAGCACAAACTTTGCATTTACAACTATTATTGCTAAATCTACTTCGCCAGGAATCTCTTTAACTGAAGTATATGCTTGTAAACCTTCAATAATCCCGCCTTTAGGATTTACCGGATAAATTGACCCGTTAAATTTGTATTCTTGCAATCTTTTCATAATATCTGAACCGATTGTGTGTTCTTTCGTTGATGCACCGATTACTGCGATTGATTTCGGTTTCATGATTTTGTCTAAATTGCTGTTCATGTTTTTCCCTTTCTTTATAATTGTTAGTATCCGTTTTCTATCCATTCGCGAACTCTTAATGTTGCACCTAAGTCGTTCGCAATTTCTCTACACTTATTTGTATCTATATGTCTGCCTTTGTATCCATCTACTACTGTTGCTATAGTGCTTATACCGGCGTCGGAGGATGCTTTTATAAATTTTTTTACCTCTTCATAGGCGCCTTTGAATCCCGGACGTGAAAGCTCATTGTATTCCGTTTCATTTACACCGTTAAGACTTACTGAAATTGTATCAATTATTCCTTTTAGTTCCTTACAGATGTTTCTTTTATGAATAAAATTCCCGTGTCCGTTTGTGTTTATTCTTAGTTTAACTTCAGGATGGTTTTTTTTGATATGTGTGGCAACTTCTTTAAGTATATCCAGTTTTAATATTGGTTCGCCATATCCGCAAAACGTTATTTCAGAAGATAACGGAAGTTCTTCTATTTGTTTAATCACATCTTCAGCAGTAAAATTTTCTGTATCAAGCCACATGTTTTTGCCGCATACGTCATCTTTGTCATTTCTTAAACAAAATATGCATGAATTCGTACATCTGTTTGTAAGGTTTATATAAATTTTACCGTCAAGTAAGTAAGCTAGAGTATTTGACATGTCTTCCCTTCCGATAATTATATTATGTCACGTCAAAATATTTTTACAAGGAGAATTTTGCTGGACATAACACTAATTTTTGTGGTATAAGTTGGATTGAGGAGATTTTATTTGATGAATTATTTTACCGGTTCTTATATTGTTACATTTGTTGGTTTGATAAGTGCTTTTTTTTGGGGAGAACATGTTAATCAAGGTTCTGGTTGGCTTTGCATTTTTATTGCAAGTATTCTTGGAATATTAGAGGTAAGTTTATCTTTTGACAATGCTGTTGTTAATGCTATGAAACTTGAAAAAATGACTCAGGTTTGGAGACACAGGTTTTTAACTTGGGGTATTGCAATTGCGGTGTTTGGAATGAGATTTTTGTTCCCTATATTAGTAGTGGCAATTTTTGCTAAGTTGAGTATGTTTGAAGTTACTAAAATTGCATTTACTAATGTTGACAAATATGCCTATTACCTTCATCAGACTCATGCACCAATTGTGGCCTTTGGTGGAATGTTTTTGATGATGCTGTTTTTACAATATTTTTTCAATCACGAAAAGGATGTTCATTGGCTTAGAAAAATAGAGGAACCGCTCGCTCATTTGGATCATGTTAGAGGTATTGAAGTTATTTTATCTCTTATAATTCTTATTACTCTTCATTATGTTGTTCCTGTGGAACAGGCTTTGAGCGTTGTGATTTCAGGAGTTTTTGGAATCTTAGTTTATCTTTTAATTGACGGTTTGACTCATTATTTGGAACGTCATGAAAAGATTAGGCTGGCTCAGTGTGCTGAGGGTGCAAAATGCACCGGGTTTATAAGTTTTATATATCTTGAATTGATTGATGCTTCATTTTCTTTAGATGGGGTCTTGGGCGCTTTTGCGCTTAGTAAAGATATCGTTATTATAACAATTGGGCTTGCAATAGGAGCTATGTTTGTTCGTTCTTTAACAATAATGCTTGTCGAAAAGAAAACTCTTGCAAGGTTCAGATATCTTGAACACGGTGCACACTGGGCTATAGGTGCTTTAGCTGTTATTATGTTTATTTCGACAGTAAAAGAGGTGCCGGAAGTTATCACGGGGTTAATCGGATTTGGATTTATTGCTGCGGCATTTATTTCATCAATCCGGTATAATAAAAAACTTGAAAATAGAATTGCAAATAAGTAAAACTTGACTTATAAGTTAAATATTGCAAAATGTAAATATTGATTTAAAAATGGCTGAAACCCAGTTATAATGCCTGTATGATATGGTATGGTATGGTCAAAGTGCACGTGTAGCAAAACGTTTCCGGTTTTTGTTTTAATAAAGTTGTAGGACAAAAAAGAAAGGAACAGACATGGTAGTGGAAGAATTGAAACCGTTTAATGTAATTAAGTATACAACAAGTAATGGTGAAAACTGTACTGCGACAAAGAAAGATGGTGTTGTAACCATTCAAGGTGATAGAAACGGCGTACGCCAAATGCCTTTGGATAAATTTATGGAAACTTTTATTGCAGATCAGTCAAAGAAAACTTTAGAGCGTCAGCCCGAAAAGGATAAGGTATCTTTCTCTGGTAACTCAAAATCTTATGAAGAAAAACTCGAGAAGCAAATTAAAAGAGGCAATATGCAAGCATGGCTTGGTGGTTTAGGGTCATTGGCACTTGGTGTCTTGGGGTTAAATGGTAAGCTTCCTCCTTCATTTGCTATTGGAGGACTTATCCTTTCACCTATTATGTTTGCATTGGGTGGTGAAAAAGTAGACAACGCAAAAGAAAGACTTGATATTTATGAAGCAGTATCAAATGGCGTCCAATCAAAAAAATAGTTATTTAAATGTGAAAAGCGGCAACTTCAGTTGCCGCTTTTTTAATGTTATAATTTCCAACTATGTAAATAAGCTTCTTGCTCAGGAGTTAAAGTATCAATTTCTATCCCCATAGATTGAAGTTTTAATTCTGCAATTTTGATATCAACTTCGTGTGGGAGAGTATATAATTTATTTTCCAGTTTACCCTTGTTTTTAACTATAAATTCCATACCGAGCGCCTGATTTGCAAAGCTCATGTCCATAACACTTGCCGGATGACCTTCCGCAGCTGCAAGGTTTACTAATCTACCTTGAGACAATACATAAATTGATTTACCATTGTTTAATTTATATTCTTCTAAATCAGGTCTGATTTGTTTTATTTCTGTAGTAAATTCTTTTAAGCCGCTGACATTAATCTCCCAATCAAAGTGTCCTGCATTTGCTACAAATGAGCCATCTTTCATTGTAAGTAAATGTTTTACGTCAATTACGTGTTTGTCACCTGTCACTGTTAAGAAAATATCACCTTCCAGTGCCGCTTTTTCTATAGGCATTACACGATAACCTTCCATTGCAGCCTCAAGTGCCTTCAAAGGATCAACTTCACAGACTATTACGTTTGCACCAAGAGCTTTTGCTCTTAATGCACAACCTTTTCCGCACCAGCCGTATCCTGATACCACAACTGTTTTCCCTGCAATGAGAATATTTGTTGCTCGGATAATACCATCCATTGAACTTTGGCCTGTGCCGTATCTGTTGTCATATAAGTGTTTTGTTAAACTTGTATTTACACCAACGGCAGGGAATCTTAATTTGCCTTCTGCTTCCATTGCTTGTAGTCTTATTATTCCAGTTGTTGTTTCTTCCGTAGATCCTATAACTTTGTCTGCAAGATCCGGTCTTTCAATGTGTAGTGTTGAAACTAAATCACAACCGTCTTCTATGATTAAATCAGGTTCGTGATTAATTGCTTCTTGAATGTGTTTTTTATATATTTCAGTGCTTTCACCGGCTATGGCAAATACAGGAATTCCGTAGTATTTAACCAATGCTGCAGCAACATCATCTTGAGTTGATAATGGATTTGATGCTACTAATATGGCATCAGCTCCGCCCGATTTTAAAACTATGCACAATGCTGCTGTTTCTTTTGTTACGTGTGAACAGGCTGATAATCTTAGACCTTTAAATGGTTGTTCTTTTATAAATCTTTCTTGAATTTGCGATAGTACAGGCATATCTTTAAATGCCCATTCAATCTGGTTTTTCCCTTGTTCTGCAAGATTGATATCTTTAATATCATACTTAATTTCTGTCATTAGCATTCGTTTTCTCCATTTATTTAAATAATTTTAAATAATTGTATTATCTACACGCTTTAATTATAATCTATAAATAACAAATAATCATATTATAAGTTTAATATGTAAAAATTTCTTAATAAATTTATTCTATTAAGCAAAAATTAGCTTTCAGCCGCATTATAATCAAAGCATTAAGGAGTAATTTAGTGAGAATTAATTCTATTGATAAAAATTTACAAAGAGTTGCGTTCAAAGGTTTCGAACCTGCTAAAGATAACTATGGGTTTAAATCTTATGAGTTTAATTTCCCGTTTGATGAAGATAGATATGATTGTTATCTTGAGGTTTTTAATGTTAAAGAAGATGTTAACGGGAATTACTCTGTAACTGATATAGCTCCAAATTTGGCCAGTGATAATGGCATGTATAGAATGAAATCAGGTAAAAATAGCGTTAATATATCTTCGGATTATTTTATACCGGAGGATGAGCCTTTTGCCTATCATTACAAACTAATAAAAAAAGGGTCATCTCATCCTCAATATTATGTTGATGCCGGTGATGTAATTGATGAAACATACAATAAAGGTGCTCATGAAATATATAATGTTGTTACACAAACCGGTTCAAATCTTAAACACGGCGGGTCTATGAAATTGGTTTCTTTGGATAATTTCAAGGCAGGTTACGTCTATAATCCCAACATGTTCTCTAAAGAATATATTTTAAGAGATGGTAATATTTTTCATAAAGCAAAAAGATCATTTAAACATTTTTCAAATAAAATTGGCGGTACGCTTGCCGGATTGGAAAAGGCTGTTGACAACGGGGATTTTGACGGATATTCCGGAATAATTTCTCTCCCTATATTCACAGATGACAGTTTGTCTCCTCATGCGTATTGGAATAAGAATTGTATGCAAATTGCTCAATCCTTGGGGAATGTGAATAATTATGCATCTTTACAAAGAAAGATGTTTGCAAAAGGTTTAAATTTTGTTTCCGATGGTGCTTTCGTTAATGAGGGGTTGGAAGGTATCCATTTCAAAAATGTTTTAAAATGGGGAGATAAATCTCCTTATATTAACTGGTTTAAAGCACCTGGCTTAAAAAGTGGACCTCTAACACTTGGGGTTTTTGGTAAAAATCAAGAATTTATTTCACATAAGCTGGTTAATTCTCCCTATGATTATAAACAAAGAGATGATGGGACTATAAAAATTTCCAAGAATAAAAATTATGACCGTAAAAAACCGACTTTTGTTCAAATTTTTGATACAAGGTTAGCAAGTGAACAACAGAAAAATGATAAATCTCACCTTATTGGATCTTATGATATTTTAAATACTAATAATCCTTACGAAATTAATACACATAATGATACTGTGATTAACTACTCATTCGAGATTAATCCCGAAACTTATAACGATAATGTAAAATTGCTCAGTGAATATAACAAGAACAATAAAGATATCATAAAAATGTATGATATTAATGGCACAAGATTTCTTAGTAAGTTTGAGAATTTTATTTTAGAAGAAAAATTTGAAAGCGGTTTTGAAACTTGGGACGCAAACCCTGATATTGCCAAGTTAAATTACGTTTATTCGCACGCAAATACCGAAGAGTTTAAAAACTTGACTCCAAAACAAATTGAAGAGAAAAAAGAACTTTTAAGACGCGGTAATATTGAAGTATGGGATTACATAATAACTTCAGGAGCTTATTGGACACAAAAGACAAAAGATATTTTAACACTTTACGTTGCAAAAAATTTAACGGATATAGATGGTGAAAACCTTGATAGTACTTATTTCCGGATAATGAACAAAATTAATAGAGGAGTTTTCCCTAAACGTCTTGCTGCAAATCTGAATAAAGAAATAGTTCGTAATGTACTAAATCAGGATTACCAAACAGATCGCTTGTTGCCGAATGATTTGTATATTGATCAGATTAAGATGGGACTTATGAATTTACCTCTTGATACAATTGAGCTCGGAGATAATATTGTAGGTGCTTTTGCATCACCTTACATTGCCAAAAGAGCAACCCATAAAGATGAAATTGGGGTGTCAAAATATGAACTTTATAAAAATGGTAATCCTCATCTTATTGATGAATACCGTGATGGTTATGCAAAAACTCAGAAAATGTATGATAAAGAAATGCTACATTTCGCTTATGATGTTTTAGAACTCGTACAACAACAACTTCCTTCAAATCAACAATTATCTTCTGGATTAAATGCCTCTTGGTATGGTAAGTATGTTTTACCTTTGGTTACTGCAGAAATAGCCAAATTCGCAGTTATAAAAGCATTGAAGCCTGATGCAAAAGTTTTTGTGAATGAATCAACAGGTGAGATCGGATATGATTATAAAGAGTTGAAAGATGTTCATCTCCAAACGTTAGGAATTAATGGGGCATCTCCGGAAGATGAAGCCATAAGCTTGATTTCTAAAATCCGTTCCGGTATAGGCAAGATAAGCAATGAAGATAAACAGTTGTTGGCAAATGCAATTGCAGAATCACTTGAAGGTACCAATATATATAGTTTTATTCTTGCAGATACAATTATTGACCGTTCTGAAGCCGGATTGGATTGGAGAATCGATGCCACGAAAGATATTGCCGATGTGGATGCTTTGAGAAACGGTAATACAAACTTCGATTATACTTGGAAAAATGTTACTGATTTTTGGAAAAAATTTAATGATAATATTTTACAAATTAATCCTAATGCATATTTAGTTGCCGAAGTTACTGATGAAGCAAATTTGCATGATTTGGGCGGCGGGTATAGTTCAGAAAAATACAGGAATGAAGTTGATGTAAGAAAGAAATTATTAAATGAAACAGGTTTAACGGCTTTTGCTAATTACAGATATTTCTTTACGGATCTTATTAAAATTTTCGGAAGAAGTTTTGAAGATGGTACTGAAATGGATATTTCTTCATTGCCGAATGCTATATATGAAAAAATGATTGGTCCTGATAATTACCTTAGATCTTCAAACTTAAATTCACTATTGTATTCTTACACATTTATAGATAATCACGACAAACCCAGAGCATTACATTGTTTTGCACTTGATATGGGTATGTTTTATGCTGATTTGACAGATGAAAAAAATCAACAATATCGTGAACTTGCATACAGAATTCTTGAAGATAAACTTGGTCAACCTGTAGATGATAACGAAATTAATAATTACGATTTTTCACGTGTGAGCCCGAAAGCAATAGCAATGGCCGATGCTATGATAAGAAGTTTTGGTCGTTCAATAGAGGATATGACAAATTTCAGCAAGGCTTTGTGTAACGATAAGGATAACATATATAAGGCTGGGATAAAAGCAATAATTCATTTGGCTCAAGGGCAATATAAAGGGAATAATTTTGAGGCAGATGCATTTGGGGTAAAACCTTTTGACATAACAATTAATGCTATTATTAGTCAAATGAAATATGAATATGAAAATCTTTTTGATAAAAAAATGCCGTTAAATTCAAAAGAATTACGTATTTTGAACAACTTAATGTTTGAAAAAATCGTCGATCCTGCATTTTCAAAGTTGTTGGGTGTTATGAAATATCTGGTGGCACTTCCTGGAAAACCTACTTTATTTGCCGGTGATGACCTCGGTGCAACAGGTTATGAGGAGAAGACTAAGAATATTCATTTACAAAACCGTAATTATATCCATAATGAATGGTTGAATGAAATAGGTAAAGAGTTTATAAGTAAACATTATCAAGAATTAAATGATGTAATGGCACTACGTTCAAGATCTGAACTTGATGCATTGAATAATGGTGCACCTTTCACTTTACCATTACAAAGAGCCACAACTCCTGACGGTGAAAATATTAATGTTTCAGCAATATTACGTCAAAATACAGATGGAAAAATGGCTGTATCATTATTCAATACAGCTGGGATAAATCATAATCCTGAAAATTATTATTCACCTCAAAGAGTGTATTTAAATGAAAACCGTATTTATTTAAATACTTCAGATTGTGGAAAAAATATCGGACTAAAATGCGGTCTAAAAGAAGGAACTAAGTTTATTAACGCAAACGATCCTAATGATATTTATTATGTTCATACATTTAACGGTGGTCAGGAATACGCATTAGAACATCACGATCGTTCCCCAATATCAATTAATGATAGTACTTTAATTCTGTACCATGTGCCTGAAAAATCAAGAGTAACATTTACAGGATCAGTTGATTATAAACCGATGTATGAATATGTGTCTAAAGTGTATGAAAACATTGTTAAACACTAAATCTGAAATGGACTAGGTCACCGTCTTGTATTATGTAATCTTTACCCTCAAGACGAGTTACGCCCCTTTCTTTGCAAGCAACATATGAACCTAATTCGGCAAAATCTTTATATGGTGTGATTTCGGCTCTGATAAACCCTTTTTCAAAGTCGGTATGTATAACTCCTGCCGCCTGCGGAGCTTTAGCTCCTGCTGGTATTGTCCAAGCATGGACTTCTTTTTCTCCTGCAGTTATGAAAGTTCTTAAGTTCAAAAGTTTATAAACCGATTTAATCATTCGATTTATTCCGCTATCTTCTATACCAAGTTCGGATAAGTATTCTTTGGCTTCTTCCTGCCCAAGTTCAGCAAGCTCCTCTTCTATTTTAGCTGATATTAATACAACTTCTGCATTGTGTTTTTTTGCATATTCCTGAACTTTTTTTGTATATTCATTCCCGTCCTTTAAATCATATTCGGAAACATTAGCTGCATATATAACAGGTTTTGTCGAAATTAAGTTAAGCATTATTACAATAGGAATCTCTTCTTCGTTAAAATGTTCTTTAATATTTATGAAAGTCCCTTCGGATAATAATTCAGTCAATTTTGTTAAAATTTTATCTTCTAAAACGGCATCTTTGTCTTTTCCTTTTGCCTGCTTGGCAATACGAGCTTGACGTTTCTCAACAGATGCCAAATCTGCTAAAGCAAGTTCTGTATTAATTACCTCAATGTCATCAAGCGGTGATACTTTCCCTGCAACATGGATGGTGTTTGGGTCATCAAAACAGCGTACAACTTGAATTATTGCATCAACTTCTCTTATGTTATGTAAAAATTGATTCCCTAAACCTTCACCTTTGCTTGCTCCTTTTACAAGACCCGCAATGTCAACAAATTCTATTGCTGTCGGAATTATTACGTCAGTTTTACAAAGTTTAGCCAGTACTTCTAATCTTTCGTCAGGAACAGTTACTACTCCTATGTTCGGTTCTATTGTACAAAACGGATAATTCGCACTTTGTGCGTTTTTCGCACTGGTAAGAGCGTTAAATAATGTTGACTTCCCTACGTTTGGTAATCCGACTATTCCTGTTCTTAGCATCTTTTCCCCTTTTTTAAATATTCTAACATAAAAATTTTAATCGTGCTTTCGCACTTAAAATTCTTTTTGTTTACAAATCGTAATATACCCCATGTAAAAAAGGCAATTTTTTTAGCATTATATACTTTATATATACAAGAAGAGATTGAAAAGAAAGAGAGCATTATGATAGAAACAGCAGCAAATTCTCATAATAACACTTCAGGAAACGGTCAATTTGGTACTTTGACACGTAGAAGAAAAGGTAACAAAAGACATTCTAACAACGGATTTTCAATAGAAGATTATTGCTACTTGGAAAAAGCTGACAGAAGAATGAGATTTAATAATTCAAAAGATCCGATTTACTATGTGTTTGATTGCATAGAGAATAGATCTATAAAAACTCTGGCAAAAGAGTTTGTAAAAGATTCATTTTTAGAAATAGCAAACTTTGTATCAAAAGTTGTTGCGTAAAATCAATTAGGAAAATAGGAAAAATAAAAACGGCTTCGGCCGTTTTTTTATGTTATAATTGCATAGAAAGAAAGGTGGTTAAATGGAACGAATAGTATCCGGCATGCGATCAACCGGCAGACTTCATTTGGGGCATTATTTGGGCGTTATTCAAAATTGGGTTGAACTTCAAAATAAATATGATTGTTATTATTTTGTAGCGGATTGGCATGCTCTAACCACAAAATATGATAATACTAAAAATTTACGTCAGGATGTTTTAGATGTTGTAATAGATTGGCTCGCTTGTGGAATTGATCCCGAAAAGTCAACGATATATGTTCAGTCTTTGATTCCTGAGATTGCTGAATTGAACATTTATTTAAGTATGATAACTCCGCAAAATTGGGTGGAACGAGACCCGACATTAAAGGATATGGCAAAAATTTTGCGTAATAAGGAAAGTGCAAATTCACAGATAAGTTACGGTCTAATAGGTTATCCTGTTTTGATGAGTTCAGATATTATGATGCTTAATGCAACCGCTGTTCCTGTAGGTGTTGATCAAGTTGCACATATTGAAATTACCAGAGATATTGTAAGGCGATTTAATAACTTATACAAAACAGATTTTTTCAATGAACCAAGACCGCTTTTGAATAATTGTTCACTCATTTGTGGACTTGATGGTAATAAAATGAGTAAGTCTTACGATAATGATATTAAAATTTCGGATACGGAAGAAATTACAGCAAAAAAAATAATGTCAGCAATTACTGATAGAAGCAGAATTCGCAGAGATGATCTTGGCCATCCGGATCAGTGTGAAGTAGCCTTTAAATATTGGAAAATTTTTGGTGATGAAAATTCAGTCGATAATGTCAGGTACGAATGTGAAAAGGGATTACGCGGTTGTGCGGATTGCAAGCGTCAGCTGGGTGTACTTGTTAATGATCGTTTAAAAAGCATTCGCGAAAAAAGAAAATACTACGAGGCTCATAGTGATGAAGTTCATAGCATTATTGCAAAAGGTTCAGAAAAAACCAGAATTGAAGCAAAAAAAGTTTTAGATAATGTCCGTAATATAATCGGGATGTATTAGTCATATCAAATCGGGCGTACACAAAATAAACGGAGGTGTATGCCCGATTTCTCACATCGACTATGAAAATGTGAGTTGACTGATAGAAAAACAGCCGTCGTTTAACGGCCGAACTCATATTTGGTAAAAGGTTAGTGTGTAGGAGAAAATAAAGAAAAAGAAAATGGTTATACCTAATGTATGCCACCCTATACAAGATATATAACGCATATACAAGATATTTTTACATTTGTTAATGTTTTTATAAATATATGGTTTTTTAAAAACAAAATAAAATTGCAATAAAAACATTTTTCGGTTAAAATAACTGACAAAGGGGATATGCAAGATGAAAATTGAAGCAAAAAATCTTATAAAAATATACGGTGATCGCAGTGTAGTGAATGATGTTTCATTTGAAGTAAACAAAGGGGAAGTAGTTTGTCTTTTAGGTCCAAATGGAGCAGGGAAAACCACGACTTTTTATATGGTAGTAGGTTTGATAAAACCCAACAAGGGCAGTATATATCTTGACGATCAGGATATTTCAACTTGGCCGATGAATGTTAGGGCAAAAGCAGGAATAGGATATTTACCTCAGGAAGCCTCAATTTTCAGGAAATTGAGTGTCGAGGATAACATAAAACTTGTTTTGCAGATGAATGAGAAATTAACGGAAGATGAAAAAAAACGGAAATTAGAGGAGCTTTTATCGGAATTTGGTATATTAAGACTTCGTTCATATGCGGCAGTATCGTTATCAGGCGGGGAAAGACGCAGGGTGGAAATTGCACGTGCACTTGCGGCAAGTCCGGATTTTATGCTTTTAGATGAACCATTTGCGGGTATTGATCCGATTGCAATTGGAGAAATTAAGGATAACATAAGGAAAATTTCTGCGGATAAGGGTTTAGGTGTTCTTATTACTGACCACAACCCTAAGGCTACACTTTCAATTACCGACCGTGCATATGTAATATTTGACGGAAAGATTAAAATTCAAGGCAGAAGTGAAGATGTTGCTGTTGATCCGGTTGCAAAAGAATTTTATTTAGGGAAGGATTTCGAGTTATAATGAGATTTCCAAAAATTACAATTTATGACAGGTACATATTTATGCAGGTTTTGTTAGCGACCTGTGTTGCCATTTTACTGTTTACAATTGTATGGATTGCACCTGAAATGCTTTTAAACACTATCAAAAAAACATTAGCAGGCGAGTTTGGGGTCAAAACTGCAATTTTAGTTCTATTTTACGAATTGCCGAAAATTTTAGGTAAGGCATTTCCTGTAGGCTTGCTTTTAGGTACTTTATTTACTTTTGACAAATTGAGCAAGGATTCAGAACTTACTATTTTCAGGGCAGTTGGTCTTTCATTTTCAAGAATTATTGCTCCGGTGATTGTTTTAAGCATCATAGTTACTTACCTTTGTTATCTTACCGGTGACAAATTAATCCCTTACGCAGCTTATAAGACAGATAAAATTCACGGTTACGCTCAGTCAACTCAGTTTATATATACTCAAAAAGACAAAAGCGGCCATCCGACCCAAGCAGTTGTAGTTTCAAAAACTAAAGTTAAAAATCTTTATGACATTATTGTTTTAGATTTTTCCAGTGAAGTATATACAGATGTTCATCAATTATCAAATATTTTTTATGCAAAAAGCGGTCATGTAGAGGATAACAGGTGGGTTTTGAATGATATTGTAAGGTATAGAATATCAAGGGATGGTATTTTCACAGATATAGGTCATTACAAGGAGATGTCGGTTTTGGATGCTGAATCGGCAAAAAACGCATATACGCTCCTAGCTTATTCAACCAAAAAAGAAAGAGAGATTACAAACAAGGATTTGCTCAGTTATATAAAATTACTTAAAAGGGAAGGAATGGATGAAGAATATCGTTATATGTTAAACAAATATCTTCAACGATATTTCCACCCATTTGTATGTATTTTGTTAGCAATAATGGGATGTCTTTTAGGTTTTAGTAAACCGAGGGAGCAAAGATTAATAGGGTTTACTATAGCAATCGGCTGTATATTTGTTTATTATATAACACTTCCGTTTTTTGATTTATTGGCAGAAAAAGGAGTTTTACCTCCTTTAGTAACGGCAATATTTCCTCCGATAGCATTTTTATCAGCGATAATTGCATTTTACAAATCAAAGGATTTATGATGAAAAGGATATTAATTTTATTATTGACAGTTTTTTTTGTAAGTTCTGCAAACGCAGCTCCTATTGATATTACATATAATGATGGGATTTATCATATAATCTTGTCAGGGGACAAGATAAGAAAGCGAATCAGCTTTGTAGTATCAGACGGTTTAATGTCTAATAGAGAGGCTCATAAACGTGCTAGATCGGAATTTACAATCAATGCAGGATTTTTTGATCCTGATAATGAGAAAACGATTTCATACATTGTTACTGACAGAAATACAGCTGCAGATCCTATGTTTAACGAGAATATTTACTCCAATCCGATTTTACGAAGGAATTTGGACAAGATTTTAAACCGTACTGAATTCAGAGTAGTTGAATGTGACAATAAGTATCGTTATGAAATAGTATCACACAAAAGCGGAGTTGATTTTGGTTGTAATATAATTACTTCAGCACAAGGAGGGCCGCTTGTATATCCGCAGTTAAAATTAGAGGAAGAGTTTTTTGTGGTGAAGGATGAAAACGGAGATGTAGTAAGGGAGTCTGCATCCGTACTCCACAAAACGGCAAGAACTATAATCGGTATTAAAGATGGGGATGCTCATATTCTTATTATCACGGAAAAAAATCCCATGGACATGTACGAAGTGCAAAAACTATGTAAAAAACTTGGATTAGACAGGGCCATGGCATTTGATGGAGGAAGTTCGACATCTATGAATTATAAAGATAAAATAGAAGTTGTTTCTTCCGAAGATGGTGGCAGACTATTGAAATCATTTATGATCATTCCAAAAAAATAAAATATGTTATTTTACAAAATAACTTGCGTTAACGGTTGCGTATAGTTTTATAACACCTGATTCAATGGGAATTCCTCTCATGACAGATTCAGCATCTGAGGCAGAGCTTTTTGTCAGCATGTTATAAGTAATTCTTTGCGAAACTCCGGAAGTATTACAACTTCCGTTGATAGATTTAATTCCGGTGATAACTGTTCCGGAGGCTTCTGCGAGTATGTCGGCTCGGGTTTTTGTTTTTTGGGTGGCAGAAGTTAAAAGTGCATCACATTCTTTTTCGTATGAAGAAAGTGTAAAGTTTAGATTATCAATATTTGTTGCACCGAGTGCTATTGCCTCATCAATAATATCTCCGGCTTTGTTTATTGATTTAGTGTGTATAATTATCCTGTTTGAGACCTCATATTTGTCAAAGATTCTTTTATTATCTGTATATGAATAAATTGGTTGAGCACTGAAGTCACTGGTTTTAACCCAATCTCCATTGGTGGTCGTTATAAATTTTTTCATTGCGTTGTAAAGTTTGTCTGACAGTTCTTTATTTTGTGAAGTTGCTTTTTGCATAGATTTATTATCAGTTGTGACAATGGCAATAGAAATTTCTACAGTATCCGGTGCTATTTCTTTGGTTGCGTTGGCGGTAGAACTAATAAACCCACGTTCTTGTTCCGCAAAAGCCACAGTTGACAACAGTAAAAATAAAACTGTTGCAGAAATTAATACTTTTTTCATGTAAAATCCCCTTTACTTGGTTAAACTCTCATTGTCAGATGCAGTATCTTCCTTTGAGTGTTCTTCTTTTTGTAATTCTTCAAGATTTTGTGCTATCATTTTGTTTATTATTCTTGCTTGAGATTGGATTTTTACACGATTCATTAAAACTCTTAATTCTTCTTCACTAAGTTCCTTTGGAGCTCCAAAAGACACCGCAAAGCTTTGTTTTGTCGTAATAAAATATATAATTGCAACAATAGCCCACAGAAGAATACCTTGGTATAAGTTAATTTGAGGTAAGTTAATTGCAAACTTATTCCATAAATTCATTGCAACAAATCCCGGAAAAGCTACAAATCCCGCTGCAAGACAAGTAACTATAAAAAACGCTACCAAAAGCCCGCGTAAACCGTTTATTTGAATTATTTTTGCATTTTTTCTCATAAATCTTCCTTTATCATTTCAAGAAAATCTTTTTCTGTCAATATTATAACACCTAAATTTTGAGCTTTGTCCAATTTGGATCCAGGATTTTCTCCAGCAAGTACGAAGTCAGTTTTTTTAGATACTGAGGACGAGGTTTTTCCGCCCATTTGCTTTATTATTGCAGATGCTTCATCTCTTGTCATATTTTGTAATGTTCCGGTCAAAACAAATATTTTACCTCCTAATTTGTTTGATTTAACTATGTTTTTTGGTTCAGGTTTTAAACCTAATTTTTCAAGATCTTTTATCATGTGAAGGTTGTTTTCATTATGGAAAAATTCATAGATAGATTCTGCCATTTTATCCCCTATCCCGTCAATTTCTTGTAAGGAGATAATGTCTGCATTTTTAATATCATCAAGAGTTGCAAATTTTTCGGCAAGGATTTCGGCACTTTCTTTGCCGATATGTCTTATTGCAAGCGCAGTAAGAAGCCTGTTTAGCGGCCTTTGTTTGCTGTTTTGAATTGATGTGTACATATTATATGCGGATTTTTCTTTTATGCCGTCAAGTTGCATAAAGTCTTGCATTGATAATCTGTATAAATCAACTGGATTGCTGATAAATCTGTTTTCGTATAATTGTTGAATTATAGCCGGCCCCAAATAATCAATATCCATTGCATCTTTGGAAACCCAAAATTCAATTTTAGCTATCAATTGTTGGGAGCAGTTTTTACTTTCACAATAGAGATTTACTTCTCCTTTCCTGGTAACAAGTTTTGAACCGCAAGCAGGACAAGTATCTGGCGCTGTATACGGTTGGCGATTATCGTGTTCGGGTGATTCCATGACTTTAATTACTTT
>CALUQI010000031.1 GCA_944322875.1 Candidatus Gastranaerophilales bacterium
GGATGTAGCGCAGCTTGGTAGCGCACCACGTTCGGGACGTGGGGGCCGCAGGTTCAAATCCTGTCATCCCGACCATGATATAAAATAAGAGATTATAAATATCAAAACACATTGACAAACAAATAGAATTAGTCAATAATTTAAGACAAACGGGACGTGGCGCAGCTTGGTAGCGTGCTACCTTGGGGTGGTAGAGGTCGCAGGTTCAAATCCTGTCGTTCCGACCATTTTAGGTGCTCGGGATTACCCTGGCACCTTTATTTTTCATTGTCATCTACCCAAATAATCGTTATATTTACTGGATGATTAAAAGGATTTGACGAATAATTGTCAAATTTATTATTTTTTGCAAGCCAATCATAATATGCTATTTTTTCGGCAAGTCTTCTTGTATATGCTAATAAATTCATAATTTACCTTCCTGACTATTACATAGAATTATTATCTCTTTTCTCTCAAACTTATTAATCCCCATAAAGTATGGATTTTGAGCAATAATTATAAGCCTAAAGACTAATTCTCCTTTCTGATGCAAAATTCAATGAAAGTATGTAAAGTTATACAAAAGGAGAATATTTATGAAAGAATTAAAAAATTCAAAAACAGAACAAAATCTTATAAATGCTTTTGCGGGTGAATCACAAGCTCGAAACCGTTATACTTTCTACGCTAAAATAGCAAAACAAGAAGGTTATGAACAAATTTCCGCTATATTCCTGGAAACAGCCGAAAATGAAAAGGAACACGCAAAACTTTTTTACAATCATATTAAAAACAATTCAGGGCTCGTAAATGCTGTTTATCCTTTTGAACTTGGTACAACAGAAGAAAACTTAGAAAGTGCGATTAAAGGAGAACATGAAGAATGGTCTCGTCTATATTTAGATTCTGAAAAAACAGCTAAAGAAGAAGGATTTGATGAAGTTGCAGAAACATTTCACAACGTTATTAACTCAGAACAGCACCACTACAACAGATATAAAAAATTATTGGAAAATATAAAAAATAACACCGTCTTTTCTAAAAAAACAGAAGTAGTCTGGATGTGCAGAAAATGCGGATACTTGATAAAAAGTAAATCTGCACCGCAAAAATGTCCTAATTGCCATCATGATCAGGCATACTTTGAAATTTTAAGTGAAAATTACTAGTTGCCCATCCTTAATGATTATAATATAATACTCTATGAATGGATAATATAAGAAAGTCATTTATAATTCTATCTGTTTTGACTATCCTCTATGGGATTTATTATTGGGGAATTCCTTCTGTTATAAAAATCGGCACGAGAATGCCAAAAATTGAAAAGAAACTTGAAGATAAAACAGGTATTAAATTTTCAGTTCAAAACCCAAAAATAAAGATGGGACTGATTCCTGGAATATGGTTTATGGCCGAAAATGTTGCAATATTAAATGATGATGGGACAAAAGCTGTTAATCTTGAACATTCTGCCATTAAAATTTATCTTCTGCCGCTTATTTTAGGTAAAATACATATTGGCAATTTTTCTTCAGACAAAATCGATATAAATTTAATATATACACAAAACTCAGAATTAAAATTAGGACAATATTCATTAAAAAATCTGCCTAAAGTTAAATTAACTTTAACTAAAGCTTTCTTCCGCATCGGAGATTATAAAATAAAACTGGATGACTTAAAACAAAATAAAAAAATACTTTTGGATGGAAATTATTTTATACTTGATGAATTCCGTAACAACAAAAAAATTAAATTTTCAACATTTGCAAAATTCTATGTAAACCAAAAATCTTCAGATATTATGGCTGACATAGATATAAAACTCCCTATTAATAAAGTCCGGGAAGACCAATTTAAGGTTAACGGAAGGATTTCGCACTTAGATCTTGCAGATTTTTCTCCATACTTAAATGCGCTGCCATCAAGTAAAATAAAATCTATTAATGGCATAGTAGATTTGATTGCGGACACTTCAAATACAGAAGATAAACATAAAAATATTTTTGCGCAACTAAAACTTGAAAATTTATCAATCATCCAAGATGATCCGACACGTTCCATCAAATGTGATGATCAACTAGTCTTAAAAACAGATATAAAAACAATCAAAAACGGTCTGTCAATTAATAACATGGAAATAAAATCTAAAGGAATTAATTCTATAGTTAAGGGTGAAATAACCAACCTGGATGCCAAGATTCCTTATACAAATTTAAACATTGATATAAAAAATTCACGAACAGAAAAATTTATTTCTATTTTACCTGCCGAAGAAAATCTCATTGAAGAAGTAAACTTTTATGCACTTAAAAATAATATATTTTACGGGGATATAAACGGAACAATTAATGTAAAAGGGAAAGCAGATGTTGCGGATGTTAATGGCAAAATAACAGTTACAGAAGGTTATTTAAATTCTCCCATAAAAAATAACACTCCTAAGGCGACTATTAAATTAATTTTCAACGGGGACAAAATGAATATGGACGTTGAAGTTCCGGCGTCAAAAAATCAAACAGTTTTTGTCAACGGTAATGTTGAATTATATAATAATAAAAATTCTGATTTATATATAAAAAGTACTTCGGAAGTAGATTTAAAAACAGCACAAACAGTGCTAAATCCTCTTCACGAAATACTTAAATTTGATATAGGTCCTGTCCCCATTATGGATATAAGGGGTTTAGGCAATATAAATTTACACGTTACCGGTAATCGAAAAAACCCGCACGCTTGGGGGGAATTCAACTTTAAAAATACTACAGCCTCATTTTTAGATATACATAATATGGTCCTTACTAATGGTGCAGGTAAATTAATTTTTGATGATCAAAAAACCTCGTTTAAAACTACATCAGCCATTTTAAATAACAAACCCATTAATATCGTTGGTACTTGTACGCTGCTTGGTGTTTTGGATTTTGACGTTGAAACCAAAAATCAAGAATTGCAAAATTTGTTAAAAATAGTTCAAACATCACCTATGCTTGAAGATATTCAAAATCTTTTATCTCCAATATCAGCAGCATCGGGACCAGTTGATTTCACGGTAAAACTAACCGGAACAATAACTGATGTTAATGATGTTGTGTTTAATAAAAACATTTTTGCAAAAGGTAAAATAAAACTAATCTCAAACTCTGTTACTTCTAAAGGATATACAATACCGGGAATATCCGGAGTGATAAATTTTAATAATTTAAATACCGACTTGGATTTAAAATCAAATTTATCAAACTCAATTGTTGAAATAAAAGGCAAAATGAATAATAAAAATGCTAATATAAACATTTATTCCAACAAATTTATTCTTAAAGACGGATTTGATATATTAAAACTCAATTTACCTTATAAGGAAGACTTAGGAAAAATTCATACAAGTTTTCACTCAAATTACAATGGCGATATTGAAAAAATAAATTTGAACGGTATAACCTTAAACGGCAAAATATATAATTCAAAAAGTAAAAATTTCAGCATTAATGATACCAGCTTTATTATAAAAAATTCTAATCTTATACTGTCAACACTTCAGGGCAAAGTAAAAGAAAGCCCTTATAAAGTTAATATAAATATTTCTAAAATACTTTCGGACAAGCAGACAATCAATGGAAATTTTGAAATAAATAATTTCAATCTTAAAAATCTTAATGACTTTAAAAAATACATAAAACCCAATTCACAAGTATTTTCAAACTTTGAAGGCTTAATTAATTTAAAAGGATATATAAGAAATAATGCGGTATATGCTGAAACCAATTTAAACAACATCAAGTTTGACTATACCCCTGCTAATCTTAAGATTAACATATTAAGCAGTGGAATTCTTATTCGTGACGATATTTTAATAATAAATAAAATGAATTCGAAACTTGGAGAAATGCCTGTATTTGTCAATGGCAGAATCTATAATATATATTCTAAACCAAATTTATCTTTATATATTAATGCAAAACCAACACAAGAATTCATAGACGAGATTTTTAATGTAAGAGCATTGTATCCTTTAAAAATAAAGGGTGACATAAACTTTGCATCAACACTATCAGGAAGATTACAATCATTGAGAAATAAAACCCAATTAAAACTTTCTGAAAACGCCAGCATATATTACATGGGAGCCACATTGGGTAATAGCGGCGAAAATAATTTTTCAAATGCTGTAAATATAACTATTGATAATATTATATATGCAAATGGAATAAAAATAAATAATTTACAATATGACAGACTGATTCCTTCACAGAACAACAAATTATACACAAAAACTCAGCTTAAAGCTTCTGGAGCATTAGGCTTTTTACCTAATAACGATATTAAATTCACAAACTTCAAAGTAAAAACACTACAACCAACAGATGCAAAAATATTTAACATAATCTTTAGAAAACCCATTATGAAACAGGGAATATTTACTTCGGATATAACTATTAATGGTAAAGCATCAGCCCCGCTGATAACAGGTAAATTTGATATTACAAGTATTGACATGCCCCTTTTCGATGCAACTATAAAAGACATGTCTTTTGATTTTAAACCTGACAGAGTTTATCTGAATTCCAAAGGTGTTGTCCTAAACAATAATCTTAATATTTCTGCAATAATGCAAAATAGACCAAATCCACCTCTTATATTTGAAGATATAAAAATTAAGCTAGAAGACCTTGACTTAAATCGTATTACAAATGCATTAAGGGATTATGAAGCTGACAGCCCAAGAAAATCAGCTATAAATGACTTTGAAATCCCTGACATAAAAAATATAATAATAAAAAAATCATCTGTTTCAGCAAACAATATTAAGATAAAAAATCTTGTAGCAACAAATTTTGAATCTAATGCAACTTTGAATAACAAAATGCAATTTGAAGTTCCAAATTTTCAATTTAAGGTGGCTGAAGGTTTTGTAGAAGGAAGTTTTGGATGCAATTTAAATAGTCATGACATAAACTTCAAAATGAATATAAAAGATACCAATGCTCAAATAATAGCGGAAACATTATTTGATTTAAAGGGGCAAATATACGGCTTATTAACCGGTGATATAAATTTAATGTGCAAAGGTCTGACACAAGATGCTTGTACGGCAAGTCTTTCGGGAAGCGGGCATTTTAATGTCAAAAACGGAAGAATGCCTAAACTTGGATCGCTTGAATACTTATTAAAAGCAGGTAATCTTGTTAAAGGAGGAATAACAGGGCTTTCAATTAACGGTATAATTGATTTAATAACTCCATATAAAACCGGGGATTTTGACAGTATAAGCGGGAACATTAATATTAACAACGGAATTGCCGATAATATTGAAATATATTCAGCCGGACGGGATTTGAATATGTATTTAAAGGGTTCATACAACCTTAAAAATCTTATAGCTGACATGCAAATATTTGGAGCATTAACCAAAAATTTCTCAACACTTTTCGGTAAAATAGGTAATGCATCCTTGAATACGTTATTTAACACTATTCCAGGAATAAACGTATCTGAAGCCCCAACCGTTATAACAGAAGATATAAAGAAAATTCCTAATGTCGAAAAAAATTCGGCAAGAATGTTTGCCGTCGAAATCTATGGTGACATCAACGGCGACGATTATGTTAGAAGTTTCCGTTGGATAAAATAGCTACTTATCGTAATTTGCAACACCCGGAAACTCGTTAGAACCTGTAGTTTTTCTGGTTATCCAGTATTGGACTTTTGGAATTATAGTCGATAAGAACAATGCTGAAATCGCAAAACCTGTTCCCCAATTTATTGTATTTTTAAACATATTATTTTTGTAAGCTTTTTCCAGCATATCCAAATCGATATCAACTCTTTTAGCATCAGCTTTTTTTATAATACCTTTAACATATTTAGCAATATTTGTAATTGTCTGATCTAATTCCTTTTGTGGTACATATTTGAATGGATTTTTATGATTAGCAATACCATCTTCAATTCCATGTGAAACTGTGAATACACTATCCCAAAATTCTGGTCTATTTAATTCACCGCCTTTGAATATTGCCTTAACCTGACTTTCAGACAAAATGCTAACATCTTCTATCTTTGGTTGTAATTTCGACATGCGTTCAGCAATATTGGAATATTTAGCGTAGTCCTGAGGACTGAATTCTTTTTTAAGGATATCTAAAAATTCATCAAGTTTGATAGAACCATCTTTCAACTGCTTTTTAAATTTAACCATTTGGGAAGTAACATCCATATCGCCTAACATAATTTGAGCGAATTCATGTGGTGCTATATTTAATTTATTCATCTTAGAATCGTGATGTCCTGTTGCCTCAAGAACATCTTTCATATAGTCGGTAACTTGCCGAGCATTTACAGGATTTAGTCTTGTAGGTCTGCCATGTTCCATTAAATTAAGTGCACTGTTTACCAAGCGCATATTGAACATATAAAAGAATATTGATGACAAATCTCGCCAAGAAACTTCTATTCTTTCGTGATTGTTTCTCGAACTTATTACACGTCCGCCGGAAATACCCACGTCGGTCGATAAAAGTTGATAAGTTGTATCGTTTTCAAATTTATGAGCAAGGTTCAAAACAGTTTGTGAACTAATACCTTTAAAAGCAACTTTTTTATCCTTGTTATCTTTATCATTTAAAGTGTCTGAAGATAAAAAGTTCTGCATACTGGTCTTATTCAAGTAAGTACTATTATTATATCCGGCATTATTGAGTTTTTCATTTTTTTGTTTACTATAATAAAATCTTGTAATAGCCTGATTAATTTTGGGGACGACAAAACCAACAAGTCCATTAGCAAGCAAAATACTGGCGGAAATTTTGATAGCTTTGAAGGCAGCTATTTTTGATTTAGATAAATTTTGCCCTGAATCTTTGGCCCATTTTAGATAATTTTTTAAAGGATCACGGACAGCATCTTTTCCTGCATCAAAATTTGTATTTTCTATATGCATTAAATGCTTAAGTATTTTATCATTGATTCTATTGAATACCTTTACACCTGCAAACCAAAATAATGCTCCAGTAGCTTCTTCTGTAAATCTTTCACGTGCTTCAATGAACCCCCCTCTTTTATATGCTTGAACAGTTCTTCCGCTAGTGACAAAAGTTTCTAATAAAATTAACGGCGCAAGCCCCCTAAGCTCCATTCCGCGAACAAATCGCTGAGCATATGTATAATCAGTTATTGTTTTTGGTTTTATGTTTACTTGGGGAATATTCATAATTTACCGAATTTAACTCTGCTAGTAAAAAATGTAATTTTTTTTTTTTGCCTAATCAAAGATTGAGAATTAATAATTTGTTACATGTGTAGTTTACCATAAAAATAATTAAGTAATGTTAATTTTAACATTAATTTAAAGAAAAAATACGCAATAGATTTTTTTATGGGTTTTTGCTATATTGAAAGTAAGGGTGTAGACAAAATGAAGATTAATTCGATAAATAACTTCTCTAATAACAATCAAACTTTTTTTAACCATAATAAATCTTCTGGTGAAAAATCCACATCTAAGAATGAGTCGTCAGTCCTTAAAACAGGTGTACTGATAAGTTCTGCTATAGGCAGCGGAATAGCACTTGCTGCAATAGCAAAAAGACAAGGATTCTCCTTGAGTCCTAAAAAAATAAAAAACACTCCTATAAAAGACTTTGCAATTTTTAGAATAGGAGATAAAAACAATCCACAAAAGAAACTTATGGAAATAGAAGAAAAAGAAATATTAACTTTAGCAGCGGGCTCAATTCTGGGCGGACTTGCAGGTGGTGCTGCAATTGATTCCAAAAATATGAAAGCGAAATACCGTGAAGCCCTGACTCAAGCTGTAGGGAATGTTCTTATTCCTGTTGGATTTGTCGGAACCGTATCAAGGATTTACAAACATTACGAACAGGCAATACAAAATATAATGCCGCAAATTAAATCTGAAAAAAATGTATTTATCAAAAATGTGAATAAACTTCTAAAAAATATCCCTGCTATAGGACTGACTACATCAGCTCTAATCGCAGGTATCTACACAGGCAGCAAAACAACAAATTATATAAACGAAAAGTTTTTTGGTCAAAAACACGAAAGAAAGATTAAATCAACTGATTTTGCTCCACACGTTGACGATTTATGTCTGGCAGTGACATTAATGGGTTCCAAAAATTCTCCGATTGCCAGTACAATAACCAGAACTGTACCATTATTTTTAACAGTTCCCGGATATCAAGTAGGAAAAGCTCAGGAAAATTGCTAAACTTCTTTTTCTTTTAGAACATCGGCATAAAAACGAAGTTTTTCCAAAATCGGTTTACATTTTTGATAAATTACGTTTTTGTAATTTCCATCATAGTTATTATTTTTCACATACATATCAGTTTTAGCTTGAAGAGCATTAGCCAAAATTTGAGGTACATTAAGTGCAGTAGGTGTTTGACTTGCCAAATTGTCATAGTATTTTTGGACATAATCCGGAGGAATTTGAACCTTCCAATTATTCTCACTACAGGTTCCCGGCTTATTATAAAGCACATCAGCAATTCCAAAAAAATCATCAAAAGATACTTGGAATTTAGGTGTAGTAAATAGCTCTGCAAACTTTGCAAAAATAACTTCTCTATCATTATTTTTATATAATTGAATAAGTTTATTTCTCAACTCATCAATATTTGGTCTTGAATTATCAATGTTTAAATAACCAGCCAAATATTCAGTAGACATGGCGGGTCTACTCCTTAAATTATTAAAATCACTTCCTGCGACCTCTTGATTATCTATATATGCCATCAAAGGCGGACTATCATGGTTGCCAAGCATATACCAATTATTCGGATATTTATCAACTGTATCTTCAGCCCTTTCCCAATCTAAATTTGTTATTCCTGAAAGTTTTTGATCTTTATATACTTTCGTATATCTTGAAGGCCACCTTGAGCACATATTTTCCCAGACAACATCATTCCTGTCAATACCATATTCTGCTAATGTAGGTAAAACTATATATTCAATTATTTTCATATATGGGGTTTCAGTATTTTTATCATAATCATTCTTTTCATTAAGTTCAGAAACATATTTCTCAACTTTATTATTTTTCCGGCTGGATGGATTAGTAATCAATTCCGAATCATTTGCGGATTTAGAAATAATATAAGGTTCAACAAGTCCGAGTACATGATCTACCCTCAGGTTTTCGCAAAGGTCTACGGCTGAAATTATCTTTTCTCGCAAAAATTTTCCACCCTCAGCAAGATCATAATCAGAACTTGCAAATATTTTATCCGGATCAATTATAGGAATCCTCCACCTTTGAGATGGACCATTACTCTCATAGGCACCCATTTCCCAATCTTCTAAAAATATATCTTTATAACGCCAAGCATCCATTTTTGAGCATCCTACAAGCAAATCATTTATGTATTTAAAATTATTCATTTCTCGCCATTTTTTATGCTCATTTGCTTGCTTATTAATAAGAAATTGCTCAAATTTATACTGTTGAATTTTATCATAATTACTGTTATATATATCTATAAAGCGTTTTTTAGCTTCAATACTTCCGGATCTTAAATCAGAAATTAAATTTTTATCGTAATCATTTTCCCAATAATTGTAATCATCTGTTTTATTAATAAAAGCAAGAACTTTGAAAACCCCTTCTTCATCCAGACGTTCATTGTTTTTGTCTAGAAACTTTTTATACTCATTATTCAAGTCAACAGTTCCGGCCTTTTTTTGTGTGAGATTAATTCTGAAATTAGAATAAACCTCATTTAAGGCTTTATCATACAAAGAATTTGCCTTTTCAAAATCAGATATAGAATAATTTTTATCATTATCCAAGTTCAAGTTAGCTATATTGTTATAGGTTTCATCCGAAAGAAGGTTCCCATATTTTTCAGTATTAAGGGCATTAAGATCAATAAACAATCTGTTTTTTGAAAATGCTGACGAATTATATGGAGAAACAGAACCTTTTTGAAGCTCACCGCAAGGTCCAAGTTGAATATTATTAAAGCCAAACACAGACAAAAATTTTATATATTCTTTTGCGGCATTACTATAAGGAGAACCTATACCCGTATCTTTAACATCAAAAGGAAAACAAGAACCATGAGTTATAACGGCTCTTTCTTTTGCGCCGATGATTTCAAAAGCCTGATTACAAGTATCTTTAAGATCTTTTTCTTCATTACTCGTTAACCGTCTTTGAAAAACTACACTATTAAATTTTACTCCTAAAACACGCATTATAAACCCGAAATAAAATTTAAATTTCACCTAAGATTTCTAATTTGTAATGACAACCTACTTCTTCATTTGCCAAAACAACTATATTATTTATATACAAAGACAAAAGTCCGAAAAACAATTGTCTATATTCCATAGGAACAACAATTTTAGGGCAGACGATCCCTAGTTTTTTTGAAAGTTTTGAGATTTTACCTGCTATATTTTCTGCAAAATCTCCATCAATTTTAACTACAGAGTCTTCACCATCTTCACAATTTAGAATTATTTCTTCAAAAGTTTTATCCGACAACTGAAATGCGCTTATAATCCCTTCTTCATCTGCATATTTTTGACAAATTTTATTTGACAAAGAAAGTCGAATTTTTTTCAATAAGTCCGTTTTAACACTATCTTCTGCATAATCATTTATTTTTTCAAATATATACGATAAATCTTTAACAGAAACTCTTTCTCTTATTAAACTTGTTAATATAAATCTCAAATCTGCAAGAGACACGAAATCAGGAATTATATTTTCAACAAGGAAAGAATTTGTATTATTCACAACTTCAATATAATTATCCAAATCTTCATAGTCCAACAATTCATCAACGTATTTAACCGCAATATATTCCAAAGCTTTTGCAATATATTCCGAACCCATAATTCCATGGTACCAAAAATCTTTAGTTTTATTTTTTTCTATCCAAACTATTTTACGACCTGTAATTTTATCAATATCATATATGGAATTTTTTATTTTCTTTTCGAGATTCAATTCATCAACGTAAAACATCAAATAATCAGGATATATCATTGTTTTAAACACGACCGATCCGCGAACTTTTATACAAAATTCAAACGGGTTAAGACTTTCATCGTCCCTAAATATAATCTTTGGAATTACATAACCCAATTCTTCTGTAAGTTTCAATCTGGATTTTACTGTTTCAGCAATAAGTTCTTCTTCTTGTGAATCTCTGTCCGAATCAACATAACCCAAAAGTTCTTCACTTAAATTAATAGAAAGTTTTTCTTCTTTAAGTTTTGAATACATGACATCCGGTGAAGTTGCTTTTGCCAGTTTATCCTTAAGTTCGTCAAGTTCTTTTAATCCGGCAGACATCCTGTCATTAAGCTTTATTCTATTTGATGAAACCGGATTTTCACCGTCAAGTTCCAATTTGATTTTTGCAATTTTTTCTTTTTGGAGTCTAATTTTGGACTGAATTTCCAAGCAAGCCTCATAAGGAGTAAGTTTTGGAGAAAGCATTTTTTCCATCTGACTTTTAAATGTAGAAATATTAATAACATCAGCATTTTGATTTTCATCAGCTATTTTTGCCTGTGTCATAAAAATACAATTATATACAACTCCTTCATCAGACTCTACTTCTTGCATACTATACAATTCCCAACCATTCATCGACATCTCATTCAATAGATTCTGCAGATCCTGAACATCCTCGCCGGAACAGGTTTTTACAACATATTGCATTCTATTTTTATTATACATAATCTTAACCCTTGTTTTTGTCATTTGCAATGAGTATTTTAAGTGCTTCGATTGCTGTTTTAATGGCTTTATCGGTATCGTGAACAACCGGATTTTCCAATCCTAATTTTTCTCTTTCTTGATTTGCAACAGTCAAAAATACCGAACCGATTTTTACTTTTAAAAAGCTAGCCACCACAAATAATGCTGCAGATTCCATTTCTGACGCAAGACATCCCAAACGTTTCCAAGCTTCCCATTTGTTTTTAAGCTCATAATCAACCGGCATTCTTTCAGGATTATGTTGACCATAAAATGAATCCTTACATTGAACAATTCCTACATGAGCATTAAAATTAAGATTTTCGGCCGATTTTATAAGTGCATTTGTAACGTTAATATTAGCGACAGCCGGAAACTCAATCGGTGCATACTCCTTGCTTGTACCTTCCATTCTGACTGCACCGGTAGCAATAACCACATCTCCGCCTTGAACATTTGTATCAATTCCGCCGCAAGTACCCACACGTATAAATGTTTCTGCACCAACGTTAACCAACTCTTCCAAAGCAATAGCCGCTGAAGGACCTCCGATACCGGTAGATGTTACACTTACCTTTTCTCCGTTTAAATATCCGCTGTATGTCGTGTATTCTCTATTATCAGCAATCAAGACAGCATTATCGAAATATTCGGCAATTTTCACGCATCTTTTCGGATCGCCTGGTAATATTACATATTTACCTACATCACCTGGTTTTAAACCTATATGATACTGTTCTCCATTTACCGAATATTTCATATTAATGCTCCTTTTCTATATTAATATTTACCGGTCTTTAACTTTTGAATAACCAAATCAGTAATATCCAAACCGCCAACAAAAATTACTCTGCCGTCAACAATTGCATCAAGCTTTTGTTCCACCATTACATCTTTTGTTGCAGCTTGAATCTTGTTGTAAATTTGTTCTTCTTTAGTTGACTTTAACTTCATATAAGCATCTTGTTTAGCTTTAAATTCACGTGCGGTTGCCTCTTCAAAATTCTTTTTCTTTAAAGGTGTATCCAAAGATTTGTATTGTTTTTCTTTGTCGATCATATACTGTTGAAGCTCCAAACCTTTTGCATCGACCTCTTTCACAGCCTGTTTTGCAAAAGAATAGTTTTCTTGGATTTTACCATAATCAACTGAACCAATACCGGCAGCTTGAGCCTTTACACCCCACACCGCCAAGACCGCAACTAAAGCAGTTAACATAACCATTTTGATTTTTTTCATTAAATAATCCTCCATATTAATAAATTAAGTCACCTACACCAAAAGTAAAGTACCCGTTTCTGGAACCGTTGGCACCGGGATTAGTAAGCGGTATACCGTAATCAACCGATAACGGTCCCATTCCTGGAATATATAATTTTACACCGACACCTGCAGACACCGCATACATGGGCCGATCATATAATGTATCTGATATCGTTGGATCGAAAATTTTACCTGCATCAACAAATGCAGTTAACCTGACATTATTTAAGAATTTGATTCTGGTTCTATCAACAAAAGGTATCGGAGTTGCAAACTCTGCAGAACCCATAACAAAAGCACTACCTGTACCAACACCGCTCATCTTAAAACCTCTTATTGTGTAAGGTCCGCCTAGACGATATGCCATAACTTCAGGCATATTATCTCCGTGAATCTTACCTCCGGCCTTCGCTGTAAATGATAATGAAGATTTTTTACCGACCGGAATATATTGTTTTATCATACCTGTCAATTTACCGTGTGTTTTATCAAAACCGTCAAGTCCGATTTCTTCATCAAATCTAATACTTGCAAGTGTACCCTTTCTGGTAACTGTTGCAGAATCTCTTGTATCATAAACTAATGCCGGACTCAAAGACATAAATAAACCGCCTTCAAGCTGTTTTGCACGTTCACTTATTGGAATATTGTACTTATTGTAAAGGCTTGCTATTTTATTAAAATCACCTTCTTTAACATTTACATTTTCTACACCCAAAGAAAATGTTGCGGTTGCATGCCTATTCTTTTTCAACCTATGAGCTACAGTAACCTCTCCACCTATTCTTTGTTCAATAGCCAAAGGAACTTGATAACTACCAAAATCTCTAAAGAATATTTTTGCCATCAAAGAATTGTCAGAATTAAAAAAGTATGGTTCAAAGAAACTTAATTCTGCCTGAATATTCATATGATCCTTAACTGAAGCATCATTAAGCATTACACCGGTACCAACCAAACCATTCAATGATAAACGCTGATTTCTTCCTCTAAAGTTATTATCAGCAATACCTAAAGAGCCAAATACACCTGTAACAGTATCAATACCTCCACCTACAGATATACTTGCAGTCCGTTGTTCTTCTACCCTTATTGTTACATCGTAAAGATCAGGATCTTCCTCTGTGGGTTCTATTTCTCTGGTTACGTCTTTAAAAGCTTGAGAAGCATATAATCTTACCAAATCTTCTTTAATTAAGTTTTCATTATAAATCATGCCGGGTTCAGTCAAAACATTACGTTCAATAACGTAATCTTTCGTTTTTTCGTTCCCTTGAATCATAATTTTGTTTATTGTTCCCTCTTTCAGGCTGACATTTATAGTTCCATCGGGATCATCAGTAACAGACTCAACGCGTGCCAATATATAACCTTTATTAGAATAAATATTTTGAATATCATATATGGCTTGATTTATTTGAGCGACATTTTGTGGTTTACCTTTCATCGGCAAAAGGCACTCTAAAATTTCTTCTGTTGAAACAACAGTATTACCTTCAATCGTAAAATCTTTAACCGGAAGGTTTTCTTCCAAAATAATCTTTAACGTTACAGTCCCGTCGGAATTATTAATCGGAATAGCCCTCATATTCTCAGAAAAATATCCCAACTGATAAATAGCCTTCAAGTCAGTCTGAACAATATCCCTGCTATAAGCCGAACCTTTTTGCAATATCATTTTTGAAAGAATCTCTTCGGGACTAAGTGCATTAACACCATACAACTCTATATCTCGTATAATTCTTTGTTCTTTTTCAACTGCTGATTCTTGCTGTGGTTCTGTGGATTGCTCATCATCCGTCTCAACAGATTCAACATTCTGCTTTTCTTGTACATCAGGATCTATGCTTTTTCTACCCCAAAAGTCGCCTATCGCAAGGGCATTTAGAGGAAACGCCAGCATTATAAAAACCGTTATAATTAACTTATTAAGTTTTCTATATGAAATCAAGAATCCGGATTCCTTAAAACTTCTACTATCCTTAATAGAAATTATATCACAAACTACTAAAAAAACAATTAAAAATCATACATTTACACGGCAATTTTTATGTTTCCAAAATTCGCTTATAGACTTCGTTTTTATTCAAATCATAAAGATCTGATAAAATTATTGAAATTTCTTTTGCCTTAAAATTTCTTTTCTTTAAAATTTTTATTTTTTCATCTAAACATACATTTTGTTTTTGTTCAATTTCTCTGAAAACTAAACCCACAATTTCACCCTTAGGAGGATTTTTAGTGAAATGCAATATTACATCATCAATATTCCCCACTATTATTTCTTCAAATAATTTTGTAAGCTCACGGCCTATTGCAACTTTGCAGGAAGGTCTTATCGACTTTATAGCCTCTAACGTCTTTAAAATTCTATTTGGCGAGTCATAAAAAACCGTGTCAAAGCTTTTATATTTAACGAAAACGGAATTTATTTGAGAATTAGTTTTTGGTAAAAAACCAACAAAAATAAATTCTTCATCCTGTCTTGAAATTTGTGATAAGAATGTAGTGATAGCATTAGGCCCTGCAAGTGATGTGAGTTTAATATTACGCTTACGAAGCTCATTAACTATTACCGCACCAGGATCACATATTAACGGAGTTCCGGCATCTGAAACCAATGCTATTTTTTTACCTTCTGATAAAATTTTTAAAAACATATCCACACGTTCTTTTTCGTTAAACTTGTGATATGAAATACACTGTGTTTTAATCCCAAAGTAATTAAGTAACTTTTTTGTAACACGCACATCTTCACAAGCAATTATGTCAACACACTTCAATACATCAACTGCTCGAAAAGTCATATCCCCCAAATTGCCTATCGGTGTTGGAACTATATAAAAATCATAATCAGTCATAACTTAAAACCTAACTAACGACAACCATTAAATTCTGATTAATATTAATTTGGAAAACGACTTATTTCCTGCAGATAATGCTCAAGAGCTACATAACCGTTGTAAATCTCATTGGAAACAGATGCATACCTGCTCGCATCTAAATATTTTAACTCTTTAACTCTAATTTCCAATAATTTTTCCGCATCTTGTTTAAGCTTTTCATCAGCAGCCCAACGCTGAAGAAGAGTTAATTCTTCATACATTTGTTTCATTGTGGTAAATTCAAGAGTATTGAAATCATACTTTTTAAGCAATGCTTTCTCTGCATTGGAAATTCTGCTCATTACCGCCTGAAACTTAAAAACTTTTTTAATTATCACATAATTATCAGCAAGTTTTCTATGATAATAAGGTATCGTATTGCGAGCTAACAAGGCAGCGTAAGAACGTGATGTAAAAATATCAGAATCATTCGAAAACGTGCTTTTCGAAGTTAAGTCAAAATTTGATTTTTTGTCAAGAATATTTTCCAGCATCCAGCCTCCGCATATTGATAATAGAATAATATTTTTTGTTTGTCATGCCATGTTTGCATTTTTTTTACATAAATTAAAAAAGCCACAAATGTGGCTTTCAAATCCGGTTAATCACAAAATCAATTTTCCAATTGCTGCATAATCTCAAAAGGTTTTTCAGCAACTTTCATTGTTTCACGATCAATAATACCTCTTTTCAATTCAGTAAATGTCGCTTTTTTAGAATTGAACATTTTCTTCAAAAATTCATAAGAAACTTTAGGATCACACTTGTCGCCGCAAGTAAATAAATCAACAGCTGCATAACCCAATTCCGGCCAAGTGTGAATTGCAAGATGACTTTCCGATATAATTACAACACCGGAAACCCCGTATGGATTAAACATATGGAAACATTTTTGGACAATAGTTGCACCACATTCAAGTGCGGCATCCACCATATATTTTTCTACTTTATCTAAACTGTT
>CALUQI010000032.1 GCA_944322875.1 Candidatus Gastranaerophilales bacterium
GCGATTGATGTAAACTTATAGTAAAATAGTGATAATATAACATGAGGGATGTTAATGTTTAAAAAACTTGCGCAACAATTAAAGGCAGAAAAAAATAAAAATAATTTTCAATCGACATCGTTGCCGATTGAAAAAGAATTTACCATGCCAAAAAATGAATTTCTCAAAAACATCTCTAAAAAAGCACTTGAACTATACGAAAAGCAAAAGGATATAGGTAATTTTAAAAAATTAGTGCTGTCAAATCCTGAAAATAAAAATCACAACGAGTTAGTGAAACAACTTTTCAACGAAGGTGTAATTGATCCTTTTGTAGATGAAAAACTGGAGGCACTATCGAACAACAATCAATTTTTAAAAGACTTGGGTTTAATGTAGAAAAATTAACAGATACAAAATAAATGGTGATGCTGGTGAGTATATGTATAAAATTTTCGAAAAAGTAATAAAGACAGATTTAAAAAATCACTATCAAATCAAATTATTCGGATACACGCTCACTGAAGCGATATTAACAATGGCAATAGTAGGATTTGCAGCATCATTAACAATACCATCAATAGTAGAAAAATACCAAACAAAAGTTTGGGCAACTGCATCTGAAGTTTTTGAACAAAAACTAGAACAAGCATTAAAAGTCATGAACACGCAAGCCACCCTGGCTGGATATAGTACAACAGAATCATTCATTCAAGAGCTTTCCAAACATCTAAAAATAACTAAAATATGCAAATCAACCAATATAATTTCGTGTTTTGAAGACCGAGTATATTGGGGAAGAAACTCAGCAGAAGTTGACACATCCAATATAAAAACATCATCCGAACTTGGTCAAATTACGTGGAATACAGAGGTATTAGGCATACAATTAGCTAATGGTAATACTGGTTTAATAGCATATAATCCTGATTGTTATCAAGATCCCTATAGTAATCAAATAAAAGGCACTAACTGCATTGCTATGATATACGACACATCAGGATATAAAAAACCCAACACAGAAGGTAAAGACCTAAGATCCATAAATGTAATAGCACTAGATGGACATTTTATGTGTAATACAGAACTCGCAGACGGGACCTGCTTATCAGAACCATTTTCCCCAGATCCAATAACAAAAGCAGAATGTGAAGAATTAAAAGCCAAAGGCTATGGAATAAGATATTGTTATTACGATTCCGATTACTGGGCAGGCGCCGTAAAACTTTGTGGCGGAGTTGATAAACTCCCATCAATGGTACAATTAGCAAGAATTGCAGACATGCTTTACGGGATTTCAAATACCGGAGCGAGACAGAATGTATATTTAGGTTCAAATAGATTAAATTATGAAAAAGCAGCAGAAATTGGAATAACCGGAAACAGTGAATTCTCATTATGGTCAAAAGAAGAGATAAATAGTACAGATGTATACAGCAGATACTATAATTCGTCAAACACAATAATAAACGGTTATGACGGAGGTTATGGCAGGAGTTTCAGTAGTAAAAAAGTTCTTTGCATATCTGAATAAACAACTATGTACAACAACCTAAATAAATTTAATTTTAAGAAATATTAAGATTTGATTTTAATAAAGGCAATATTTAAAGCTAAATTTTTTTTAATAATTATAGGAAAGGTTATTGAAAGGTTGGTGTACATATGGGCACAGTCAGCAGAATTGCTTTGTCAGCATTAGGCTATGCAAAAAGGGGTATAAAAGTCTATGTTCCAACAGTATTTGGAACAGGACAAGAAGTAATGGCAAAGGCATATAAAGAATCATTGACTACAAAGAATCCATTCAAAAAAAGATTTTGGCAAGATATGTGGACAGGTACAAAAGCAGCAGGTAAAGCAGCTGAAAAACATGCAGCGGTCAACCAAGCCAAAAACGGTGACTTTTTAAAAAGTACAATTAAAGGGCTAAAAACAATTCCTAAAAAAATAGCTCAAGGCTGGAAAATAGGTGGATATAAAGCACAAAAGGCTGGAAAAAACGTATTATTGGGTAAGATTGGCGGTCTATTTAAAGGTATAGGAACAAGAATGCCGCTTATAGGCTCTTTATTAATGATAGGGTTTGAAATACCAAATATAGTAAAAGCAACTATAAACGAAGGAATAGTCCAAGGCGGAGCCGAAATAGTAAAAGCAGGTGCAAGACTAGGAGGAGCCACGATATTAGGCGCATTAGGCACGGCAATAGGCGGTCCAATCGGAGGAATCGTTGGATTTATTGCAGGTGACTGGATAATGAGCAAAATTGTAGGGAAAAGCTACTCCGAAAGGGAAATGGAACAAGAAGAAAAAACCGCACAAATGGTTGAAACAACAGGGACAGCAGCTGAAAACAGCCAAGCAGCAGCCGGAATTTTAAATCAAAATAACATGTTTACTCCAGAGCAATTAATGTGGATGAACAACAAATTATACAATAACTCAAATCTAAATGATGATTTCATGTATAACGCATTCAACAAGCAGCAACAATTAAATCTTCAAGCATAAATTAAAGCCCTTAAAAAGGGCTTTACATTTGTTAATAAAAAAGCAATTTAGAGAGTGGAAAAAACTTTATATAAATACGAGGAAAAATTATACGGGGAAAATATGGGTGAAACAATAGGCAAAGTAAGCACAAGAGACATGTATACCCTGGCAGCAGCCGCAACGGGAGCCGCCATAAACAGGGCAGACGATTCTGAAGAATTAAAAGAGTATTTAATATACTGTGGAGGCTTTATGGCACTACCGGCAGCATACAAAATCGGAAAATCAGCGATTTGGGATTTTCCAAAGTTTATGATCAACAATCACGGCAATTACGGAAATGCATTTAAAAACGTATACGACAATACTATACGAAAAACAACACTCTACAAAGCAAATAGAGAAGCATTAAAGGGGAATTTTTGGAATACAGTAGAAAAGAACAGTATCCTAAAACAAATAGAAAACACACCAGCAGAAGATATTAGCAAATTAAGAGAAGAAATAGCAGTCAGAGAAAGACAAAACAGGATACTAAAAGTAAAAAATACAGATGGAGTAATAACAAGAATAAGAAAAAATATAAAAACCAGAAAAAACACAAAAGAGATAATAAATAAAACTAACAGATTAAAGTACGCAGAAATATACGAAGATGTAAAAAATCTAAAAAACAAAGCAAAGAATCTAAGCGGGAAAAGACTTAGAAGTGCAAAACGAGCAATAGAAATTGCAGAAACGAAAGCTGCAATAACGATAAACAATGCCAAAGCAGCAGGTGAAATCAAAAAGACAAGCAAACTAGGCAGGACCTTAAGCAACATAAAAAATAAAACAGGTTTAAGAACAATAGAAAATAAAATATTAAAAGGAACAATGAGCAAAAACAAGCTTGTAAGAACAGCATCAAAGGGTCTAAAATGCGTAAAAGGCGGGGGCGCGATGGCAGCAATAAGCTTAGCAATGGAAGTCCCAACAATTATTGAAACATACCAAAAATTAGGTTCAGACAGTGGAGAAAAACAAATTGTAAAATCGACAGTAAAAGTAGCCGCAGATACAGTTGGTTTCATAGCTGGTGCTAAAATAGGAGGACTAGCAGGGGCCAAAATCGGTGCAATTATAGGCACGACAATAGGGGGTCCAATCGGCACAGTAATAGGCGGAGCCGTAGGAGCCGGAATAGGAATTATTGGAGGCATCGTTGGAAGCTGGGCTTGCGGAAAACTAGCAAGAGAAATTGTAGGCGATGATGAAATCGAAATAGCAGATAGAATACAAACACAAAAATTAGCAGTGCAAGCCAGAAAAGATACAGCGCTGCAAGCAGAAATAGCAACAGTCGCATTACAAAATATAGAAAAAGGTGAAATAGCAGAAAATGATGTCAATGATGTTGTCAATAATTTAAAAAGAGTTTCAAAATCATTATCTCAAAACGAAACAATAAAAACCCAAACAGAGGTACCACAAACAAATAACACTACAATAAACAATAAACAGCAAGAAACAGACGACACAGATGATGGACTAAAAGCATTATACTCACTGTCAAAAGGAGAAATAAACGAAAACCGTCATAATAACCCATTTGCATCATATACAAACAGCTTTAATCCATTTATAAATAATTTTAACAACGTACAGTACTACAACCCCGCAGCATAAGGTAAAAAGGCCATAAAGGCCTTTTTATACCTTATCTAAAGCGAAGTAACGTTGTAATCACGTTCAGATACAGAGGACATCGTATTGAAAATCTTACTAAAAAATTTTTCAATAGCAGCCTCCATACCTTTAATTTCTACTGTCAAGTCATCGTAACCACATTTTTTAGAATCAGTGATAACATTTGAAAAAATTTCATTTTGATACATTTTATACTCCTATCTTCACAGGTTTATATACGTAATTATTACCCATAAACTTTAATTTTTTAAACAATATTGTTACAAAATTTATTAATTAAGGGAAAATTAAAGAAGTTTACAGTAAAATAGTAATTATTCAAGGGGAAGTCAAATGAAAAATTTTCAATTAACCGGATATGATTACTATTCAAGTCGACGTGATATGGAAGTAATATCAAAGATAGTAGATGCACTGAAAGCAATATTAGAAGAGGATAAACACGCAGTACAACCGTTATTTTTAAAGATATCAGAAAATCTAATACTAAATATTGCACGAAAAGTTGTTCAAGAGAAGAAAAAGACATTTTTAATAGGAATAACAGGCGAAAGCGCTTCCGGCAAGACTGTATTTGTTGACAATACAATAAAAGCATGTGTTAAAGAAAAAAAAGAAGGTATATACACAGTCATAAGATGTGATGACTATTATAGAGACACATCCAAAGAACTACAAGAAGCAGGCAGTTATGAAGCATTATTTAAAACCGGCTTTAGCTTTGATACACCCAATGCAATAGATTTGTCATTAATGAAAGAACACTTATTAGAATTAAAATCATTCCGTACAATTACATCACCAAAATATGATTTTGTAACCTGCGTATCAGATCCTAACGGAGATGTGAAGCATCCGGCAAAAGTAGTGCTAACTGAGGGTCTATATGTTCTAAACAGCGGATTAGCTGAAATAATGGATGTAAAAGTATATGTATTTACACCTTTGGAGGTAATTAAAGAACGCTGGTACAAACGAGCAGCATTAAGAGGGAAAACAGGTAAAGCAGCTGATTTACAATTTCAAGATGTTAACAGAACTGCCCAAGAATATATAAGACCAAACTATCAAATTGCAGATGCTGTAATAAATGGTTTGGTTAGCCAAGAATATATTCAGCAAATAACAGATAAAATATTCAATGCCCTAAAAAATATTGATTATTAAAAAATACGAGCACGCAGACTGTGCCCGTATTTAATTTCCACAAAATCATCAGTATTCATATGTATTAAAAGCCTTTGTACATTCAGCACAATTAGGTTTGACTTTAACCATATTACACTCATTGCATTTTTTAACTTTGTGGCATTTCGGTTTTTTAACTTTTTCACACTTATTGCAATTTCTAAAACCTGTAAAAGGATTTAAACTATTAATTCCGTCATATGTCCAAGCAAAAGCACCTTGAACAGGCAAAAGCATAAAAGTAAAAAACAACAAACTAGTAATAGACTTTTTCATAACGTACTCCTTAAACTAATAGCCAACTTGGCTGTACAAACATTATGAAGGATTAAAACAGTAAAACAATAGTAGAATGTATAATATATATTAGCAATTAGCAGTTGTAAAAAAGTACAAAAAAAGACGGCTCAAAAGCCGTCTTTAGAAAATTAAACAAAAGCTTTACTTGTAAATACTGGTATCATCGCATAAAATAACGTAAATTTGTTCACCAGCTTTAGCATGATATTTAAGACCAGGTGTAACTAAACCTGTAATCAAACCAACACCGGCACCAATTGGAGCACCGATAGCAATACCGGTACCAATTTTAGCAGGATTAGGAATAAAAGCAAACCCTACACCTGAACCAATACCAACGGCACCAAGTCCAACAGTATAAAGAGCAACCTTACCAGCGGTCATCCAAGGGCCTTCTTTTAAAGCATAATCCTTATAAAAAGGTTTAGCGTTAAGATCAATTTTTTTACCGTCAGGAGTGCAAATTTCATTCAACTGAATATACACTCTGGCATTTTTATTAAACCATCTTTGTTTTTTAACTTCTAACACTGTACCTTTAAAGACGGAATTTGCCGGAATCAAAAGTGTACCTTCAACGGTTGAAATATCCTGAGGATTAATGAACTTAACATCCTGACCAGCATCAGCTAACTCAGATCTGAATTTATCGGAAAAGGCTACCTCTAAAACATTACCGCTGAGAATCAAATTACGTTTATTTGTAATTTTTACAGAATGACAAGGAGCTTTTTTGTTAATATCCAAATGTTCAATAGCAAGTGTCTTTTCAAGATCCGGGCCAACATATTCATCTTTAACCAAACTGATTTTATCATCAATCTTAGCCAAAAGCACAGCAGCTTCAGCACGGGTCAACTTATCAAGCGGTCTTAATTCATTTGGGTTTGGATAATTTATATAAAGCCCATAAGCCAAAGATTTAGCGTAAGACTGTTTAGCCCAATCGGGAACCTCGGCAGCATCTGAAAAATTATTAATAACAGAAAGATCTGCACTCGTATCCTTAGTTATATGACTAACAACTGACTGAGTTTCATCTCTAAGCATAACCTGATTCGGTTTAAAAGTTTTATCAGGATAACCGTAAACAAGTCCTAACTGTTGAGAACGGAGGATATCCGAATAATTAGGATTAGATGATGAAACATCAGTGAAACTATTAGATATGTTCACATTAAGGTTATCGTTAGACAACAATTTCAACAAAGATTTAACAAACTCAACCCTGGAAACAGTATCTTCAGGGTAAAAATTTCCTGACTGATCAACAGACATAACATTTTTAGAAACCACATCAACAATTTCAGGTCTTGCCCAATAATCATTTGCTACATCCATAATCTGAATATCAGCAGAGAAAACAGGCAGAGAATACCAGGAAACCATTGAAAAAGCTAATAAAGCAGAAAAAATTTTTTTCATAATCCAACTTCCTCTTTTACAACTTGTAACCAAACTTTTTTTATAGTATAACTTAAAAATAGGAATTTGTAAATAGTATTAGCATAGAACAATAAATTTGAAGGGATAGAGATGTACGATTACAGAATGACCAAAATAGTGGCAACCATTGGCCCGGCAAGCAACAATAAAGAAATTCTACGTGAGCTTTTAGACGCCGGAGTAACGATGTTTAGAATTAATTCATCACACGAAACACCGGAAACACACAAGAAGACACTTGACATAATAAGATCACTGGAAAAAGAAAGAAAACAGCTGGTACCGATATTATTGGATTTACAGGGTCCCAAGATACGTATAGGGAACTTGGATGAACCAATTGAACTAAAGAAAGGAACAATTGTAAAATTCAAACATCAAAAATCAATGACAGATAACATAATCCCTGTTGACTATTCAGGCATAGCAAATGACGTTTCAATAGGGGAAAAAATACTCATAGACGACGGAAAACTTCAATTAATAGTAAAACAGGTAGAAAATGAAATTGTACACGCAGAAGTAATAACCGAGGGATTACTAAAACAACGGAAAGGAATAAATATTCCGGGCTCAACCGGCAGCATAGATGTGTTAACCAAAAGAGACAAAATTTTTATAGACTTTGCAGTTGAAAATAAAATAGATTACATAGGTTTATCATTTGTAAGGAACGCAAACGACGTTGAACAACTAAAGCAAATATTGAAATCGAAAAAAAGCAGAATAAAGATAATTTCAAAAATAGAGAAACCTCAAGCAGTAGAAAATATCGACGAAATCATAGAGCTATCAGACGGAATAATGGTAGCGAGAGGCGACCTAGGAATAGAAATTTCCACCGAAAAAGTTCCAATCGTGCAAAAAACGATAATAAAAAAGGCTAACCTAAAAAGTAAGGCAGTTATAGTAGCAACACAAATGTTGGAAAGTATGATAGAAAATCCAATTCCAACAAGGGCTGAAGCATCGGATGTTGCAAATGCAATACTGGACGGTACAGATGCAATAATGCTTTCAGGTGAGACAGCTGCCGGCAAATATCCGATAGAGGCTGTAAAGATGATGCGGTTGATATCTGAAAATGTAGAAAGCAGCAATTTCCTTCACCATAACGCATTTTCAAAAAGGATGATTGAACAGAATAACACCCAAGCTATGGCAATAGGTTTGGCACTGTCAGACATGTTAAGGAAAATCCCGAACATAAAAGCAATAATCGCATTAACCGCAACTGGTTTTACACCAGTATTTTTATCCGAAAGTAAACCATCCGTACCAATTCTTGCTTGTTGTCCGGATATTGCAATATGCAGAACAATCAAACTATACAGAGCCGTTTTCCCAATAAACCTAAAATTTGACGGTAAAATAGACAGATCCACGCTTGAAAAAATGGACTCATTTCTTACAAAAAAATTAAATTTTAAGAGTAAAGATACTGTAATCATCACAGGTTCAATCCCTAATGTGCTAATTGGCGGAACAAACTTTATAAAAATACACGTAATAAATGAATCTGAATAAAAAAAAGCCCCTTGTAAGGGGCTAAATCTTTTCTAGGAAATAGGAAATTGCTTCTCTCTTTAAACGGAAATTCTCTCTCATCACTCGTTTTATTTAATGTATATATATAAAGTATATAAAAAATAGCAAATTTCAGAAGTTTCTAAAAAATTAACAAAAGTTAATAAAACAAATTGAAATAATAAGATGTTTGATATAAAATAAGTGAGGAAATAAGATAAGTAGGTCGGGGTTATGTTAGTATCTGCAATAGGTAAATTGTATCAAACAAAGCATGTTACAGCGCGTAATGTAAAAGATTATTTTATAGGGAATGGAACAGTTGTTTCAAAAGCTTCGAACAAAAACGATTTAAGGACAAACTTCAGACAAGGCAACTTAGTTCCATATAATGAGATAAAACCGGAACATACCATTAATTGTGTAAATCATCATTAAAAAGTTTCCCAACAAAAACAGAAAATACAGCAGGGAATATTGATACGACAATTAAAACATTTGTTATACCGAGTTTTTGTGCCAAGAAACCAAGAGCTGACATAAGAATAGCCACGATACCCCAAGAAAATCCATTAATAAATCCGCCGATAATGCTTTTATACTTCGGGATAATACTCTGTGCCATATTCATAGTTACAGGGACAGCCAACATAGTTGTAAACCCCATAGCAAAATAAGCAACCAACGCAAGGAACGGAAATTTTTGATACGAAAGAACCAAAATAATCATAAGAGGCAAAGTAGAAATCATTGAAATATAAAAAACATAACGTGTTCCGACAAATTTTTCTAATCGTCTACTCAATAACGAAGCAATACCACCAACAAATATAAACAAAAAAAGCGCAGTCCCAATAAAAAATGGAGAATGTCCCATATCTTTCCAGAGAAATGGCAACAAAATAAAACAAGATGTAGAAATCAAAGATTTAAGCATAGAAATAATATTTAGAATATTAAGCTTTCTATTCAAGAGGATTTCACTAAAAGCAATGGTGAAATCAAGTTTAGGAGATAAGACAAAATTATCATGCATCTTAGGTACGAATTTAAACATAGCAAAAGCCCAAACAAGCCCCAAAAAAGAGAGAAGCGGCAAGAAATGAAGTCCTAGAAACTGTGTAACAAAAGCAGAAAGCAAAGGTCCACAGGAGTAACCCAAAGATCCCAAAGCTAAAAACAAACCCATAAAAGCAGCTTTTTCAATACCGGAAAACCTATTAACTAACCCAAGCGCTTGAGGATGAAAAAGGCTTGAACCAAGACTGCCAAGTATAATAAAAAGGACCATTAAAAACAAATTTAACGAAACAGGAGCAAGTGGAATAAACACAGAAGTAAAGATTAAGCCCCAAAAAATAAAACAGCGTTTAAAAATACTATCAGCAAAAAAGCCAAAAATAGGCTGTAATAATGACGAAAAAATATGAGAAATACTTAACACAACAGTAGCAACGGCCATGGATATGCCTATTTTAGCAGCAATAAAAGGCATAATCGGGTTCAAAAAACCCGTGTAGATATCATTAACAAAATGAGCACCTGCAAGCCAAATCAAAGGGGATTTTTCAAATTTTACACTCATAAGAAAATTATGAACAAAAAAAACATAAAATCAAACAGTTAATTTTTAGACGCGAAACGTTCCAAATAAAAAAGTATAAAAATACCTGCAAGAGCAACAAGCAATAAAATAATAGAGACTAACTGAGCAATAGGCAGTCCTAAAACAAACAAAACATTATCCACTCTTAATCCTTCTACAAAAAATCTTACGACGGAATACAAAAACAAATAGAAGAAGAAAGTGTAACCTCTATCAAATTTTTTCAAAGAAAAGTATAAAATAAAAAAGATCAACAAATCAAAAAAAGATTCATACAGAAAAGTAGGGTGAAAGAGCTCATAATTAAGATACATAACAGGTCTGTGTGAGAAAGGAATAAAAACTCCCCAATCAGAAAAAGTTGGGATTCCAAATGCTTCAGAGTTAAAAAAATTTCCCCATCTTCCAATTGACTGAGCTAACGCAGTCGAACAAGCTAAAATATCAAGGATTCTAAGCACATTATATTTTTTAGCAAGGAGAACAACAGAAAGAATTCCTGCAAACAACATACCGTGAACAGACAAACCTCCTTGACGGAAATCAAGAATTTCAACAGGATATTTTGCATAATAGGAGAAATTAACTAAGCAATAATATAATCTAGCACCAAGAATACCTGTAACAATAACAATTGGAGAATTATCAATAAAAAATCCGGAAGGAATTTCTTTAAAAGATTTCGCCAAGATTTCAGCAGAAATAACACCAACAAGGACAGCCAAAGCAAGAATTATGCCATACCAGTAAATTGGGGCATTAAAAACAGTACAAAACACATCACCCGGCGACTGAATAATCATATCACTCAGCCATAACCGATTCAGAATCGTTATTCATCAAAGTTTTTATTCTTTGATTAACCTCCTGAGCATCAGACGAATCAGGAGCTTTATCAAGATAAAGTTTATAATTAGCAACAGCCTCATCTTTTAAATTATCGGCATACGAAACCACCTTTTCATCAGCCACGAAAGAATCCTCATCTTGATTTTCTAGTTGAGGTTTATACAATTCATTGTTTTCACTAATCCTTATAGTACCCCGGATAAGATCATGAGCTAAATTTTCCTGCGCAATAGCAAGAGAATAAAACACATCCGGAACTTCAGAATTCAATTTAGCCGCGACCTTAAACTCTTCAATAGCATTAAGATAATCTTCAGCCTGAGTATAAGCAACAGCCAAATTATAATGCGTTTCAAAAATAGAATCATCCAAATCAATACTTGACTTCAACCGTTCAATAGCAAGGTTATAATCACCTTCTTCAAGATAAACCTTAGCTTTAGAATTAAGTTCTTGTACTGCAAAATTATTAATGCAGGCAGTTGAAAACACTGATACAAATAATATACTTACAAGTAATAAAGCTTTTTTCATCGAACCCCTCTCAAACCTTGTAAAGTAATTATAAGCTAAAAACAAAAAGATGGCAAATTTTATTAATTTAAGTTACAATTAATATAAAGGAGAAATACAAATGGCAAAAGTCGTAAAATTAGGTTCCAAAAAAGAACACGAGGAAGAAAACGATTTAGTATACTGTAGTTTTTGCCACAGACCAAACACCCAAGTACTAAAGATGGTACAAGGACCGGGAGTAAACATATGTTCCGAATGTGCAATGATTGCTGTGCAATACCTTATACTAAACGATAGAATGCCATCAGCTGAAGCACAACAAATACTTGATGCCTTTTGGGGGAAAGCTAAAAGATAATGGTCAAAAGTCACTTCAGACAGCTAAATCCTTTTGAATTAAAAGCTGAAATAATCGCTATAATTTCAAAATTTGAAGGAAGTAAAGATATTTCATCTTGTATAGAGGACATAAGCCTTCTTGATGCTCAAAACGATAAAAGAACCATTGTAAAATTATTACTTAAAGAGCTATATAATCTAAAAACGGAAGACGGTACAATTATATGTTTTTTATTAGAACGTTACGCCGATAAAGCAGAATTGACAAAGAAGTTATGGGAACTATTAAAAAACCCTCTTTCATCAAATAACGTAAAGATAATAACCCTTAATTTTTTGAGAGGGTTAGATAACAATTGGGAACTTGACTGTGGAGATGAGCTTTTAAATACGGAGATTTTGGATGCAGAAACTTCAAAAATGTTAAATAACGCGATAGTAAATCCAGAAATTCAAATTGATTTTCTTGATTTTCTAACATCACTAAGCACACACGATAAAATAACACTTATTAATTCTCTGGCAAACGACTACAGTGAAGATACACTGGCGAATATATTAATTCCAGTTTTCCAGTCACAACCAACAAGTGAAGCCGGACTGGCAGCACTTGATATACTGGGCAAATCCAAATCACAACTTGCCTATCACGCATTAAATTCATCTTTAGAACAAGTTGATGAAAGGATAAAACCGCTCGTTAAAAAAAACATTTCTACTTTAAAAATATCCGGCATACGTGAAGACAACTCGGCTATTTTCTATAAGGAAATTTTATCCGAGTCTTTGCCATACAAGTTTTACGCAACATATCCTGATGGTCACGGCAATCAAGCAATAATATTTACCAGAAAAACAGTTTCAGGAAAAATACGTTTTGTAGCAGTAGTAATAGACGACTACCACGGGATAAGAGATTGTTTTGGGTTTAACGAGATTTCAGAATTTGAATGCGAAAAAATCATAGAAAGATTTTTCAAAAATGAAAGTGAATTGGAATTGTCACCTAAGGATGCAAAAACAATATTACTTCAGGCGGAAAGGCTTTCAAAAACAGCAAATAACAACTGGCTAATGCCATATGAATACGTATGTTGGAGAAACTTATTAGCAGATATAGATTCAGATAAGAGGACATTTAAGGAAATACTTTCAGAATCACTGGAGAAGAAAAAACTAACACAAAATGACTTAGAAAAGATTTTCGAAATGCAATTTACTAAGAAATGGTTTTTAGAAGGGCATTACAGTGACGAATTTGAGGAATTACTTCAAAAAGGTACTTCTAACTTAGATGGGCTGGTAGATGAATACCTCTACAAAATATTCTACGAAGAAGAGAAACTGACGTGGCAAAACCGATTATTATCAGCAGCATTTTTAAAACAATCTATAGGCGAAAAAACTGATGCTGAATTGTTATATAGTCTATACCACGACGATGATGCTCTGACAAGTTATTTCAAAACCATACTAAAAAGAAGCATCTACGAATACTACTTAAGTCTAAAATATAATACCGACTTAAACAACGGACAATATACATTAAACGAACTTAACGAAATAATTAAAGAAATAGAAGGATTGTGGACGTGTACAAAGTAATGGGTTTGGATATAGGCACAAAAAGAATAGGAATCGCACTAAGTGATTACTTATTAATTACAGCAACGGGGCATTCGTATATTTCAAGGATTCCGGAAAATGCTGCTATAGATGAAATAACTAAAATAGCCAAAGAAAACAATGTGAAGAAAATAATAATTGGTTTACCTTTAAACATGGACAATACTGAAGGTCAACAAGCAAAAGATTGCAGACAATTTGCACAAAATCTGAATAATTTTGATATAATATTTGAAGATGAAAGACTAACATCAGACGAAGCAGAAAACAATTTACGATCAAGGAAAATAGACTACCGAAAAGAAAAGGGACTAATAGATATTGAAAGTGCCTGCATAATACTGGAACAATATTTATCAAGAAAGGAAAGGTAAAATATGACAGAAGAAAAACAGCTAATAGAAACAACAGACGAAAACGGTAACGTAATAAATTTTGAACTTTTTGACATAGTAGAAGTTGACGGACAAGAATATGCCCTACTAATTCCAGAAGAGACATCCGAAGAAGTTGACGAAGAAGAAGTAGTACTAATGAGGTTGACAAAAGACGGCGAAGACTATATCTTTGAAAGTATAGATGATGACGATGAATTCAACAAAGTAGCCGAATACATTGACACCATGGACATAGCAGAGGAAGAATAATTTGTTTGAGAAATTTACGGAAAAAGCAATAAATGTAGTAACCGAGGCTCAGAACATAGCCGTTAAATCGCATTGTATAAGTGTATTACCTGAGCATCTTCTTTTGGCGCTTGTAAAAGAGGCTAAAGGTATATCACTAAAAATATTCAAATCATACAACATAAATGCTGATAATTTAGAACGTGAACTGACAAAAGGAATAAGTACGGGGGAATATGATAAGAATTTACCGATACTTGCATTTAGTGATTCCATGAAAGTATTGCTTAGACAAACTCTTGATTTTGCAATGAAATCTGGGAATTCAACAGTTTTATACGAGCACTTATTTTTAGCAGTAATAAATGATAAGAATTCTAATAACAGTAAAACTCTTGAAAGAATGGGCTTTGATATACACAAGTCAAAACAATTATTAGAAAAACTAGTACAAAGAAAAACAAAAAAACTTTACCATCCGGAAATAGACGAATCAAAAGAACCGGAAATAAATTTATCAACAGAGACCGATTCCATATTTGACAGCAGTCAATCAGCAAAAGTATTTGAACGTGCAGTATCAAAATTATCGGCATCAAACTATGAAATATTGGGTACAGAACAGATAATATCTTCAATACTAGAGGATAAAAATTCGGATTTATCCCAAATACTTGCACATTATGGTGTAACATCCGCAAACTTTGAAGAGGAATTAGCAAAAATTCAAACAAGGCAATCTGAATATGAGGGACGACAGATAATATTCACACCAAATGCATTTCGCACAATGCATCTTGCACTTCAAACCGCAAAAGAGCTTGGTTCTTCAGTTGTTTTACCCGAACACATAGTATTAGGGCTTTTAAAAACCAAAAAAGGAATAGCCTACGATATATTAAAAGAATTACAAGTAAACGATGATGACTTAGCACATAGTATAATTAAACCAATCGAAAAACAAATGCCGGAAACCTTAACTATTCTAAGGCTGGCAAAACAAGAAGCAAGACGCCTGGGGAAATCAATCGTGGGAACAGAGATGTTTCTTCTCGGAATAATTGGAGAAGCCACAGGAATCGGTGCAATAGTCCTCAGTGAGTTAGAAATCAGCATAAAAGATGCCCGCTGCATAGTAGAAAAACTTGTTGGATTTGGTAACGAATACTTCGACAAAGAAATAGTATTTACCAAGCGTGCAAAACGAGTTTTAGAAAAGGCTTGGGAATTTGCGAAATCAGAGAACAAGGATAAAATAGAATCTGGGCACATGCTTCTTGCAATAACAACAGAACCGGATTCATTAGCAATGAAAGCTCTAGAAACCCTAGGTGTGGATGCGGTAGAAATAAAAGAAGGTATAAAAAAACACTCATGCTAACAACCACAGTTGAATTATTTTTAGATAAATACAAGCTTTTAGAGCCTAAAAATAATATAATAGTAGCATTTTCAGGAGGATACGATTCAATGTGTCTTCTGGATATAATGAAAAAATTAGCCCCAAAATATAATTTAAAGTTAATAGCGGCCCACCTAAACCATAATTGGCGGGGTCAAGAGAGTGATCAGGAAGAAGACAACTGTAGAAAATATTGTAAAGACATAATTTATTATAGCGAAAAACTACCGGGAATAATTCCACACACAGAAACTGCAGCAAGGGAAGCAAGGTATGATTTTTTAAGCAAGTGTGCAAGAAAATTTAACTCTAAAATAGTACTAACAGCCCACAATGCGAACGATAATGCTGAAACGGTATTTTACAGAATTACCAGGGGTACGGGAATAAAAGGTTTAGAAGGGATAGCAGAGCAAAGGGACATATATTACAGACCGCTTTTAAAAGTTTATCGAAACGAAATTGAAGATTATTGCAAAGAACAAAAACTAAATCCTAATAAAGATAGCTCAAATTTTGACACTTCATTTATGAGGAATAAAATAAGACACGAAATTTTCCCCAAAATACGAGAATCAGTCCCCGATTTTGAAGTAAGATTAAACGAGTTATCAGAAAATGCATCAAATACAAACAGAATCATTGAAAAAGAGATAAAACAGCTTACTGAATACTCAACAGATGAATTTTGCGATAAAGATTACACTATGCAATCAGCAATAATACACAAATTTTTACGCGACAACAAATTGGACTATGATAAAAAAAAGATAAATGAGATACAACAATTTATACAAACAAACAGAAACTCAAAATCAGGGAAAACACATTCTTTAAACAAAGATAAGTGGATTTTTGTAAACAGCAAAATAATAGAGCTAATAAAAAAGAGCTCAATAAAAACAACTGAATTAGCAATCAACACAGAAGGCACATACCGATACGAAGACAAGTTATTTACAATAAAAAGTACCGAAACAAAACCGGCGCAATACCCAAATGACAATTCAAACACAGCATATGTGGAAATAGAAGATATCAACTTAACACTAAGACACAGAACAAACGGAGACACAATAGTTCCGCTAGGTATGCAAGGGAAACAAAAACTGAAAAAATATTTAAACTCAAAAAAAATACCTAACCACAAGAAGAACGAACTGATATTTTTATGCAAAGAAAGCGAAGAA